>CAWVKQ010000051.1:0-14196 GCA_963929955.1 Bacillota bacterium
CACCATCTGTCAAACCTCAGAATATTGAATTTAGTCTTCAGTATGGCATCTACCTTTACATACGGAATTTTCTTTTTCACTCAACCGAAAAAAGGATGCCGCCTAAAGCAGCATCCTGTCGTTATCTATCTCGAACTGCTCTATGAGCCGTTCCACTGTCATTTCGTCTCTCTCTTTTTCCTTTATGTCCATGGCGATCCTGCCGCCCTTCATAAGTATCGTCCTGTTTCCGTGCTCAAGGGCTGCCTTCATGTTATGGGTTATCATCATGGTGCACATGTCGCTGTCATCCGCAAACCGGTCTGTAAGCTCCAGCACCTTCTTTGCCGCTGCCGGATCAAGGGCGGCCGTATGCTCGTCAAGGAGGAGCAGCTTCGGCTTTGATATTACTGCCATAAACAGGGTGAGCGCCTGCCTCTGCCCTCCCGAAAGGAGCCTTACCTTTTCCTTCATCCTGTCCTCAAGACCCATTTCCAGAAGGCTCAGCTTTTCCCTGAACAGCTCCCTGTCCGCCCTGCTTATTCCTTGCTGCAGACCTCTTTTTCTCGTCTTGTTATACGCAATGGAAAGGTTCTCTTCTATCGTCATATCGAACGCCGTTCCCTTTAGAGGATCCTGGAACACTCTGCCGATATCCGCGGCCCTCTTATGCTCGGGAGCCTTTGAGATGTCCTTTCCCGCGAGCAATATCCTTCCCTCGTCTATGGGGAACACTCCGGCGATGGAATTCATCAGCGTCGACTTTCCCGCACCGTTGCTTCCTATTATGGTTATAAAGTCTCCTCTCTCCCCGTGGAAGCTAAGATCGTCCAGAGCCTTCATCTCGTTTACGGTGCCTGCGCCGAACACCTTGGTGAGTTTTTCTATCTTAAGCATTTTTCTCACCTGCCTTTGACCTTCTCTTCATGACCGAAAGTCCTCCTCCCATCATTCCCATGGCAAGGGCTACGGTAACTATCACCGCTGAGACCAGCTTAAGATCCGTAGGCGGCATACCGATATAAAGGGCCACTCCTATTATCATCCTGTACAGCACCGCTCCCAGCGCCACTGCCACAAGTCTTCTCATAAGGCTTCCCGTTCCGAAAATGACCTCTCCTATTATGACCGAGGCAAGGCCTATTACGACCATGCCCGTACCCATACCCACATCGGAATACCCCTGATACTGCGCCAGAAGTCCGCCTGCAAGCCCAACGAGGCCGTTGGATACGGAAAGTCCCAGAAGCTTCATATTGTCGCTGCTTATCCCGGCAGCTCTTACCATTTCCTCGTTATCTCCGGTAGCTCTCAGAGCGAACCCCTTCCTTGTCTTCAGGAACCCGTAAAGCATGATTATGATGACTGCGGTTATCAGGACTCCCAGTATTATCGAGCTCCACTGAAATCCTCCCAAAGCATCCTCCGCAGCGCCGTACACGGTCGTTGTGCCTGTAAGGTTTATATTGGCCTTTCCCTGTATGCGGAGATTTATGGAGTATATCCCCAGCATCACCAGTATTCCGGCAAGAAGGGGCTGTATTTTCAGCTTCGTATTAAGAAGAGCTGTTATCGCTCCGGCTCCCATTCCCAGCACAAAGGCCAGGATCAGCCCCAAAACAGCCATAATGACCTGCATATGAGGAGCCATATCAGCGGCAGCCGCACACATTACCGCGGAAATCGCGGCTCCCGTGACGATGCTCCCGTCAACTGTGAGATCCGGCGTGTTGAGAGTCCTGAACGACAGGAATACTCCCAGAGCAAGAACAGAATATATCAGCCCCAGCTCAAAGGCTTCAAGTAAAACAGTTATCAGCATATTACAAATCTTCCTTTGCTAAATCAGTCGCTCTTTCCAGAACGCTCTGAGGTATTTCTATCCCCAGATCAGAAGCTGTCTGGCTGTTGATGCAGACTTTCATGTCCTCCATGGTCCTGACAGGCATCTCCGCAGGATCTGCGGCGTTTATTATCTCTATGACCATATCAGCCGTTTCCTGTCCCAGAACCTCATAGTTTATTCCGTATGTGGCCAGAGCTCCGTCTTTTACCATAGAATCGGCTCCCACATAGAAAGGCACGCCTTCCTCTGTGAACACCTGATTGGCCGTGGCTATGGATGAGGCCACCGTGTTATCAGTAGGTGAGAATACTATGTCGCACTTCTTTGCCAGGCTCTGAGCCGCCTGCTGCACCTCATTGGCGCTTGTCACAGCCGCTTCCTCCACCTCAAGTCCTTTATCGGCCGCATAGGCTTTGAGATTTTCCACGACCGCTACGGAGTTGGTCTCACTGGAATTGTAAAGCGCGCCTATTGTTTTGTATCCCGGGGTTATCTCCTCCGCAAGCTCCATTATCTGTTCAACGGAAACCACATCCGATGTCCCTGTAACGTTTCCGCCCGGGTTTTCAAGGTCAGCCACCACCTCTGAGGCTACAGGATCCGTAACTGCCGAGAACACGATAGGTATCTCGTCCGTAACATTCATGGCAGCCTGAGTAGCAGGCGTGGTTATGGCTATTATCACATCCACGTCATCTGCAACGAATCCCTGACATATGGTCTGGAGATTCGACTGCTCGTTCTGAGCGTTCTGGTAATCTATGATGATGTTTTCCCCATCAACATATCCTTCATCTTCCAGCTGAGCTATTATAGCCTCTCTTATCTGATCAAGAGATGTATGCTCCACAAGCTGCACCAGTCCCACCTTTACGGCATCCTCATCGCCGCTCTCTTTGCCTCCGCAGCCTGTGAGCGCCAATGCCGCCATAACAGCCACCATCATCACCAAACCGATCCTTTTCAGAATTTTTTTCATCTCCTTCTTTGCGCGTTTCCGCGCTCTCCTTTCTTCGCGTTTTTAATCAGCTTCAATACAGAGTCTCCGCGAAGGGGGCTGTCAAACAAAAAACGCCTGTCCTCCTTCAAGGACAGGCGTCTGCCTGCGGTGCCACCTTGTTTAACGCAAAATACGTTCTCTCCGCGGAGTGCCATCACACTCCCTGCCCGTTACGCCGGCATCGCGTCTCAGCTACTTGACGGCGCTGTCCGCTGTCGTTCACCTCGCCCTCAGAGGCCCATTTACTGAAACTGCATCTGCCCGGCTTCCACCGTCCCGGGCTCTCTTTGAGACCGTACCTCAGTTTTACTTCCTCGTCTTCGGTTTCATATCCACTTGATGTTATACTATCACCATGAAATTTTCATGTCAAGGCGTTTTTTATTTCTCTGCCTTTTCTATCCTTATTTCCGCGGCTCTGGCATGTCCGGCCAGTCCCTCTCCTTCAGCCATCCTTGAAACGAGAGGAGCTATCTCCAGCATTGCCTGTCTGCTCATCTTCTGATATGTACATGTCTTGAGGAATGTTCCTGTCCATACGCCCCCCGTGTATCTGGCTGCTCCCAGCGTAGGCAGAGTATGATTTGTACCTGAAGCGTAGTCTCCGAACACTTCCGCCGTATTGCCGCCTATGAAAAGCGAGCCGTAATTCACAAGAGAGCTTACCGTCTCCTCCTCCCTTTCCTTCGCCACATTGACTTCAAGATGCTCCGGAGCGTAGCTGTTGGCATAGCGGACAGCCTCATCCAGATCCTCGGCTATGAGCACTTCGCCGTAATCGTTCCATGAACTTGCTGCTATATCCTTTGTCTTGAGCTTTTCAAGCTGTTTTTCCACCGACCTTATCACTGCGCCGGCCAGAGCCTCGTCTGTAGTTACCAGTATGCCCTTTGCTTCTCTGTCATGCTCGGACTGAGCGAGAAGATCCGCGGCCACAACGTCGGCGTCAGCTCCGCTGTCAGCTATGACCAGCACCTCGCTCGGTCCTGCGACAAAATCTATGCCCACCTTGCCGTAGCACTGACGCTTTGCCTCTGTTACAAAACTGTTTCCCGGTCCCACTATAAGGTCCACAGGTCTTATCTGTTCCGTGCCGTAGGAAAACGCAGCTATGGCCTGGGCTCCTCCGACAGCGTATATCTCATCCACTCCTGCTATATCCATAGCCACCAGAGTCCTGGGGTTTATCTCATCGGTCCCCTTCATAACGGGAGAACATGCAGCGATCCTCCCGACTCCCGCCGCTCCGGCAGGTATCCCCAGCATCATGGCTGTTGAATAGAGAGGGTAGCCGCCGCCCGGCACATAACAGCAGCACGAGCCCACAGGTATCACTCTGTGGCCCAGCGTTATGCCCTCTGAAGGCGAAAAATCCTTCAGCTCCCTTATGGTATCTCTCTGAGCCTCGGCAAAAGCTCTTATATTGGCCGCAGCCTTTCTCATATCCTCAGTCTCGGATAAAGCCACCTTGTCGTAAGCTTTTCTGATCTCGTCTTCCGTTATCCTGAGGTTTTCTCTTTCGCATCCGTCGAATGTCCTGTTATAATCCCTGAGAGCTTTATCTCCCTCTTCTGTCACTCTCTCTATTATCTCTGCCACCGCTTTTCTCAGGGAGCTTCTGTCCTCCGCCGTTCTCTTCTTTGATCCCTTGAATGTTTTCATGCTCTTCCTCTTTTCCGTCCCGTGTTATTTTCTTTTAAGAGATATGAATACTCCCGCGGCGCATATGGCCGCGAAAACCGTAAATGATACGTTTATTATCTTTATAAGCGTGTCTGCCGCAACATCCGCGAGCTGTGCTCCCGGAGCAAGAGCAGTCACTATTACGGTCACTGTCACCATGCTCAGCGTATGCCCTATGGACCTCATGGTCGCAAGCACCGACGATGCCACTCCGTAATCTTCCTTTTTCACACATGACATGACCGCATTGGTGTTTGGCGATGAAAACAGGGCAAAACCCAGCCCCGTTATCACCAGAGCAGCTATTATGATCCACAGCTCCGTATCCTCATCCGTGAATATGAATATACATGTGCCCATGGCGCACAGCGCCATGCCTGCGGAAGACATCCTGAAAGGCGAGAACCTGTCCGAAAGCCTTCCTGCCGCCGGTGACAGAGCTGCCATGACCACAGGCTGTGATATCATTATCAGCCCGGCTGTCTGCGAAGAATATCCCGCCGCTACCTGCAAATATATGGATATGAGATAGCTGATGGCAAACGTGGCCCCGTAATTCATGAGGGCAGCCAAATTGGAAAATCCATATCCCCTGTTTTCCGTAAAAAGCCTCACGTTCACAGCAGGGTCGTCCGCTCTGAGCTCATGTACAACAAAGACCGCCCCAAACGCCGCTCCCACCAGAGCCGCGGCCGGTGTCCAGGATCCCTTTCCCGCCTCCGACAGCCCGTACATGAGCAGTACGATAAAGGCGCAGTAAAGGACGCAGCCTTTGATATCCATGCTTTTTTCCCTGTTCTCCGCCTTCTCTGAAGCAAGCCCGGAGCATGCAGCTATGAGGGCTCCTATGCCAAGTATTCCGGTAAATATGAATACGGACCGCCATCCGAAATTATGATTCAGGAATCCGCCTGCCACAGGTCCCGCCGAAAGCCCCACATATGTGGACGCCAGGGAGTATCCCAGCACCTTCCCGCGAAGACTTTCAGGAAAAGCGCTTATGAGCACCGCCGTATTTGTGCTGAATATCATCGAAGCTCCTATACCCTGCGCTATCCTGGCTGTCAGAAGCATCGCCATTGACACGGAAACCATTGCCGCCAGACAGCTTGCCTCGAAGATAACGAGTCCCCACACAAGGACTGTTTTACGGCATGTTATGTCCGCAAGCCTTCCCGCAGGTACCGAAAATGCCGCAACGGCCAGCGTATACCCCGTTATGAGCCATCCCACAAAACCGGCGTCCGCTCCCATCTCTTCTCCTATGTCCGGGATCGACAGGTTCAAAGCGCTTCCTGTAAATGTGGTTATGAAGGCTGTCATTACCACGGTCAGTACAGTCATCCTTCCCCTGCTTCCGCGGTCTTCACCTCTGTCATCACGCTTCATGGTATTATTATATACCACAAAGCCTCTATTTACTAATCGTAATTTATCACCCGGTGAAATTTATGGTTTTATATAACTATACAGATAAAGTATTCCTTCCCTTCATCGCTTATTTTCTGCAGAGATCTCTGCATCTTCACTCTTATATTGTCCGGAACTCCCGCTATTTTGTTTTCCATCTGTTCAGCCACCATCTCGTAGAGCGATTTTCCGAAAATATTCGTATCCCATATACCGTTAGGCTCCTTTGACATATCCTCTCTTAGGCTTGCTACCAGATCCTCAGACTGTTTTTCACTGCCCACAACAGGCGAGACCTCTGTTGTTATGTCCGTCCTTATTATATGAAGCGTCGGCGCTTTGGCGGTTATCCTGACTCCGTATTTGTTCCCCTGTCTGAACACCTCCGGCTCTTCCAGCACCATTTCGCTCAGCTTTGGCTCAACTATGCCGTATCCTCTCTCCCCCACCTGAGCCATGGCGCCCTTCAGCTTATCGTACTCCTTCTTCGCCTGAGCGAATTCCCTGAGAAGCCTGAAGAATTCATAATCGTTTTCCACGTCCTCCTCCATCAGCTCTGTTATGACTTTATAATAAAGGCTTTCTTTTATGCCGAGAGATATCCTCACTTCTCCGGTTCCCATATCTATGGCTTTTATTTCCGCGCTTTCCACCGTGTCCGCGGCAGCCAGATCCTTCACCGATCTTTTCAGCTCATCTACGGTATCAAAATTCTGGGCCCATGCTCTTATGCTTTCTATGATCTCGGCCTTAAGCCAGTGATCCTTATCGAGGCTGTCTACATATCCGGGTACTGCAAAATCGACCTCCTTTACAGGGAATCTGTCGAGCAGCCTTATTATTATCCCGTTCATATCCTTTTCCGATGCTCTCGCACAGTCCATCGCAGTCACAGAAGCTCCGTACTTTTCAGACAGTTCGAGGGCGATGCCTTTCGCCCTTTCAGACTGCGGCTCCACAGAGTTCAATATTACGACAAAAGGCTTTCTCAGATCCTCAAGCTGCCTTATCACTTTTTCTTCAGCCTCCCCGTAGCTTTCCCTCTCCATGGCTCCCGTGGTCCCGTCTGAGGTTATGACCACTCCTACGGTCGAATGATCCTTTATCACTTTTTCAGTGCCTTTTTCCGCTGCTTCGGCAAAAGGTATCTTCTCGTCGCTCCACGGAGTCGCCACCATACGCGGCTTTCCCTCTTCCATGTGTCCCATGGCTCCGGGTATCATATATCCCACACAGTCAACGAGTCTCACCCTGACGTCCACGTTTTCTTCTCCGCCCAGCTCAAGCTTCGCCGCTTCTGCGGGAATAAATTTCGGTTCAGTGGTGGTTATCGTCCTTCCCGCCCCGCTCTGCGGCATCTCGTCCATGATTCTCTGCTTCTCATAGGTGTTTTTCACATTGGGGATAACCATCAGATCCATGAATCTCTTTATAAAAGTGGACTTGCCTGCTCTTACGGGGCCCACTACTCCTATGTACACGTCTCCGCCTGTCCTCTTTCCTATATTCTCATAAATGTTTATGTTCTCCAAAATAAAAACCTCCCCATGTCCTTGACTGTAAATCAATACAGTATATTGAGGAGGTTCTCCTTTTATTCTTTAATTATTATCTTTTTTCCGCCTTCCGCGGCTTTATGAAGCTCATGACTTAATACCAAGCTCGGCCAGCTTTCTGTAAAGGGTGGCTCTTGAAAGGCCCAGCTCCTTGGCTACCATGTCCTTTACGCCGTTATACTGTTTGAGCTTTCTTGTTATTATCTCCTTTTCGTACAGCTTTACCTGCTCCACAAGAGGTCTGTCGAGATTTTTGAACTTTACCATTTCCTCTTCCTTTTTAAGGATCCTCAGCGGCACCTCGTCCATGGTTATGGTGCTTCCGAACGCCATATTCGTGCCGTATTCCACAGCGTTTTCCAGCTCACGTACATTCCCCGGCCAGTCATGGTTCATGTACAGCTTCTCGACCTCCGGAGAAAATCCTATGATCTTGCGGTTCATGAAAGAATTGTACTTTTTGAGAAAATGGTACATGAGAGTGCGTATATCCTCCTTCCTTTCCCGCAAAGGCGGTATGGACAGAGGTATGACGCTCAGCCTGTAATACAGATCCTCCCTGAATCTCCCTTCCTCTATGAGTTTTTCGAGATCCTTATTTGTAGCTGCTATGACCCGCACATCCACTATTATACTCTTATTGCCGCCCACCCTTTCAAACCTCATATTCTGGAGCACATGAAGTATCTTGACCTGAAGGTGAAGAGGCATATCTCCTATCTCGTCGAGGAATATCGTTCCGCCGTCAGCCAGCTCGAACTTTCCGGCCTTGCCCTTTTCACTGGCTCCCGTAAAAGCTCCCTTCTCATACCCGAAAAGCTCGCTTTCAAGCAGGTTTTCAGGTATGGCCCCGCAGTTGACCGTTATGAAGGGACCGTCTACCCTGGGGCTGGCATAATGTATCGCCTTGGCGAACATTTCCTTTCCCGTGCCGCTCTCTCCCGTTATGAGCACAGTGGAATTCCCCCTTGCGGTTATGAGAGCCTGCTTTTTCGCCAGCATTATCCTGTCACTGGTGCCGATTATGTCGTCGACCGTATTTTTCATGGCCCTTGTATTGAAATTGTACACCAGCTTCTGGGCTTCCTCTATATCTCTGAATGACACGACCGCCCCGCCGATATCCTCTCCCTCCGAAAACGGCTTTACCGTAACGATAAAGTGATACTGTTTTTCTCCCAGCTTGAATATCTCTTCGTTTTCCGTATATCCCCTGCCCGTCTCAAGTACTTCGAGGGCGGGACTGCCGGGCATGAAGCTGCTTATGTGCCTTCCCGTAAGATCTCTCTTCGTTGTTCCGAAAAGAACGGCAGCTCTGTTGTTACAGTGCTTTACACATCCTCTCTGATCGAGAGCCAGTATTCCTTCATGAGCGGTTTCAAGGATCGTCAGCATCTCATCTCTGGACATCTCCGCATTTTCAAGACTCTTCTGCTGTCCGGCCTTGGCCGCAAGAAGATCAGCCATCTTTTCCACAAAAACGATCATATTTTTGTTTTTATCGGTAAGTATTTTTTTCTGTTTTTCGTCAAAGGCCACAAGACCTATTATACCTATGGTCTTCCCTTTCAGAACTATGGGCGTGCAAATCTCCGCCAGCTCTCCGCATGCGGTCATCCCGCTCCCTGTGACATCGTAATCCTCATCCTTTTTAGCGTCAGCAACATAGCGGGTCGTTCCCGACCTGAGGACTTGCGCGTACAGGTAATCGCTCTCCAGGTCCCCGTTCTCTTCTTTTTGCCCTATCTTATACTGATAGGCGCCTGTTCCGCCCAGTATGCTAAGCTCGTCATCAACTATCTCGACCTCTATGCCGAGAACTATACTGACAGCCTCAGCCACCTGCTGGACGCTTTCCTGTATACCGCTTAATACTGACATTTTCACCGCCTTTCATACTTTCATATCTACGGCAAATCATTTACCGCTGCTTCTTTGATCACTTCCTCAGAGGCTCCCCTGTCCTCTTCAGACAGCGCGGCTCCCAGGTTTATCGTGGATTTTTCAAGCTCCAGAACTATATTGTTTATCTTTGCCAGCCGCTGCGGGGATATATCGTCCTCAAGAGCCAGGTTCGCATTGTACAGGATATCCTCTATCCTGCCGTGTATATCGGCCAGATTGTTTTTCGCCCTTATCCTTGTCTCTTCGTCTGCGGCCTCCTTCATGGCCTGCTCCATATTGACGATCTCGTCTTTTTCCAGCACAAACTCGGAATTTCCCGTAACGACCACAGGCTCGTATCCCAGCTCTTTTCTGACCGTGTCCGCGAAAGCCTCCTTTGCATCAGGCTCACCGTGCACGAGGAATATATGCTTGGGTTCCTTCCGGAATCCCTTGAGCCAGTCAAGGAGCCCGTTTTTATCGGCGTGCCCGGAGAATCCTTCCAGATCGTATATTCTGGCGTTGACCTGTATTTTTTCGCCGAACAGCGTGACCTCCTTGGCGCCGTCCAGCAGCATCCTGCCGAGAGTCCCCTCAGCCTGGTATCCCACGAACACTATACTGGATTTTCTGTTCCAGAGGTTGTGCTTCAGGTGATGTCTTATCCTTCCCGCTTCACACATACCGCTTGCCGATATTATGACCTTTGGATCAGTGTTCTTGTTCAGCCACATGGACTCCTCGCTTGTCCTTGTAAACTTCAGGTTCTTGAAATCAAGAGGATTATCGCCTCTTGCTATGTATTCCTTCGTTTCATCGTCGAATACCTGCGCGTTTTTCTTAAACACCTCTGTGGCTGTTGTAGCCATAGGGCTGTCAACATATACCATTATATCTTCAAAATACTTCCTGTATTCATTATCGCTGTCATATACTCTGTTGAGCTCGTATATAAGCTCCTGTGTCCTGCCGACCGCAAAGGAAGGTATGACTGTCGTCCCGCCCCTGCCTGCAGTCTCTATTATTATATCCATGAGTTTTTTCACATCCATGGCATTGTCGGGGTGGACTCTGTTGCCGTAAGTCGTTTCCATTATTACGTAGTCAGCCTTCTTTATTATTGTCGGGTTTCTCAGTATAGGCCTTTCCATGACTCCCAAGTCTCCCGAGAATACGATCTTGGACACATTGTCATTCTCAGTGACCCATAGCTCTGTTATGGCGGATCCCAGTATGTGGCCTGCATCGTTGAACACCACTTTCATTTCATCGTTGAGCTCTATAAGCTGGTCGTAAAGCACAGGCCTCACATATTTCAGTGAATTCACGGCATCGTTATATGTATAAAGAGGATCAACGGCCGGACGGCCGGCTCTCTCGTTCTTTCTGTTCTTCCACTCCGCTTCCTTTTCGTGTATGTATCCGCTGTCCTTAAGCATCACGTCCAGAAGATCCGCCGTAGCATCGGTACAGTATATCTGTCCTTTGAATCCTCTGTTTACGAGAAGAGGGATCCTTCCGCAGTGATCTATATGAGCGTGACTCAGTATCACATAATCTATTTCCGCAGGATCAAATGGAAAATCCTCGTAATTGAGAGAATCCTGCGCTTTTCCGCCCTGGAACTGGCCACAGTCCAGAAGTATCTTGTGTTTTTCCGTTGTTATAAGATGGCATGAGCCTGTAACTCCCGTAGAGGCTCCGCAAAATTTTATCTTCATATATCATCCTCCCTGCATGGTATATCATGCTCCAAAGCCTGCAGCTTTAATGTAATTATACCTCTTACGGATGAGGATTTCCACTGTTACATTATCGTGAGAGACTGCCCATCAAAGGGGAAAAGACTGTTCCCGCAGGAACAGCCTTTTCGCATAAATAAGTCTAAGTGTAGTTTGACCTATTCGTAATGTTTCTTCACAGTGACATCTACCTGCTTTCTGCCTTCTTTCCACTTGATCTCTCCCGGAGTTATGCATTCCTGTACAGGGCATACATTGAGGCAGAGGTGGCAGCCTACGCAGTTGTCGTTGAGTACCGGTCTTCTCTTCTTCTCATCCCAGTCAATTGCCTGATGAGCGGCATCGTAGCATGATACATAGCATCTTCCGCAGCCGATACACTTCTTGTCGTCAAAGTTAGGAAGGATCTTGAAATCTCTGTTGAGTTCTTCCGCAGGAATGATGTTAGGAAGCGCAACTCCGATGAAATCATCGAGGCTGTCGTATCCTCTCTCATCGAGGAAGTGCATCATACCGGAGATCATATCTTCAACGATCCTGTATCCGTACTGCATTATAGCTGTCGTTACCTGGACGTTCCTGCAGCCGAGAGCCAGGAATTCAGCGGCATCTCTCCATGTTTCTATACCGCCTATACCGGACATTTCAAGGCCGTGTCCGAAGTCGAATTTGCCCTTCTTCACCATTTCCTGGATTCCTTCATCCTGGAGTACCTGAGCGCAGAATCTGAGAGCTATAGGCTTCACTGCCGCTCCGGAATATCCCGATATGGATGATTTGCCGTTTACAACAGGCATTCCCGTCATGTTCTCAAAATCCAGATTTGTTATGGACTTGATGGTGTTTATGGCCGATACAGCGGCTGCTCCGCCCTTTATGGCAGCTCTCGCGTGCTCTTCCATGTTCTTGCAGTTCGGAGTCATCTTGGCGATGAACGGGATATCTGTTGTTTCGGATACGGCTCTTGAGTATTTTTCAACCAGTTCGTTATTCGTACCTACATCGGATCCCATGTCATGGCTTGTCATCTGCGGACATGAGAAGTTTCCTTCTATGAGAGGGACTCCGCATTCGTCACACATCTTGGCAAGCTGTCTCCATTCGTCCTCATTGCTTCCCATGATGGAGGCTACCATTACATGATCAGGATAGTCTCTCATGAGCTTATACATGTTCTCAAAATTCACTTCAGTAGGCTTGTCGGAGATCTGCTCCATGTTTTTGAAGCCCAGCCAAGGAAGTCCTTCCTTGTTGGTCTGGTCGAATCTAGGGGAGCATTCGTCAGCTACGAATATTCCTATCGTCTTGTAGAAAACACCGCCCCATCCTGTCTCAAAGCACTTGGCTACCATCTCGTAATTGCTTCCAACCGGTGAAGATGAAAGGAAGAACGGATTCTGACATTTAACACCTAAATAGTTTATCGATAAATCTTTCTTAACTGCCATTCTACTTCACTCCTTTCTTTTCAAGATAAGCAATCATGGCGGCTGCGGCTTCCTTGCCTTCGGCTACCGCTTCAACGACAGTCTTGCCTCCGTTTACCACATCGCCGGCAGCGAAGAACTTTCCGCCCGCTTTGCCCTTAGTCGCCTTTACGGTTCCCTTTTCAGTCACCTTGACATCAGCTATCTTCGTGATGTCCTCAGGCTTCTGGCCTGTGGCGAAAACTATGGTATCGGCGCTTAAAACGAGCTTGGCTGCTTCGTCTCTGAATCCTACGAATTCTACGGCTTCAACCTTCTTGCCGCCCTTTATGGCTGCAGGCGCCATACCTGTCGTGATGCCTATCCCAAGGGAAAGAGCATAATGGAATTCGTTTATATTTCCGGGAGCCTCTTCAAGGGTCCTTCTGTAAACGATCTTAACGTCTTCCGCTCCAAGGAGCTTTGATGTGACCGCACAGTCAACGGCAACGTCTCCGCCGCCCACTACCAGCACTCTCTTTCCCGGATCAAAATCGTT
Organism: Bacillota bacterium; assembly: GCA_963929955.1. Taxonomy (GTDB): domain Bacteria; phylum Bacillota; class Clostridia; order Peptostreptococcales; family Anaerovoracaceae; genus Lentihominibacter. Next base: position 13,066 of record CAWVKQ010000051.1, read on the forward strand.
TTTCTTCGTTCTGGCATTCTTGAGGAAATCTACAGCCGAGTATACTCCGTCAAGCTCTATGCCTTCGATCTTAGGAAGATTTGAAGCCCAAAGGCCGGCTCCCACGAATACCGCGTCATAATCGTCCAGATCTCCTGCCTTTACTTCCTTATTGAATTCAAACTTAACTCCCAGTCCCTTTACCTGGGCTATATCATGATCCACTACCGACTGAGGAAGTCTGCTCGGTACTATACCGTATGTCAGTACGCCGCCTGCCTTGGCTTCTCTTTCGAATACGGTCACTCTGTAGCCTTCCTTCGCCAGTTCCGCCGCACAGGCCAGCGAAGCAGGTCCCGCTCCGACACATGCCACCTTCGCGTTCTTCTTCTTTGCCGGAGCGCTCAGGGTCTTCATTTTGAAGAGCTTCTCCTGCTCTATGGCGTATCTCTGGAGCTTGCCTATTTCTATAGGTCTGTCTATGCCGCATCTGCTGCATGCTTCCTCGCAAAGCCTGTCGTAAGGACAGACTCTTGCGCAGCTTCCGCCCAGGATGTTGTTTTCTCTGATAGTCTCAGCCGCGCCCTTGACATTCCTGAATCTTATGGATCTTATGAACTTTGCCGGGTCTGTTCCGGCAGGGCATCCCTGACTGCACGGCGCGTCGTGGCAGAGCAGGCATCTTGCCGCTTCTTCCATAGCTGTCCTGTGAGTAAACCCAGCTACGGCTTCAGCAGTATACTTTGCTTTTACTACTTTACTCAATTTAATTCCTCCTTACGGCATTTTGCTCATGTCTTATGATAAAAAAGCTGCATTTCCATAGGCTTCTTTATTGAGGTCATTTGAAAATGCAGCTTACCAACCGGTTAAACGAACTTCTCTAACCAGCTATTCCAGGGACTAGTCGTAGAACTTGTCAGCCTTGAGAACAGCGTTGAGAGTAGCTGTAGCTACTGTAGTGCAGTCTTCGTCCGATACTCTCTCATCCTCGCAGTGTGAAAGTCCGTCCTTTGTTCTTGCGAACAGCATGGTGGTAGGGATCATGTAAGCGCAGAACTGTGCATCGTGTCCGGCTCCTGACAGTATCTTCTGCCATTTTACTCCCATCTCCTCCATGGATTCTTCAACAAAGCCCACAAGGTTCTTGTC
>CAWVKQ010000052.1:0-25157 GCA_963929955.1 Bacillota bacterium
GACTGCGAGATCTTCCTGTAAGGGCCTTTTCCCACCAGAGTGTAAAAAGGAGGCTGTATATCATGAATAAAAAACAGAAAGTGATGCTCGTCCGCATTTTGCTGGCGGCTGCAATGCTCATAGCCCTGCATTTCGTTCAGGCATCCAATACAATACGTTTTGCGCTTTACTTAGTGCCCTATCTTATCATCGGATACGATATAATCATCAAGGCGCTCAAAGGTATAAAAAACAGACAGGTATTTGACGAAAGCTTCCTCATGGCTGTTGCCACTGTCGGCGCCATAGCCCTTGCCTTTTACGAAGACAGCGGCGATTTCACCGAGGCTGTCGCCGTTATGCTTTTCTATCAGGTGGGAGAGCTTTTCCAGAGCTACGCTGTCGGCAAAAGCCGCCGAAGCATAACGGAGCTCATGGATATACGCCCTGATTACGCCAATGTGGAAAAAGACGGCAAACTTGAAAAAACAGATCCTGAAGAGGTCGAGGCGGGAAGCGTCATAATCGTTCAGCCCGGTGAAAAGGTCCCTATAGACGGCACAGTCATATCAGGCGTCTCCACCCTGAACACCGTCGCCCTTACGGGTGAAAGCATTCCAAGGGACGTAAAGGAGGGAGACGAGATCCTGAGCGGCTGCATAAATATGACAGGCCTCATAAGAGTAAGAACATCCAGAGAATTTGGCGAATCAACTGTTTCAAAGATACTGGATCTTGTGGAAAACGCCAGCTCCCGCAAATCAAAATCAGAAGACTTCATATCAAAATTCGCCCGCATATATACCCCTGCCGTATGCGCCGCGGCGCTGGCTCTCGCCTTCCTGCCTCCGTTGATACGAATGCTTGGCATGGATATGGCCCCAGACTGGGATACGTGGATATACAGAGCTCTTACATTCCTTGTAATAAGCTGTCCGTGCGCTCTGGTCATCAGCATACCTCTCAGCTTTTTCGCCGGTATAGGCGGAGCCGGCAATGCCGGAATACTCGTAAAGGGTTCCAATTATCTTGAAACTCTTTCAAAAACAAAAACCGTTGTCTTTGATAAGACCGGGACTCTGACCCGGGGAGTGTTCGAGGTGAACGGTATACACCACAGCAGCATGGAAGACAGTAAGCTTATAGAATACGCCGCCCTTGCGGAGAGCGCCTCCTCTCATCCCATAAGCAGAAGCCTCCAAAGGGCTTACGGAAAAGAACCGGACAGATCACGCGTCAGCCATATAAGAGAGATAAGCGGCAACGGAGTAACAGCCAGGGTGGACGGCAGAGATGTGGCCGCCGGAAACGACAGGCTCATGGATCGCCTGGGGATACCTTATATAAAGTGCCGCTCCGTAGGCACTGTAATACACATAGCCATTGACGGAATGTACGCCGGCCACATTGTCATATCCGATGTTGTAAAGCCTCACGCTAAAGAAGCCATAGAAGCGCTGAGATCTTCCGGTATAACCAAAACCGTGATGCTCACCGGCGATTCCGGCAAAGTAGCCGCCAACGTTGCGGAAGAGCTTGGCATAGACCGGGTATACAGCGAACTGCTGCCCGGCGATAAGGTGACAAAGGTGGAAGAGCTCCTTGATGAAAATCCTGAAAAGGCTAAGCTTGCTTTTGTCGGCGACGGCATAAACGACGCCCCTGTTCTCAGCAGAGCCGATATAGGCATAGCCATGGGAGCCATAGGATCGGACGCTGCCATAGAGGCTGCCGACGTTGTTCTTATGGATGACGATCCTTTGAAAATATCCAAGGCCATAAGGATCTCGAAAAAATGCCTGCGTATAGTTTATCAGAACATAATATTCGCCATAGGAATAAAGCTCATCTGTCTGGCGCTGGGGAGCCTCGGTATAGCCAATATGTGGCTCGCCATATTCGCCGATGTGGGAGTAATGATCCTTGCGGTGCTCAACGCCATAAGAGCGCTGTTCGTAAAGAACCTTTAAAAGATCCGGCAGCTCACCGTATAGCTGCCGGATCTCCGCTTATTTGCATATTCCGCATATATCATATTATGAACATGGCATCTCCGTAACTGAAAAATCTGTATCGCTCCCTTATGGCCTCCTCATATACTTCCAGGATGCTTTCCCTGTCATACAGGGCTGATATGAGCATGAGAAGCGTTGACTTCGGAAGATGAAAATTTGTTATGAGGCTGTCCACCATCCTGAACTCATAGCCAGGATATATGAATATACCTGTGCTGTCCGCTCCGTCTCTTATCTGCCAGCAGCCGTGCTCCTCACTGAAATACGCGGCGCTTTCAAGGGTCCTGGTTGATGTGGTCCCCACCGCTATGACCCTTCTGCCTTCCCTCTTGGCTCTGTTTACAGTGTCCGCTGCTTCGCTGTCCACATGATATTCCTCGAAGTGCATTTTATGATCCTCTATGTTCTCGCACTTCACGGGCCTGAAGGTGCCTATCCCCACATGGAGCGTCACTCTGGCTGTCTCCACGCCTTTTTTCTCTATTTTCCTCAGCAGCTCCTCCGTAAAATGCAGTCCGGCTGTGGGCGCAGCCACCGAGCCCTCCTCCCTGCAGTATACGGTCTGGTATCTTTCCTTATCGTCGCTCCTTCCCGGCCTTTCTATGTAAGGAGGAAGCGGCATGGTCCCCAGCTCATCGAGACGTTCCATAAATACGCCGTCATAGGAGAACTCGGTTATTCTCGTGCCTCCCTCTCCGAACTCAAGTATACGGGCAGCAAATCGCGGAGACTCGGAAAACACAACCTCATCTCCCGGCTTCAGCCTTTTTCCCGGCTTCACCATCGTCTCCCATACATCCCCCTTTATTCTCTTTGTCAGCAGGAACTCCACTTTGGCTCCCGTGTTCTTCTTTGTTCCGAAAAGTCTGGCGGGCAGCACCTTTGAATCGTTCATGACGAGACAGTCTCCCGGCTTCAGATATTCTGTTATGTCAAAAAAATGCCTGTGCTCCGTCTCTCCCGTATCTCTGTGCACCACCATCAGCCTTGAGCAGTCTCTTTTTTCGGAAGGTTCCTGAGCAATGAGCTCTTCCGGCAGGTTGTAGTCAAAATCATTTATGTTCATACTCTATTTATCCTCTATATCAAGCTCCATCTGCTGGTCCTCACCGTATTCTATGCCGAGGTGCCTGTAAGCCATTTCCGAAACGACCCTTCCCTTCTGCGTTCTGTGAAGGAACCCCGCCTGTATCAGGTACGGCTCGTAAACGTCCTCTATGGTGACCCTTTCCTCCCCTATGGAAGCAGCTATGGTATCTATTCCCACAGGGCCGCCGTTAAAACGCTCTATTATGGTCCGCAATATTTCCCGGTCAAGGCTTTCAAGCCCCATCGGATCGACTCCCAGAGCCTCCATGGCTTCCTTTGTAATGGAAAGGTCTATGTTGCCGTTACCCTTTACCTGTGAAAAATCCCTCACCCTTTTGAGCATCCTGTTGGCTACTCTGGGCGTCCCCCTCGACCTTCCGGCCATTTCATCGAGGGATTCCTCGTCCACGGTCACTCCCAGGATCTCAGCTGATCTTCTCATTATGTCCTTCAGCTCTCCGGGCGTGTAAAGCTCAAACTTGCAGCTCACTCCGAACCTGTCCCTCAGAGGCGCTGACAGGCTGCCTGCCCTTGTAGTCGCCCCTATGAGGGTGAATTTTGATATATCAAGCCTTATGGATCTTGCTGAAGGCCCCTTGCCTATTATTATATCAAGGGCAAAATCCTCCATAGCCGAATACAGCACCTCCTCGACCGACCTGTTGAGCCTGTGTATCTCATCTATGAAGAGGACGTCGTTCTCATCAAGATTCGTCAGTATGGCGGCCAGATCACCGGCTCTCTCTATGGCCGGCCCCGATGTTATCCTTATGTCCACTCCCATCTCATTGGCGATTATACCTGCCAGAGTCGTCTTCCCGAGACCCGGAGGTCCGTAAAAAAGCACGTGATCGAGAGGCTCGTTCCTCATTTTCGCCGCTTCTATGAATATTTTCAGATTGTCCGTAGCCTTTTTCTGTCCTATGTAATCCCGCAGGCTCTGGGGTCTCAGAGATGTCTCTGATCTCTCCTCGTCCTTTCCCAGTTCCGCTGCGGTTATCCTTTCTTCGTAATCCATATTTTTTTCCTCTAAAACAGTTTCTTAAGAGCCATTCTTATGTATTCCTCAGCCGTAAGCCCGGTCTCCTTTACCGCAGCCACAGCTCCTGCAGCCTCCCCTCTGGTATATCCGAGAGCCATGAGGGCTGATACGGCTTCGCTTCTTTCATCCGCATGGCCGCCTGCGGCCTGGTTTTCCTCTGCGGCATCGCCGCCTTCCGCGCTTCCTTCCGGAGAAAATTTATCCTTCAGCTCCAGAACGATCCTCTCCGCCGTTTTTTTACCTATGCCGTTGGCTCTTGTAAGCGTCCTGGCATCCTCAAAGGCTATTGTCTGCTGAAGCTGTTCCAGAGTGAATGCGGACATTATGGATATCCCGGCCTTTGCTCCCACTCCGTTTACGGTTATGAGCTTTTTGAAGGCCTCAAGCTCTCCTTTTCTCGAAAACCCGTAGAGACTTACTCCGTCCTCCTTTACTGACATGAATGTATGTACCATGACCTCCTGACCTTCTGAAGCCAGATACGCTCCCGAATTGGCCGGTACGAATATCTCGTATCCTATGCCGTTGACATTGACTGTTATATATCCTTCACCCTTTTCAGCAAGGACTCCCCTTATAAATCCTATCATCTTATATTAAGCTCCTTCAATCTCCTTCTCGTTTCCGCCGAATGGCCGTGACATATGGCAGCGGCAAGAGCATCCGCCGTATCGTCCGGCCTCGGTATCTCCTTAAGTCCCAGTATCGTCTTAGTCATGATCTGGACCTGAGACTTCTCCGCTCTTCCGTATCCCACCAGCGCCTGCTTTATCTGCAAAGGCGTGTATTCCTCCACCTCTATGCCGCCTTTTATGCATGCCAGTACAGCCACGCCCCTGGCCTGTCCCACCAGTATCGCCGTCTTGGCGTTGCTGTTGAAAAAAAGCTGCTCAACGGAAGCCACATCCGGCCTCTCCTCATCTATTATCTCTCTCAGAGAATCGTAAAGTATCTCCAGCCTCTGTGTCATAGGCAGCCCTGCCTCGGTTATTATGGATCCGTAGCTGCATGCTCTGAATTTATTTCCTTTTTTTTCGACCACTCCGTACCCAAGGGTGGCGTATCCCGGGTCTATTCCAAGAATCTTCATTGCTTCTCCTTTTTTGCCATCATAAGTATATCATACAAACATATGTTTGTCTATTGAAAAAGATTTTCACAGTATGGTATAATTATAAATAATTATACATGAGATACCGCAGATGGAGGCTCAGCTTTTCCGGTGATCCTCCACCCATGCTTCTGCAGGTGTCCGGAAGGAGATACCATGCGTATACCAAGGCAGAATAAAATCCTTGAACTCATTGAAAATTACGAGATCGAGACCCAGGATAAGCTTGCCTCCATGCTTAAGAGCTTCGGCTACGAGGTCACACAGGCAACCATATCCAGAGACATAAAGGAGCTGCATCTCGTAAAAACCCTTTCCTCTTCAGGGAAGTATAAATATACAGTGTCCACAAACGAAGAGGGACCTCTGTCAGGAAGATTTTCCAATATATACAGGGAAACCGTCAAATCCACGGCATGCTCCGGCAACATAGTTCTTCTCAAGACACTGTCGGGATGCGCCGGGGCCGCGGCAGAAGCCCTCGATTCCATCGGTCTTCCCCATGTCATAGGGTCTGTAGCCGGGGACAATACAATAATGTTCGTTGTGGACGATCCGGAAAACTCACCTGTTGTCGTTGAGCTTCTCAACGACATGCTTAAGAGGTAGCACATGATAACCCACATAAGTATAAAGAATTTCGCCACAATAGAAAACGTCGATGTGGATCTTCACGACGGCCTCAATATCATAACAGGCGAGACAGGCTCCGGAAAATCCATAGTGATACAGGCTATCAGCCTCGCCCTCGGAAGCCGCGCCGACACCGGCCTCATACGCGCCGGCTGCCATAAAGCTCTCGTACAGATGATATTTGAGCATATGGGAAAAGAATACATCATTACCAGGGAAATATCTGATTCCGGCAAAAATATATGCCGCGTGAACGATGAGATCGTGACAGTTGGCCGTTTAAGCTCACTGTGCGAAAAGCTTGCCGATATCCACGGCCAGTACGATCATCAGTCGCTTCTGGATCCGGAAAACCACATAAAGCTTGTGGACCTTTACCGCAAAGACGACATATCCAGAGCCTCCGGCCACGTTGCCTCCCTTTATGAACAATACTCCCGCGTTTGCCGCGAGCTTTCACGCCTCGAGTCGGAAGCTGCCAGGGACAGCAGAGAGAGGGATTTCATGGCCTATGAGCTCAATGAGCTTGATTCGGCTCAGCTTGTTTCCGGAGAGGATGAGGCTCTTGAAGAACAGATCGCTCTCCTTCAGAACAGCGAAAAGATATATGAGGATCTGGCTGAAGCATATCAGATCTCATCAGGTTCGGAGCCGTCCGTCCTTTCATCCCTGAAGCGCATGTCACAGCTCCTCTCCGAAGTTTCATCGTATTCTCAGGAGCTGGCTGATCTGTTTTCCAGGACCGACAGCCTCTATTACGATCTTGAGGATATATGCTCCACTCTGAGAGACTGCCGCGACAGGGCGGTGTTTTCTCCCGAAGAGCTCGACTCGCTCATATCGCGCCTTGAAACTATAAATCGTCTCAGATCCAAGCACGGCAAAACCGTTGATCAGCTTATTGAGTACAGAGACGAGCTCGCCCGCAGACTTGCGAACATAGAGAACGCCGACGATATAAAGCTTCAGCTTGAAAAGGAAAAATCCGATCTCGAGGACAGCCTTTCACAGGCATGCGATGCCCTGTCACATGAGCGTAAGACCTCTGCCGGAAGCCTTGAGGAAAAAATTTCCCGCGAGCTTTCCCAGCTCAGCTTCAGTGACGCGAGATTCGCCATAGAATTCAAAAGATCCGATACATTCTCGCCGTCAGGGAACGATATCGTCGAATTCCTCATAAGCACCAACAAGGGAGAGCCTTTAAAGCCTCTGAGCCGTATAGCCTCAGGAGGCGAAATGTCCAGGATAATGCTTGCCTTTAAAAAGATAATCGGTGATTACGACGATATACCTACCATGATATTCGATGAAATAGACAGCGGTATAAGCGGCATAGCCGCCAGCGTAGTCGGCAGGAAGCTCCACGAAATCGCCGAAAACCATCAGATAATATGCATAACCCACCTGCCGCAGATAGCTGCCTTCGGAGCTCATAACTACAGAATATCAAAAAGCTCCGACAGCTCCATGACATATACTGTGATCGAACCACTCTCTGATGAAGAAAAGGTCATGGAGATAGCCAGACTTCTGGGCGGCGCCAATATAACCGAAACGACAATGCGCTCGGCACAGGAACTTATAGAAGCCTCTGTATGATCAGAGCGCTTCTTTTTCTTTAAGGAATCTCTCCGCTTCGTCCATCTCTTCCTCGGAAAACACTCTGATGCCTTCCGCCCGCAGAAGCTCTGCCGTCATTCCCTGTCCCTCCTTTATATTGCCTGAAAATGTCCCGTCGTATATTTTCCGGCTTCCGCATGAAGGGCTTTTTTCCTTGAGCAGGGCGAACGCCACATTCTCTCTTAACGCGATGTCCAGAGCCATGCGGGCTCCTGCCGCGTATTCCGCCGTCACGTCTCTTCCCGTTCTTGCCATTACCCTGTCTCCCTGCCTCTGCGCATCCGGTCTTGGAACGGGAAGCCCTCCCATAACCTCCGGACATACTGGCACAAGCCTTCCCTCAGCCTTCCATTTTAAAAACCTGGGATCCTTTTCATCCTTTGATTTTCCGTCATATCTTACGGGCTCCCCTCCGTAAAGGCATTGGCTTACAAGTATTTTTTTCATTCTACTCTTTCTCCGTGTTTTCTCCGCCAAAAAAATCGCCATCACCCTTATAAGGTGGTGGCGATATCTTCGTTATAAGAACGGATCTCAGTCATGAAAGCAAGTCTAAGCCTCTTCCCTGACATCCTCCTCCGCTTCTTCTGCCGCTTCCGCAGCCGGCTCTTCGGCCTCTTCAGCCTCTCCGGCAGCCTGAACAGCTTCCTCTGCAGCCTCAGCTGCTGTTTCCTCAGCCTCTGATACGGTCTCTTCGGCTTCAGGCTCTTCCTTCGGCTCCTGAGGAGCATCAGGATCGATAGTCTCTCTTATGCTGAGACTTATCCTCTTCCTGTCCTTATCGATCTCAAGTATCTTGGCCTTTACGATCTGTCCTACTTCCAGTTCGTCATTGATGTTTCCGACTCTCTTATGAGCCACTTCGGAAATATGTACAAGGCCGTCAAGTCCGGGCTCCAGCTCTACGAAAGCGCCGTATTCCTTTATCTGGACTACCTTGCCTTCTATGACCTGTCCAACTTCGTAATTCTCGTCTATTACGCTCCAAGGCTCAGGCTGATTCTGCTTGAGGCCAAGGGATATCTTCCCTTTTTCCCTGTTCATGGAAAGAACCTTAACATTGATCTTCTGACCGATGCTCAGTACCTCCTGAGGATGCTTCAGCTTGCCCCATGATATCTCCGATATATGGAGAAGTCCGTCTATCCCGCCGATATCAACAAAGGCGCCGTAGTCGGTAAATCTCATTACAGTACCTTCGACAACATCGTCCACATTGAGGTTTTCCCATATCTCAGCAACCATCTTTTCCTTCTCTTCATTGAGGAAAAGCTTGTGAGAGAATACGGCTCTGTTCTTTCTCTGATCGACTCTGGATACTCTTACCTCCATTGTCTGACCCACAAACTCATCCGCGTTCTCCACATAATGGTCGGAAAGCTGCGACAGAGGAATAAATCCCGATACCTCCTTGTACTCGGCTATCACACCGCCGTTTACCGGCCTTGTCACTTTGACTTCAAGAACTGTTTTATCTTCAAGCGCCTTAACTATCTCATCCCAGTTGGCGCTGATTTCCAACTTTTTCTTTGAAAGCAGTATACCGCCGTCTCCGTCGTCTGTTTTCATGACCTTTGCCTGTATCTCATCATCAACTTTGAAGACGTCTGCTAAAGTCTGACCCTCCTCCAGGCTCACCTCGGAAGCAGGGAGTATCCCGTCCTTCTTGCAGCCCAGATTCACGATAACCTCTTTGTCCGTAACCTGATGTACCTTACCTGTTACGACCTCGCCACTTCTCGGCAATCTCAGGGATTTTTCAATCTCATCCATAAGATCGCTCATGTTTAATTCGTTGTTTTCAAGTGTTGTTTCACTCATTCTGGCAATAACCTCCTTAATTGTGCATTCAGGCGTGGAAGCGCCCGCTGCTAGTCCTATTCTATTACATTTTCCAAGTCGTTTCAACGGTAAATCTTCAATATTTTCAATAAAATAGGTATCTGGGCAGTATTTTTTAGAAATTTCATATAATTTCTTTGTGTTGGAACTTTTTCTGTCTCCGACCACCACCATCATGTCGCACTTCGCGGCCAGCTCCGCGCACGCTTTCTGACGTTTTTCAGTTGCGCTGCATATGGTATTTTTAACAATGAATTTCTTCCCGTTTTCCAAAAGCGCCCTGACGACGCCGTCGAGCATCTCCTTTTTTATGGTGGTCTGAGCAACTATGAAAAGATCGTCCTCATTTATGCGAACAGCCTCCTCATAGCTTCCCGCCACAAGAGCCGGCTTCCTGCACCACCCGAATGTTCCCATCACCTCCGGGTGATCACGGTCTCCCACTATGAGCACCTGCTTGTCGGTATCATGCACAAGCTTGTGGATCTTTGCCACGAAAGGACATGTTGTATCAATGAGCCTGAGCCCTTTTTCCGCTGCTCTTTCGTAAAACGCCCTGCCTTCTCCGTGAGACCTTATTATCACCTTGGAGCCGTCCTCAGCCTCCTCTATGGAATCGATCGCCTTTACGCCTTTTTTCTCAAGGTCTCCCGTGACACGTTCGTTATGTATGAGCGAGCCTACGGAGTATATTTCCTCCGAGCTTTCCTCAGCCGCTCTTTCAGCCGTTTCTATGGCCTGTCTCACGCCGAAGCAGAAGCCTGCGTTTTCAGCCCTTATTATTTCTCTCATCTATTTTCTCAAGCTCCTCCAGATATTTTTTAAAAGCTCCCTCGCTTCCGTTTTCGGTAGGCACGTAATACTTTACTTTTTCCCTGTAAAGATCCTCCGGCAGATACTGCTGAGTCACGTAACCCCCGTAACTATGAGGATATTTATAGTCGAGTCCCCTGCCAAGCTTCCCGGCTCCGCTGTAATGCGAGTCCATCAGATGAGGCGGGACGTCTTCGATCTTTCTGCTTTTCAGATCAGCAGTCGCCTTTTCAAGAGCCATGTATGAGGCGTTCGACTTCGGACATGAAGCCAGCAGCACCACAGCCTGGGCCAGGTTTATCCTCGCCTCCGGAAGCCCTATCATCTGAGCGGCCTGAACGCATGACGTCACTATGGATATGGCGCTCGGATACGCCATTCCCACATCCTCGCTGGCCATCACCATCAGCCTTCTGCCTATCATCTGTATATCCGCTCCTCCCTCCAGGAGCCTTGCCAGATAATGGACAGCCGCGTGAGGATCGCTCCCTCTCACTGATTTCTGAAGAGCTGAGAGCAGATTGTATTTATCCTCCCTTTTATCGTAAAACGTCGTCTGCCTCTGCATGGCCTCTGACACTATATCGCGGTCAAGCCTTCCTCCTTCGGAAAGGTTGTCTATTATGAACCCCAGAGTATCAAGCGCCACCCTGCAGTCTCCACCGCTCATGTCAGCCAAAAGCATGAGCGCCTCGTCGTCGTATTTTATGTCCATGCCGCCAAAGCCCTTATCCTTATCGCAGAGAGCCCTCTTCAGTATCTTCGCTACCTCCTCCGCATTGAGCCTTTTGAACTCGTAGATGTTCCTTACTCTGCTGAGTATGGCGTTGTTTACCGAAAAATAAGGATTTTCCGTCGTGCTGCCTATAAAGCGTATGACGCCGTCTTCAAGAGCCTTCAGCAGAGAATCCTGCTGGAGCTTGTTCCATCTGTGAACCTCGTCCACATATAGACACGTTGTCTCCTGTTGCAGCCCGAAAAATCTCGTTTCCGCGTTTTCCAGTATGGTTTTCAGCTCCTTTGTCCCGGTCGTGGATGCGTTTATCTCCACAAAGCTGCTGTCCATTTCCTTTGCTATTATCCTTGCCAGAGTCGTCTTGCCTGTGCCGGAAGGACCGAAAAACACAGCCGAATCAAACGTCTTGTTCTTTATCGAATTGTAAAACAGAGACCCCTTGAACATAAAATGTGTTTGTCCAACAAAATCCTCCAGATCCGAAGGTCTCATCCTTGTAGATAATGGTATCATGAAAAACCTCTTTGAATATCACTGCTGCCCGTATACGGTAGTAACAAAAGCGCTTACGTCTTCCGGCACCTCTTCGAGAGCATCCCTTGCCTCTTCCTTTGTTTCGTATATGTCACCTATTATTTTATACATGCTGTCCTGGCTTATGACCTGCAGGCCATCCATGCCTGTGTCCGCCATGGCCTTCTCTGCCGAGGCCTCTTCGGAGTAGCAGCCGAACTGAAGAGCATACCCTTCTATATCTCCTTTTTCCTCCACATCTGCCTCGTCCTCTATGACCCCGCTTTCCCTTTTCTGTTCCGGCTCCTCCGTCTTTTCTTCGTTTTCAGCCGTTATCTGCGGAACATAGTTCACTACAGGCTCCACTATGTATCTGGCCGCGGCGTATCCGCATCCTACGGAAAGGCACAGCATCAGTATCACCGGGACATAATTGGGTCTCGCATTTCTCTTTGCGGGGAATCCGCGCCTCCCCGGCCTTCTCTTGTTATACATTTTTTCCCTCCTCTTCAACAGACGTATATAACATACTATTATTGAAGGGCAGGCTTTATGCCAACAAGAGACATGCCCCCGATTCTCTGTCCCAGGATTATCCTACATCAAATTTCACTTTTTTTCAATGTCGGCTTTTCTAGGCTGCCGACCCTGACGCTTTTTCAGACGCTCCGCACAGGCTTTCAAACTCGCGAAGCTTCCTCCCGGCTTCATCGCTCACATGCTTCGGGACCTTTATCTCGACCGTGACATAGTGGCTGCCGTGCTTCGACGGATCCTTCATTGAAACTATCCCTTTATCTTTTATCCTCAGCTTCGTTCCCGACTGAGTACCCGGGGCTATCCTGCACATCACTCTTCCCTGTATGGTCTCCACAGGCACCTTTCCTCCCATCACGGCAGTTGAAAACGGTATGTATACCGTTGAATATACATCCATGCCCCTTCGCTCCATTCCCGGCCTTCCGGCGACCCTGACTCTCAGCAGAAGATCCCCGTCTCTTCCTCCTCCGGCTCCCGGAGCTCCGCGTCCTCTGAGTCTTACGCTTTTTCCCGTATCTATTCCCGCAGGGATATGCACCCTTATGGAGTCTGTCTTTCCGGTGTTCGGATCCTTTATGTTTATATATTTGTCGCATCCGAAGGCCGCTTCGTCAAACGACACCTCTATATCCGCCTCAGCGTCCGCTCCGTCCCTGCTTGCATCCCCTGATCCAAATCCGGAGAACCCGTGAGAAAAGCCGCCGCCGAACAGATCTTTGAGTATATCGTCCATATCTCCGCCTTCAAAATGATATTCTCTGTAATTCCCGCCGCTGCTGCCGCCGAATCCTCCGAACCCGGCAAATCCGCCTCCGTAAGCTCCCTCTTCCGCTCCCGGCGCGCTGCCGTCAAAAGCTCCGTGGCCGAACCTGTCGTAGAGCTTTTTCTTTTCGGGATCGTTAAGCACGGAATAAGCCTCCGATATCTCCTTGAATCTTTCCTCTGCTCCCGCATCTCCCGCATTGGTATCCGGATGGTATTTCTTGGCCATCTTACGGTACGCCTTTTTTATATCGTTTTGAGAGGCGCCTTTTTTTATTCCAAGCACCTCATAGTAATCTCTCTTTCCTGCCATTTCTCATCACCTCACTGATCTCAATATGACAATACCCCGCAGGAAGCCTCCCGCGGGGTACATATCATGCCTTTATTACTATCCCTCAATGGAGATGTAACGTTTCTTGTCTTCGATTTTTTTGGCTTCCTCTTTCGGAACGCTGAATGACAGGACTCCGTTCTCATACTTCGGATGTATATCCTCTTCTGTCACGTGGTCTCCCACATAAAACCTCCTGCTCATGCTTCCTGCATAACGCTCGCGCCTTAAGTAGCTGCCTTCATCATCCTTGCTGTCGTTTTCCACGCCCTTGGAAGCGCTTACCGTCAGGTATCCGTTCTCCAGCTCCATCCTGATCTCATCCTTCCTGAACCCCGCAAGATCGATATCGATCTCGTAGTTGCCGTCCTTTTCCTTTACGTCCGTCTTCATAAGATTTTGTCCGTGCTTGCCGTAAAGTCTTTTTTCTACATCGGAAAATGACGGTAATGTAAAGTCATTCATAAAATCATCAAACAAACTGTCTCTGAAAATCGTAGGCATCATATGTCATCGCTCCTTCCGCTAAATCATCTTTTTAACATCTCACGAGCCCTCAGACCCGTTCCCTTTTCCTCTTTCTGAGTATATTATATCACTTTTGTTAGCACTGTCAAGAGGTGAGTGCTAATTATTTTGCAAAAAACTGACCCTCCCGCATCTTTATCTGCGAACAGGGTCAGCTCCCTTTTCATTGTTTAAAGCAGTATGTCTTCCTATCAGTCGTCAAAGAAGGATTCGTGCTTTTCTTCATTAAGATACTTTTCCATGAGAGCATCTATATCGACCTTTTCCTCTTTGACAGGTCTGTCCTTCTTATATCCGACAAGCACGACTATGATACCCAGCACTATGGCTGCAAGGCCTCCCCATTTAAGAGCCTCAAGCACCTGAGGTATCACGGTGCCGAACATATCGTAATCTCCGGGACCCCACTCGCCGTAGTCGATCTCATACCACTGGAGCCAGAACTGACCGAAAAAGGCCATTGCTCCCGCGCACAGGAGATATACGCCTATCCTCACCGTATCTCCGGCAGCCAGTCTTGTCTTCGGGTTCAGAGGGTACTTTTCAGGCTCCTGCTTGGAAAGCCCGCCGTACAGCATCTTGAATATCACATAAGCGACTATGCCTGACGCCGTTGCCATGAGTCCCATGACAAGATAATCCGTTCCGTTTATGAGAAGCGCTATTATGGCTATCACTATAGGGAACCCTGCGTAGAATATGAGTCCCAGGTTCCCTCCCGGCATTACATAAAGCCCCCTCTTCTTTCTTTCCTCTACAGGTATCTTCTTTCTGAGCTTTATAACGGAAATAGGAAGTATTATGTACAGCGCCAGCATGAATACTACCTCCATGCTTACCAGAGTCGTAAAGTCCGACTGAGCGAGTATCAGCGTAACTATTGCCAGGGAAATGATCCCCACATAAGGAACGCCTCTCCTTCGGCTTACCTTTACAAGGAACTTCGGACAGAGATTGTCGTCGGCCAGCACGAAGAACCCTCTTGATCCCGACGCCAGATAAGTGTTGAAAATAGCGCACTGAGACACTATGGCTATTATGAGGAATATATATCCCCATGCAGCTCCCAGGTTCTGCGTGAGCACTGTCGCGTATCCTACGGTCTCTCCCGCGAATCCTCCGTCAGTAGCCCATTCCTCCCAGGTCCCTGCAGGGAGTGTTGCAAGGCCGCCAAGTGTAGGCAGCACATATGTGAGAGCTACAAGAGGCATGGCTATCATGAGTCCCTTTGGAATGACCTGAGGATTCTTTACCTCACCCGCCATATTGGATATGCACTCATATCCGCAGTACATCCATACGCATATGCATATGCCTCCGCCTACGCTGTCTATGAGATTGTATCCCTCAGGCATCATAGGCTCCATCGGGTTTGTGTTCCAGTTGAGGAAGCCCACTATGGCTACCAGGGCAAACGCCAGTATTATGAGAATGGAAAGTATGGTGCTCACCTTTCCCACTTCCTTCAGGCCAAGCAGATTTATTATGGTAAATATAAGTATCATTCCGACTTTGAGAGCATGGCCCGCCGCCTCGGACATAGGTATCATCTGGCTCACATACCCGTATACCAGCGCAACGTATACTCCGTTCGTTATATAGGTGGATACAGTCCCCCACCAGCCTGCCTGGAACCCCCAGAACTCTCCGAAGGCTTCCTTTACCCATACGTAAACACCGCCTTCAGACGGGAGCACTGATCCGCACTCAGCGACAAGATTGCTGATAGGATACGCCCATATTATAGGGAACGCCACCAGCAGCACTATGGTCATCCCCGGACCTGCCTCAGGTATCATTTCTTCTATACCGAAGGCGCCGGCAGCCACCAGGCAGTAAAGCATGAAGACTATGCCCGACACTTTGATGTCATGCTTCTTCAGTCCCGCTACGCCGTGTACCTGTGGTTGATTCTGGCTCATTTTTTTCACCTCCCTGTAAAAAACACGCTATGGAGCCTTTCCGGCCCCATAGCTGCTCCGGCTTTAACTTCACGCTTTGTTTTTCTTTGCCTCTCTGAATATCTCCGCCATCATTTCCTTATCCCTTGCTTCCTTATAAGGGGAATCCATCTCCACTATCCCGTAGTCAAATCCCGCTTCATCCATTATTTCAAGGTAAGGAATAGGATCAAAATATTCAGGAGAATAAACTCCCTTATCCTTCCATATGCCCCTTCCAATAAGCTCTATGCCTATGGCTGCTCCAAAGCCCGTCTGAGCTACGACAGCCTGCATGTTCCACTTCTTCATGGACTCCTGATTGTCAAACGGCTGATACATGAATATTTCTCTTTCCATACCGTCCTTTATGCCCTTGCAGTGTACGCCTACGCACATTTTGCCTACCATTTCATCGCCGATATCCTTAGGCTGAGGCGCGCATGCCGCCACCACATCCCTCGGTACGATCTTCTTGCCGTCTATTTCCACCGGCTTGAGGCTTCTGAGACCGAGAGCCGTTATGACCTTGAGGGCGTTCACAAGGTTATCGTCAAGAGCGATCTTGAATGTGCACTTTTCCAGTCCGTACTTTTCAAGGAATCTAGGCATGAGCACCGTTTCCTCGTGCTCTACCTTTACCATCGTGTTTGGTCCTACCCCTGCCGGAAGCTCGAATACCTCTTCTCCCGCAAAAGGTCTGTCGATTATGAAGCCCTTCTCCTTATCCCATTCAACGTTCGGGTTCACACATTCATCCAGCACAGTCCACACGTTGAATCCAAAGGTTATATCATCCTCGCCCGCGCTTGGTATCTCAAGATTTCCTCCGTCCTTTACATGTATCTCCTTTATCTGATCAAAGAGATATTCCGCAGCGAACCTGGCGAAAACATCCACCACTCCGGGATCTATGCCGAGGCATATGCATGCCATATTGCCCTTTTTCTTCCAGTCCTCGTGACGCTTGAAATTGTAATCCGCCATATATTCGCTGTAGCTGTTCTCGATGCCTATGCCGTATACAGGCGGATCGTACGGCACCGTCCACGTTCCCATGCTGGCGTAATTTGCCCCTGCCTCGTAAGCTGCATCGAATATATTGTTGGATACGAAAGGCGCCGCGGCATCCATTACAAAATCGCATCCGTTGTCCTCTATGGCCTTCACTATCTCGTCAACATTCTTGGCATTGAGCTGATACGGTTTATACCTGCTGTCATCTTTAAGATGATCGCATACCTCCTTTGCTCTGTCAAGATCATAATCTCCCACTACGACCTTTTCCAGCCATTTGCTTTCCGGATCTCTCGCCTGGAGGATCCTCAATATCGATTCACCTACAGCTCCTGCTCCCACCAGTAACATTTTCATAACGTTTTCCTCCTTGCTTTTTGCGGGTCTTGATATCCCTTTCTCTACTCAGCAGTTGGAACCGGACAACATATACCTGCAATAACTCTGTTCTCAGGCTCAGCTGCGGCGTCAGAGGCTGAATTTCCTAAAAAAAGAATATGCCGCTGCCACAGCATATTCCTCTGTCCCTGTTGCCAGTTGGTTATATCCACGTAGGCGCCGCCCCGGGGCGGTCTCTCCAAAGGTACGGTCCAAAAGCCCTCCTTTTGCCTGACAGTTTCCGCCGGAGAACTGCCTTTTCTCCGGTTTTGCCGCTTCGGCGCCTCTTTTCGCAGAGGTCTCTCGAGCTTTCATCAACCCTGTCATCCGATTTTTACAGTTCTATTTTAGCATATTTTTCAGATAATTCAAGCTATTTTTCAGCAAATTTGCACTGTTGCCTCCGGGCAGCAGGAAATATTATTAAAAATATTATTATAGATAATACGACGTCCGCATTATATAATATTGTACAGTCGATAACTGATATACAGCACTTTATGCGTTGAGGATGTTTTTATGAAAAAAATAATCGTAATTCCCGATTCATTCAAAGGTACCATGTCTTCTCTCGAGGTTTGCCAAATAATAAAGCATGAGCTGCTTAAACACTTCAGAGAAGATCTCATCGTTACGATTCCTGTTGCCGATGGAGGCGAAGGGACCGTCGAGTGTTTTGCCCGTATAAAAAATGCGGATATTGTTTCCGTGAAGACAACAGATGCTTTTATGCGTAAAATAAACGCACTGTACGCTGTATATGATCGCACTGCAGTAATAGAGCTGGCATCAGCCGCAGGATATTCACTGAACGCCGATGAGAAAGACCCCCTAAGATCTACGACATACGGTGTAGGAGCTCTTATAAAAGATGCCGTTGGACGCGGATGTAAAAAAATAATCCTTGGACTTGGCGGAAGCTGTACAAACGACGGAGGAGCCGGTATCGCCGCTTCTCTTGGGGCCGAATTCAAGGATGCTGACGGCCGGGTATTTGTTCCGACGGGAAACACGCTGGCCGATGTGAGGAGCATCGATATATCCTCTGTCAAAACTCTCCTTAAGGGCATTGAAATTA
This sequence comes from Bacillota bacterium, assembly GCA_963929955.1. Classification (GTDB taxonomy): domain Bacteria; phylum Bacillota; class Clostridia; order Peptostreptococcales; family Anaerovoracaceae; genus Lentihominibacter. Next base: position 17,971 of record CAWVKQ010000052.1, read on the forward strand.
TCGGCATGTGTGATACCGACAGCAAAATGTACGGAAGAAACGGCGCTGCCTTCGTCTTTTCCCCGCAGAAGGGCGCCGGTCCCGAAGAAGTCAAATTTCTGGATCATCAGCTTTTTGCTTTTTCAGAGACTATTAAAAAATGCTTGAACACAGATGTAAGCCGGCTCAAGGGCGGCGGCGCAGCAGGTGCTGCAGGCGCCGGCATTTGCGCTTTTATGGGAGCGCGACTGCAAAGCGGAGCAAAAACAATTCTAAATCAGGTTTCATTCAAAGAGCTTCTTGATAATTGTGCCGTCGTCATAACCGGCGAGGGCAGATTTGACCATCAGAGTCTCGGCGGCAAGCTGTTGACAGGTATAAGCTCCATGTCAATGGAAAAAGGTGTTCCTGTGATAATCATCACCGGAAAATGCGATAAAAATCTTAAAAACCTTTCCGACTACGGAATAGCAGCCGTATTTGAAACCGGACCCTTTGATCCGTCAAAGCCTATTTCCCAAATACGTTATGAATGCAGAGAAGCATTAAAACGCACAGCCGGGGAAGTATGCCAATACATAAGTTCATCTGTAACATTCTGACCGTTTCACCTGCTCCGCGCGCCTGAGCTGCCGTCTGAGCAGCGCTATCCTGTTTATGAGATCCTTCATGCTGTAATTGCTGCAGTAAATATATCCTGCCAGTTCGCGCAGGTACTGCCTGTGGCCGTCTCTTATGTCTGCCATGAGCTGTCCTGTGAATCTCACCATATTCCTTCGCAGATCCCTCTCATCTTCTCTGAGAGGGATATATGCTACCCTGACATCCTCATTTTCCTTGCTGTAAAACACAGTATCAGTGCTGATGGTTATATTTGACGGCATTATCATGTATTCCACCGACCGTTTGAGGATCACGGCCGTTCTTTCCAGCAGGAACAGCGCGTCATCGGTCCTCTCTATCCTGTAGCTTGAAAGAGGAGCGAACCCGCTGCAAAAGAAATACAGCTTCTCTTCATCACCCTCGCTCATGAAAGCCATGGGCATGAACATCCTGCATCGTCCCGATGAAAGCATTATCTTTTCAAATTCCTTTACAGCTCCTTTTTCGGCGGAGGCTTCAAACCTTCCATGTTCCCACATTCACATCTCCTTTCACTGCGCCGGAGCTACCCTCCTCCGCATTTTGCGCATGGGGTATATCCCTTTTTCACTGCCTCGCTTCTGTCTGTCACAGCGGTGCGCCTGTCTATTGACCTGCATGTCCCTCTGTGATAAGCCGTATCCTCCCCCGCGAAGCAGTAGACCACCGATCCTGACGGCATTTCCTCCGAATGGCACAGACCGCAGGAGGAATATTTTCTCTTAAGTCCGGATGTCAGTATCTCCATAGTGACCGATGCCTTTACGTATGTGCATGTCTCGCTGTGATACCGCCTGCCGGACTGCGGAAATATCCAGACCGGATCCTCTGCCTCGTAGCTTTCAAGCTCCGCGGCTCCCGCAGGCGAGGCTCTGTCTTTTCTGCCGATAAACCCTCTGTACTTTATATCCGTCTCAAAAGCAAATTCACGTCCGAATCCGAGGGGCAGATCCATTTTCACATCACCTGTGATTCTGTAGCGCGCCACTCCCTCTGTTCCGCCGCTGCCTCTGTAGAGCGCCTTCCCCTGATCAAGCTGCGGATTTTCAGATATCATCCTCTCCTCTATACGCGGACCTATGAGGCTGACAGGTTTTCCGTAAGCTCTCGCAGCCGCCCTTCCGCTTTCGTCAACAGCTCCGTGAATGCAGTTTTCCCATATGCTCTCAGCCTTTATGAAATATCCGAGAGACAGTATCGCCAGTATCACGAGAGGGAGGAATATGACCGCTTCAACTGTGTAAAACCCTTTAGTACTTCTTTTCATACCCAAAATCACGGCCATTCACCTCAGCTTCTATATGTATGCCTGTCACATACTCCTGTATGAGAAAATCTCCGTAATGATTCTTCCTCATATTTATCTGGATAAGATCCAGTATCCTCGCGGTTTTAAGCTCATCGTCCATGAGGAAGAGCATCATCTGCATATATCCCTCATAGCCGTACCCTCTCTCCTCCTCAGGATAAACGGTCTTACCCGTTATCTTGTCTATGACGGAATCCAGCTCAACGGCCCATGTGGAGCTGTCTTTTATCAAAGGCACCTTTCTGCCGCCAAGGAGGAGCCGAACGTCATTGTCCGCTTCGGCGTAAGCCCAGGCCGAGGCAAGAGCAAGCTGTGTGGCTGCCGCCGCTCCTCCGGGCGTTATGAGCTGGGCTGCTGTGATGACCAGATTCCGTTTATCCGCGTCAGCATATATATGAGCCAGATTAAGCGGCGTCCTCATGGCCTTTATGATCCTCTCCGCCTTTTTCTCATTATCCTCATCCGAATATTCACCGCTCAGTATATATTCAGCTTCGCTCCTGAAAAAGCTTTTTTCATTTACATCTGATACCCTGGTGCTGAAATGACTCAGTATATATCTGTTTATGATATAGCTGTCAGTCCCCTTCTGAAACGCCCGGTTCAGTGATGCAGCGTTTTCCGCCGCCGCCTTTGCCCTTGCTGCCAGATCCTTCTCAGGGACGGCTCCTGACGGCAGAGAAACTTTCGTAGGGCCGTGGCGCAGTGTCCTTGCCGGCCTTTGCTCAGACAGAGCCTCTTTTTCCTCTTCTTCAAACAAGCCCTGCGCCATGGCGTATTTCATGTACTCTTTTATCTGGCCCCTTATTTCTTCCGTATTCGAGGCTGCGAACCTTTTTCCGGAGGCTCTCAGCTTTTGGATCTTTTTTCGCTCTTCTTTGTCAAATGAGCAGAGAACATAATCCCTGAGCTTTTCTGTGAGATACCTGTCATCGCCCTTCATCATGAACAGACCGTATTCCTTTTGTATATGATTGTCGAATTCCGAAAGCACTGAATCTCCCGCAAGGCCGATCACTCCGTCAGCCTTGCTCTCAAGGATCGCCTCCCTCGCTCCGTATATGAGAGCCAGCGCTATTATCACAAGAGCCGGGAATATCATTGTAAGGAATACCGCGCTGCTTCCTCTTTTACCGTTCATTTACGCCATCACCGCCTGCCAGCTCCACGAACCTCACATAACCCGGCCCGTCGTTTCCGTAGCTGCTGCCTTCTGTCTCCTGCCTCGCCTTTTCCTTAAGTATGCCTCTGTGTATCATGGCTGTCCCGGATATTCCCCAGGCTCTTGCTCCGTTCATAAAGCTCTCGCTGTAAACTCTCCCCTCATATCCGCTGTCGTGTGCGTAAGAAGTCTTTCCCGCCGCCAAAGCCGCTTCCTTTCTCAGCTCCATATGAAATCTGCTCTGCTGCTCAGCGCTGCTGAAGAAAAACATTATTATCAGCACAACGGTTATTATCCCCGTTATTATCAGAGGCATTACCAGAGCGGCTTCCGCCGTATAGCTCCCCCGTCTTTCTCTGAGCCGATACCTTATCTGTACCTTCATGGTATCTTGCCTCAGTTGAATCCCTGCAATCCGTCAAATGTATCGTTCACGAACGCCGTTATTTCAGTTTTGAATATGAGTCCCAGAGCTACTGCCAGAGCTACCAGTATGGCCACCTGCACCAGCTCCATCCCCTTTTTGCTCTTTGGGTCCATTCCCTTTATCCTTATCTCCTTCATCCCGTTTCTCCCTTTCTTTTACAGCTCCATGAGCGCAGGAGCCACTGTTACCACCATGAGGACCATGAGAAATACCATGAGGGGAAGGGTAAGCTTTGTCTCTGCCAGCCTTCCTTTTTCCTCGCAGTTTTTCTTCCTGCCGATCCACAAAAGTTCGCTTTCTCTTGTGAGCTTTTCGGTAAGGTCTACGCCCTTGCTCATATTGTCGCTCAATATGTTCGATATCCTCATCAGCTCCTTTACGCCGCTCTCTTTCGCAAAACGCCTGAATTCTCCGTTTATGGATCCGTTGGCTGTCTTCGATGATATGCAGATCTCCTTCATTCTCCCGTAAAAATGATCTTCTTTTTTCCCCGGGCCTGTCTTTGTTTCACAGGCTGCTTTCTCAAAGGCGCTGCTCAGCACAAGACCCGCGTTCAGAAGAAGGACAAGCCTGTTCACGAACTCAGGGAGCTGGCGTATTATCGATTCCGTTTCCTCTCTTTTTCTCTTTTCCTCAGCTGAAAACCTCGTCTTATACACCGCTGCCATAAGGAGCACTGTCCCTATCCCTATGACGACAGCATTGCTTTTTCTTTCGACAGACCATGTTACTTTCGCGCCGTTTTCCAGCTTTTCCGGAAGCTGGACTTTTTTCGCTGTAACATCATCATTAAAAGCCCCTGTTACCGATCTCAGCTGCATTTCCGCTTCTTCCCGCGGAGACGGGGCTTCCTTCTCCTGTTCTTTCCCGCTGCCGGCGGCCTCCTCTTCATAAGGGTCAAGGGCAACATCCACATTCTTATCGAAGCTGTATCCTCCTCCCTTTATCTCGGCTATGAAGGACATATACTCCCGGCTTTCTCCCGCCTCCGGCCGCAGCATGTAAAGGCCCCCTTCCTCCCTTACAAGTCCGGCTCCGCTTCTCTGAGAGGCCATGAACATATCAGCCGCCATGAGCATCATGCCTGCCGCAAATATCGCAACAAGCCTTTTCTTTGTTTTTCGAGCCGTTTCCTGCCTGTCCATCTCCGGTTTTCCTCTCATATATCTATATCGGAAAGCTTCTCCATAAGTATTATCCCGTATATCATGGCTGCGAGAGCCCCTGTCATTATAATGTTTCCCGTTACTGTCTCGTAAAGAGGCGCTATGTACGAGTAGGAGAACAGGTTCATCATCAGCAGAAGAGCCGGAGGCATGGCTGCTATTATCCTTCCCTCAGCTTTTTTCTGGGCTGTGATCACCCTGATCTCCCTCTCTATGTTCATCTTGTCCGTTATTATTTCCGAGGTATGCTCTATTACTTTTTCAAGATCCCCGCCTGTATTCCTGCAGGCCAGAATGTAAACCTGCACAAAATTGTTTATATCCTCGCTTTTACTTCTAAAGGCAAAATCAGTAAGCAAAGGCTTATCGCTTTCCTTGTTCTCAACTATGTTTATCCTCATATATCTCAGTTCCCTCATTATCGGCTCCCCTGCCCCGTAAATTACAGACAGATTTTCCTCAGCCTCAATGAGAGCTTCGTCCATCTGCCTTCCCGCGGCCACGGAAGCTGACAGTGAATACAGCATATCCCTGAACTGGGCCTCAAGTTTTTCCATGCGCTTTTCCGCCATGCGCTTTTCAACATATCCTTTGAAAATACCCGCTGACAATCCCAATACCAGCGACACGGCCACGCTGTGATAAAACAGATACGCTGCCGTGGATATGCATGCGTATCCCACCCCGTAAAAAAGCATCTTCTCTCTTCCGGACAATCTGTACACGGAATAATCCTTTATCATAGCATCTCTTCCCTCTCCTTCATTTTTATCATCTCCTCTCTTCTACTCCATTTATTTCTTTATTTACCATTTTTTTCTTGTGAGTTCATGATACATCATATGGAAATATTTTACAAGACATTTCATTCGACAAATTTCGACAAAAAGAGAGCTCGCCGAATGCAAGCCCTCTCTGCTTATTCCCCTGTTATTTAAAACGCTTTTTCAGATCTTCCAGCTTCATTCCCAGAAGAGCAACTCCGATTCCGGCAAGACTCAGACCCATGAATGCAAGCCAGAATCCAATGTTGCTTTCATCGCCTGTCTTTGCTCCGCTTCCGCCGGACAGTTCTGTTTCCTCATCGTCCGGATCCTCTGTATCTTCAGGCCTGTCGCCGGGATCGATTTCCGGAGTATCACCTTCTGTGTATGTATTGATTATGTCGTATCCGCTGTATGCGGCAGTGAATCCTTCAACAGGCACCTCCTCTATAGTATAGGCTATCTCTTCTCCGCCAGCATCATACTTAGGCGCTGTGAATGAATATGTCCATTTTCCTTCACTGTCAGGCGTAACCTCTGTTTCTGCTACAGTGTACTTACCGTCCTTGAGCCTTACAGTGACGGACTCAGGGATTTCAACGTCTTTGCCATTTAAGTTCCAGCTCTTTTCTCCGTTTATGATCGTATCGGGATTCCCCATATATGTATTGGCAGCGGATACTGTCACAGGTTCAGGATCATTTGTCACATACCCTGATCCGTTTGCCATGCTCTGAGCATATCCCTCATCGAAATAATTATCTTCCGTCACCTCATAGCTGCTTCCAACAGGCGCTTCAAATTCCTTTGTCTCTCCCGGCTTTAATGTGAATCCGGTCTCGTTTCCGTCTATGCTGATAATAAAATCGAATTCCCTGTTCGATTCTTCTTCAGGATATCCCCCTGCTATGATTTTAGTGATTTTTATCCTGCCTGCTTTATCATCGCTTCCTTTCAGATAATGATTTTTGAAGTAAAGCTCTGTCTCTGCCCCTCCTGATATATTTCCCGATAATTCATCAATCTCCGGTACGTATCCTCCTGTTCCCGTTTCCGTAACAGTATAGCCAAGTCCATCAGCAAGCTCTTCAAACACTGCCTTCTGTCCATGCTTTAAAGTAATGCTGTCGCCGCTTTGGATATTATGCTCTTCTCCGCCGTCTGTCCTGTATGTATATTCCCCTTTTTCCGAAAATGCGATACTGAACGTAAACTCCTTTTCTTTCTGTTCCTGGGTCACATCGCTTCCGTCTCCATTTACTATTTCCTTGGTGATAACAAGGCTCCCCGTATCGTCTGCGGTATCGGCTCTGCAGATGTTTACAAAATCAGCGCTGCTCCCTGCTTCTAAAATATTTCCGCTGATCCTGCCGGCTTCCGGATAATAGCTGTCGTCTTCCCGGTCAAACTCCTCCACCTCATACCCGACACCGGACGGTATATCAGAGAATACTGCTTTCTGCCCGTGTTTTAAATTTACAGTGTCTCCGCTTTCGAGGCTCTGCTCTTTCCCATCGTCTGTCCTGTATGTATACGTGCCTCCGTCATTAAATGTGACTCTGAATGTAAACTCCTGATCAGCCTGCTCCTCCGTCACAGCAGAACCGTCAGCATTTCTTACCTCTTTTGTTACTGTAAGGCTTCCCGGATCCCCCGGATCCAGTGTGTTTATGAAGCAGGCTGATGCCCCCTCCTCTGTTATATTGCCGCTGCTCCCTTCTGAAGTTACGCTGTATGC
>CAWVKQ010000053.1:0-26355 GCA_963929955.1 Bacillota bacterium
GTTATATCCTCTATCTTAAGCTCAACCATCGCCTATCACCCCATCTTTCAGTATCCTGCCGATCGGCACGCTCACGATATTACTGGCATATGCGGTACTGCCTTTTGACAATACCCGCAGCTGCATGTCCACGCTTCTTCCGGTAATGAATCTCAGTGTTTCTTCTTGGGTCAGCGTGGTCTGTAACACATCTCCCGAAATCTTTAGGTCGGGCAGTTGTTTCTCCACCACTGTGCCCGCCTGCTTCAATGTAAAATATGCTTCGGCAATCTGTATGTCGGACAGCCTTTTTACTGTAACGGATATGGTTGGTGTCGTTCCTCGTATCATGCGCTGCCTCCTTAATCTATCGGGTATCCGGCATCGTCAAACATATTTATGGTGGTCTGAGATATATCTGATCCCACCAACGTCTTAAGAGCCGCCACTGTCGTTACTCCGGTACCACCTCGCACAACGGGAAGTGTCCCGGATGTAATATCGCCTGCGGCATGCTTATGGATCTTGTCCGCTTTATTATTTATTTGATTCTGCAGATTGCCGGCAAGTGTTTCATCCAGCGCCTCCTCCACGACCTGCATATACTGATTAAGGCTTGACTGATACTGGTTATAAATATCCGTAAGGTCGAGCGGTATCGGTATGGCCGGAACTACCAATCCACAAAGCTCACTATTCATCCTCTGGTCGGTAATATCAGCGTTTGTTATCTCTGTTGCACCTTTCTTTATCCTCACGTCCGCGAGCACTATTTCATAATAGTTTGCCTGTTGTGTTATCGCCGGTGGCTGCGGACTTGAACCTGGGGTCCCCTGCAATTTGTACAGATGTGTCCCTCGCACGTCCATGGCCGTATCGAATCGCAATACAATTCTGTCTATACGATCATATGACGCATTCGCTGCAGCATGGGTAAATTGCATTGCTGCATCCAGATAATACATCGTGCCTTCAAGGTGTGCGCCTCCTGGAGCCACAGAAGATTTCAATCCTCCTGCCGCAGTAACCTGCAGCGCATTGGCCGGACTCTGAAAGACTCCGTTCACATACCTCAATTTATTGAACTCGCGTTCGTTTTCTGCCGTTATCGCCCTGTCGTAGACCGGCTCAGTCGCCGTTCCGGTGTTCTGCGATTCGAATGGGTAACTTATCTCTGCCATTACATCGCCCTCCATTTCTGTTTCTGCGGCGTTCCCATTATAACCGTCACGTCCAGCTTGTTGCTGGCGTAAACCTCATTTATTTCGATGATCCGCGCCGTATACATTTGTCTGATGTCATCAATGGAAACGGTACATATGTCGCCTAGATCGTAATCTTGGCTATAGATAAATCTGTGCTGCAATACGTCAACCTCTATGCTTTCTACCTTATAATTATTCAACATATCCAACTGGGCTGCTTTCTGCATTTTCCCTACGATCTCCTGCTCATTGCTTGGCACAAGGTCAATGCCATCAACTTGTGCAACATACACCTTTTCCGGCATGCATTTCCCCATATCTTTAGGCTTGTTGTTTTCTTCTTCGTAATATGTTTGAAGATAATATTTTAATGTACCGTCAACTATCATTCCTATTACTGTCCCATAATTCCCTGCCCACTGAGTGGCATCCGTGTCATCTGGCAGCGCCAAAAGCACTTGATACCTGGCATATTCCGCACTCTCGTCATACGTATATTTTATGTTACCTACATTATTAAGCGAGCCGGAGAATCTTACAGAGTCCCTAAGATCACGACCCTTCCAGAACTTCATATTTAACCCCAACAGGGGCTTTGTTTCATCCTGATGATATATAGGTTTGCAAGTATAGCTCCTATTATCATCAGACAATATACTATACAGGGACTGTCCTAATGGCTCACCCATTTCGACAGTGTTATTTAATTTTTCAGGATATGTGCTATCGGGATCAACAGCTAAATTATTCACGACTCTCTTTCCTGTATCTGTAACTCCCGTGTCAAGGCTGCCTGCTGCATTTAGGTTTAAGGCTGCAAACATATATCCCTTTATCTCTTGACCCACCGCGGCGCTTCCCTCAAAGTTATATGCCGCATAATACGCTCCACCATCCAAAATTTTATCCACAAAAAATCCGGACAGCGTTACGAATCTACCGCCCACCTTTTCTTCGTATTCAATCTTTTGAATCATTCCTGTCTCCGGCCGATCGCTGTACTGTACGTATTTCACTTCCGCATTATAGTCATCTACGGCGATATACAGAACGAATGACCCGCATTCCTGGTATTTGCGGTTCCATTGAAGTTCAATGAAATCTATCGTCCCAAGTGCTGTGCCGTATTTATCGAATCCCAAAATCATTAAAGCCCTCCGTATCTGCCCGTGTACTCGAGTTTGGCGTCAAAAGCAAGGTTGTCCTCATCAACTGCAGAAATCTGCACCTCATTATCTCCGTACTGTAACAAAAGGCTCGGTACGTCTACGTAATTGTACAAGCTCTCAGACACCCTGCTGTCGTTAAGCGTTACCTCTTTGGCGGCCGCATCGACAATGAGCACATCTCCTTCCACGAGTTCCACATTAATAGTCACCGTCACAGCATTAGTCCTCACAACAACACCATCCACCGCGCCTGTAGCCGTTACAGTTGCTACAATCGGTGCAGGTTCCGAGCCAAGATATCGGACAGACTTTAAGATCGACCTCTGAATCACCCCAAATGCAAGCTTCCCTCCTCCGGGGGCATAGGCTCTTGTCACATGCCACAGTGGAGTAATGCCAACAAAATGCGTCTGGGTTTCACTGTCTGCATACAAATCGGCGTCGGGGGCAAGGAACTCGACCGTAAGCTCAAGCGGCTCAAACACATTTTTGGCAGGACAAGACGCGTCCTGCAGTTCGCAGTTCTTTGCTATTTTCGTTTGCCCCATATACATAAACTCAAGGTCGTACGTATAATTGGAGTTATGGAAAGGTAAAGCAGCAAGCCTCTCGATATCGTTATTTGCCGTGTTTTTATTTTCCGCAATAATCTCGATCTCGCGACCCCCTTTACGTTTGCCCGTAACGATCGACCCGTTGCCGAAGCCTCGGTCTTCTGTAAATATCTCGATTGGAGGGAAGTCTATACCCGAAAGCTCCGTGACTCCCCAATCCGCATTACTGTATGAAAAAATTTCCCCGTCGCTTCTCGTGGCGACCACTCTTACTGTAGAATCCATTACTCACCTCACGCTCCGGCAAGCCCGTATGTGGCTGTTTTCTTTATAGCCCTTGCCGTCTCTGCCGGGGTCTCTACCGGCTGATTGATGTTCACCGTCTGGTTCACTGTCACCTGCCTGCTTTGATCGACATTGCCGCCTCTATGAGCCGGTTCTGGGAATTCAGGATGAATACTTGCGTTTATCCTGTTCACGTTGCGATCAAGGTCCTTGATCATGTCATCTGTCGGCATATACTTTTCAAAGCCCACGCCAAGACCTTCTGCCATGAATCTGCCGACCTGATCTCTAAAGACTTTTGACGGGGAGTTTATCCCCAGAAAATCCTTCGCTGCATTTAGTGCTTTTTTTGCCGCACTCTTCGCTGCATCCACAATTCTCCCGGCCGCTCCGACAAGCCCATTTGCGATACCGCTGATGATACTGCGGCCTATACTACCCCAATTTGTGTCTAGGATAGCGTCCCTGATTTTTCCCGGAATTTGCTTCGCATAGCTCCAGATGGTGCCAAGTGCGTTTATTATCCCCTTTCCGACAGCTACCAGAATCTTAGGTCCCGCCGTAAGCAACTGCCCTACCGAACCTATGATACCTTTAAGCAACGCCAATATGATTTGAGGTGCATACGCGATAAGCTGAGGCAAAGCGCTTACGATACCTTCGATAAGCTTCACCAGCAGGTTAATACCAGACTCAATTATTTTAGGTAGATTCGACGATATCCCTTGTGCAAGTTGCAATACTGCCCGTAAAGCTACCGGTATCAACTGCGGTATTTGCTGTGCAATCCCCTGTGCCAAGGAAACTATGAGCTGCATACCAAGCGTCAAAAGGCTCGGAAGCATCTGCGTTATTCCCTGTGCAAAAGCCATTATTATGGACGCTGCAGATGATGCAAGTTGTGGCGCATTTTCAACAAGCGCATTTACGAGGCTGCCTAAAATTTGAAGCGCTGTTTCTATAACCTGAGGCGCCCCTTCAGCGACACCGAGGAAAAAATTGCTTATAACTTCGGTTCCTGCCTCGATGAGTCCGTCTACACCGTCTTCTTTGAAAGCCTTTTGCATTCCCTCGACAGCATCTATAGCAGCCGGCAAAAGAGTCTCTCTCATACTGTCAGAGATCGGTTCAACCACATCTCCGAGAAGCTGCATCGCGTTGTCCTTAAGTGTAGATATCAGACCGTTTATAGTCTGGGACTGCTTCTCCATGGACTGGTAGTACTTTCCGCCCTCTGCGGTTGCACGCTGCATTGATGCCGTTATCTCATCTACCGACAACGTGCCCTTGCTGATGCGGTCATACAGGCTTTCCATAGACTCGCCAGTGCTTTCAGATATCTCCTGAAGTGGATTAAATCCCGCTTCGATCATTTGCTTTACGTCTTCAAGCTGGACTTTTCCCGCGGAGCTCATCTGCCCATACGCCATAGCTATACGATTCATCTTATCCGCGGATCCCTGGGATATATCGCCAAGCATACGCATCTTTTCGATGGCCTCGTCTGCCGTAAAGCCGTAATTCATAAGAAGCTGCGTGGTTTCGGCTATAGTTTCCGTTTCAAACGGTGTCTCTGCACCAATTTTCTGCAGCTCTTCCATGATCTGTGCTGCCTTTTCAGCAGATCCGGTCATAACTTCAAAAGACGTGGTATACTGCTCAATGTTGGCGTTGTACTTTATGCCAGCAGCTATACCAGCGCCCATAGCCGTCGTTACAGCTCCAACTGCAGTACCCAGAACGCCAAGGCCAGTCTTTGCTACACTGCCCAGTCTGCTTACTCCGCTGTTAAATCCGCTCTCATCTATCTTGGTATCAAAATTCAGATGGCCATCTGCTGCCATGCCGATCACTCCCTTTCGATCAGCACGGCTCACAGGCTCACTTGGTGCTTATATCTTTATCTCTACTTCTCTTTTACAACTTTTACAAATGATAAAAACACCGCTGCTCCTGGCGGTGTTATCATAAATCACCAACTTCTTGCCGCAGTAAGGACATGTGTACCACTTCCTTTCAAGCGGCGGCTTTTTAATGTCAAACGAATGCATTTGCTATGTCTCCATCTGAAACGACTTCCTGCGGCAGCCTTATGCTGTTCTGGATTCTGCGAATCCGCTTCCGCTCTTCCTTGTCTTTTATACTGCTCAGATTAATGCCCCTGTAGTGTATCCTCTGTTTTATCTCGTTCTTTTCGGATAATCCGTCGAATAACATACGAAACTTCCACCAGTGCATGTAATCTATCTCTGTAAGATCGATACCATAATCATGCATGAAGGCAGCGAGTATATATGGCCCATCATATTCGTATGAAAACAGAACCCTGTGATCCCGCTTGTCATCGCCGCTTTCGATGTCATTTCTCTGCATGTTCAGGAATCGCACGAAGCTATCCCAGACATCGTTAAGCGGCAGTTCATCTGAAAACATCACCTCGCCTTTAAACATATCCAGTGTATAGCTTGCTTTCAGGCCTATCGGTATCGAACTCTTGACCATGTCACAAAAGCGGATCCATTCACGAAAGTCTGTAATGATCTCGTATTCCTGATCTCTTACCTTGATGTTCGCAGGAAAATCTTCATAAAACAGATTCATCTCTATCTCCTGCCTTTGTTTGGCGCATACTTGCTCGCCATTTTCTTCATGCGGTTCTGCGCTTCCTTTGCCTGCTGACTGCAAGCAGAGATGAACTGATCATAGGTGTCATTTATGATAGATATATTCCTTTTGCCTTTAAAGAGCTTCTCCCCCGTTCCGGCTCCGAAGATATCATCAAAGAGAGCGTAAAACATATCACAGTATCCTCTCGTAATCTCAGACGCTTTACCTGCTTTCTGCAGCTCTTTCTCCGTCTTTGCCATTTTTTCAAATGCAGCTTCATACCTTGCCTGGAAATCTGCATCTTCCATATCGATATCAAGTTCTACATCGTTTATTATTACTTGGCTCATAGGCTCTCCTTTCTATTTCTTACGACTGTGGTATCTCTCCTTTGGTATACGTAGCGGTCTGCCATTCATCATCAGATGTCGCATAGCCTTCCTCGATCTGCGATACTGCCTTGAAGTTTCCGCTATAGATCAGGGCATCCGTTCCATCTCCGTCACTATCCGGGATAACGGCATACGTTCTTTTTATCGCCTTGCACCTGCCCTCATCATCTTCCGTAAAGAGATCCACGGTCACTATGTCTACATGCGTATCTGATCCGACCTTCTCCTTATCGGATATTTCCGCAATCTTTTCATGTACCGGATTGTTGGTGTGCCTATCAAAAGAATACTCAACCCCCGGAGCATAGCCGACAACGTCGGATCTTTCCGTACTCTCATCGACATACTGCCTTGAGTACTCTTTCGGCTCTTTAGATCCGGTCATCGTGGTAAATCCGGTCATCCTTGTAAACGCCGGAGTACTGCCAGTGGTGTCCGTATCCATAAACGCCACTCTGTCGGCTCTCTGTATAAGTCTCTGTTCAGTTCCTGGCATTTTAAACCTCCTGTTCATATACTAATCTGCACTGTATCTGGTACTGCCCCATGTCTGATTCCGCGTCGTACAAATATCCACACTGTGCGACTTCTATGGATACAGGTCTTTGTTTAGGGCTCTCCAGTTTTGGCAGATTTCTCTTGTTGTTCTGCTCTTCTATCCATTCCCCGAAAACCTGATAGAAGCCGCTGTTTTCTATCCCCGTCCTAGCATCGCCGTCAAAGGCTTCCTTGCTCGTGAAGGCGAACAAAAACTGCTTCACCGCCCCGCCGTCCATATATTTTCTTACGATCGGATCAGCAGGCAGCGGATCTATGCTGTAGGACATCGGGATATTCAGGTAATCGATATTTACCCGCCAGTCCTCAAGAAAAGGACAGGTCAGTATGAAATCTCTTATACTGCCGATTATTGGCTTATTTGTTTCCTGCGACAAATTTTGCTGCCCCCTTTCTTATAGTTTCCTTGTGGCCGGCTTTCATCGTCTCAAACCATTTCTTCTTAGTTTTATGTTCGTAATACTGTCTTCTGGCATATGGCGCCAGATATTCTATCTGACCACTACCTATAACGGTACCGAGCGTGGCGGATTTAATCATTACGCCTGTACGGCGCGGGGTAAGCGGATTCATATAGCGAAAGCACTCAGAGTCGACAAACTCCTGCGCCTTGGTAAATTCATTTGCCTTCTTAGGGCCAAACCCAGGTACCCATTCAAGATATGCCGTTACTTTTCCGTTTTTTCCGGTCGTAGTATAGACTGCTCCGCGCGGAGTTTCTATCACAAATTTTTTCTTACCCGCCATTACTGTCCTCCAATCCTGATATGCGGCGTGTTGCCGAAGTCGTTGTAATTGGCAGACATTACTTTGCAATACTCAAGCCCCTCAAGGTCTTTCGGAGTGGTAATGTCAAGCTCGCACTTGCCTTTTACGATCATATCTTCCTTGGCCACCTTCACTGACAGATCAGGTATCCGTATGGTCACTGTATCCGCTCTGTGCATACCGTCTGCATCCACAGATGATTGCTCACTTTTAAACCACCATGCTTCCGGCACATATTCCCGTTCCCAGCTATCAAGCCGCGTTTTAGGATCATAAACTTTTCTGTAAACAGTCACATCCGCATTGGTAATCACAGCAGTCGTTCACCCCCGCAAATAACAGTCCGCTCCCGGACAGGTACAATGTGGCAATAGCGTACAGATTCCTTGACAACGCCGCCCTGATATCTTCACCGTCTTTCTGCGATGTCACGTAAGACACGGAATAGCCGTCAATCGTCTCTGATTTCTTCTCACCGTTACTATTCACCCCACTTGAAGAATAGAGCATCTTATATACGCTTTCGGCCATATCACAAGCGCAGTCCTGAAGACCCTTGATGTCTCCCTTGTTATCATCGGTTATGTTCCCATATGTAAACTGATCTATATACAGGCCTGCCGTCATGACAGACCTGTTAAAATCAGCTTCAGGGATCAAATCGCCGCCGAACACGTCAGTATAATACTTGTAATCGGCATAGACCATTTCTCTCACCCTTTCTTCGCTGTGCCCTTGGGCTTTGCCGCCTTATTCTCAGTACCTTCTGGATCGCCCGGCGTCTCACCAGACTCTTCTTTGCCGTTTTCTGGATCCTTACCCACGGTAATTTCTGGATCCTTATTCTCAGTACCTTCTGGATCTGGCATCGTAACGGCTGAGGCAACAGTCTCTTCGAATGTTAATCCAACAACTCTTCCCATGTTCACACCTCCTATGCCTTATGGTGCAGATATATACCCGCAAGTTTATTTTCGTAAGCATCTACCAGGCCGTACTTCCTATACTTCTGGATGTAGCCATCAGATCTCTGATTTGCTTCAGGCGTGATTATATCAGATGCAGTATGCTTCCAGTACTTAAGCACAGCTGGCTTGTGGACGATCATGAAATTGATATCCTTGCCTGTAGAAGCCTTCACGTATCCGCCTATGGTCTCATCTGCTCCTTCGGAACCCGAATGATCAACACCGTCATACAGGTCTATAGCCGTATAGAATCTGTTCTGTGGCACCTTTACGATCTGAGTAAATCCGTCAAGCAGTTCCCTTGACTTCGTCGTGTCCATATTCTTGATTGACGTAAGGTTTGTCGGCGTAATGAACAAATATCTATTCTCGTCAGGAACTTCGTCCTCATCCATCGCGTCGATACCTGCCTTTACTGCGGCCATTACGTCTGCGCCATCATCAAGCGTTGCTCCCGCGGACACCTTAGATATTCCGGAAATTCCTGCAAGCGTCGCGAACGTAAATGCGTCGTCCTCTGGTACCACTTTAGTTCTCACAAATTCAGCTGCGAGTCGCCCAAAAGCGAGTTGTACAGTTTCCTCGTCATCCATACTGTCGACCTCAAACAGCCTGCCTCTATCATAGTTAAACTTCACCGTTTCCCAGTTGAACGTTACATCGCCCTTGACATATCCGTCATTTCTGGAATAGTCTGCAAGACCGTCCATGGAAAGCTTAGGCACCATGATCTCGTTTGCGTTAGCCCCCTGTCTCGCGGTGGACGCATCGCTGTCCAGAACAGACGTGAGCGATGCCTTCTTGTACACCTCATCAAGCAGGTTGATATAATTTTTCGCTAAAGTTATACTGTTTGCCATTATTTACCTCCATTTTCTTCTGGCAGTCCCATCGCTGCCCTGAGTGCAGAAGAACTATCTCCTGCTCCGCCACCTCCTGTTGGACCTGTTGGGCTCGGATTATCGATCGGTTCACTGCTCTTAAAGAGATAGTCATTGTCCTTCTTGACTTCTTCAAGAGCCGACTTGATATCATCCTTCTGGTTCTTGCTGCCTTTAAGAGCGTCAAGATCAAGCAGCGCCATTACAGCTCTCTCGTTTTTACCGCCTGCTGCCGTTATGGCATCTCTTACGGCGTCCCTGAAAACGCGATCCGCTTCCTTGGCAGCATACTCCTCATCTTTCGCCTTAAGGTCTTGCTGCAGCTTCTCTATGGTCGCCTGCAGCTCTTCCGGCTTCACGTCACTGAACTTTTCAAGCTCGGCTGTGGCTGTGTCAAGCTGTTCCTTGTACTTATCTCTGTCAGTTTCTATAGCGGCAGCCTTTGCCTTTTCAGCTTCAATATCCTTGCCGTTCTCGGCCATGATCTGATCGATAACTTCCTTTTCCAGACTAAGTCCTTCTAAAAATTCTCTTTTCATGTTGTCCTTTCTCACCTACGATTTTTTACGTCTGTCTCTTGACTCGGTGCGCTACACTCGTACGCCTGTAGCTCAGCTAATTTTTTGTATAACAAAAGACCAGTCAATTATGGCTGGTCTTAGGTATCATATAAAAGACCCGGCACCCGAAAGACAGCCGAGTACGTTCTCTATAATCAATATCGCATTTCCTGAACGCCTTGCAGAATTGACTCATAGGTAAATGGAGAGCGCGGAGCGTCAGGCTCATTTGCAAGTTCCAACGCTTCACGAACCCACGTCATCTCTTCCTCGTCAGGATCAAGCTCTTTTAATTCCTTTTCAAATTCCTGCCTGGTCATTTTGATCGCCTTTCTTTAACAATTCGTTCTATAATACTCCCTATCTGAGCCGCGATTTCGCGCGGATGTGGGTTATTCTTATATTCAGTATACCCTTCCGCTATAAATTCTGCAATATTTTTATTGGCATACTCGGACAGTCCCTCAGACACCGCCTTTTTATCAAGGCTATTATACAATTTTTTTATTTCGGCATTATATCTTAATCCAAATGCGTAATCTAAATGATGCCCTACCTCATGATCGAATATAGCCTTAACCGTGCCGGTGCCTTGAGGATGAAATCCAGATTCTACATTTGCTTTGACAAATTTCAAGAACTGCTCATAATCGGCTCCAAAACTTGCATTCACGCCTATTCCTGCATATGCATTGATCACACTTTCTGCAGCTGTGTAACCTTGCATGCGCGTTGTTGAAAAAGCAGTGGCAAAATTATTTGACTTAACCGGTTTGACGAGCTTGCCTGCGAGTTTTTTAGACCATGTCTTATAATACTCTTCGTTACGCCCCGGATACATCGCCCTCAAATCTTGATCGAACGCCTTTGTCAATTCTTTACGAAGCTCTGTGTTTCGTAATTGCGTTGATCCAATAAACCTAAGTCTATCAGATATTTCAGGAGCGTAGCTCAGCCCGTCTGCTATTGCTTTGTTTATGTCATTCGCTGTACGAACATCTATGTTTTTATAAAAAACATGCTCGATATTAAGCTTCTCTTTCGCATATTTAGTTGCCTCAGACAAGTCTTTGGATTCTGTAAAAGCAAAATAATCTCTTGAGAATATATGGCCGGAAGATTCCCCGCCTTTTTTCTTGGTTAAAATAAATTTTTCGTACGCCCTTTGCCCAGGTGCCACTCTTCCCAAACCATCGATATAGACCCTCTCCATTTGAGGAGTAAGTTCCATATCATTACAAAATCTCTTATACTCCTGAAGCTGACCCTGATATCTTGCTTTTGCAATAACGATATCCTCAAGATCCGCTCCGCCCTCTTCTAGGCAGCGTACCTTCTGGCGCTGTGCTCGCATGGATGTCTCCATCTGACGCTGTTTCTGCGTAGCCTCATATGCCGTATATTCCTTGCCTCTCCACATTCTGGGCATATCCTCTTTAGTGTTCTGCTCTCTAAGCCATTCATCCGTCCAGTTTCTCTCTGATATACCAGGAAAAAACGGATAATACTCATGATAGCAGTTAACACCGCATAAGCCTGTTACGGATCCTAAACCACATACAGTAACAAGTTGTTCCTTTGACCACACTTTACCTTGCCAGGAACGATGTGAGGGTCTCGCATTGGCGTGCCAGGCAACCTCGAAGTATTCAGCCCCCAGCTTCTCGGCATTATAGTCTGTAACACGGCCTGTCATCTGCGTTATACTAGTCATAACTGCACGTCTTGCCGCGACCGCGATCCTGCTTGAATACCCGCTTGCATAATCTATCGTGCGGATCCCGCTGCGGGTCAGCGTATTCACCGTTCGCTTTAAAACCGAATTATAGTCGAATGCTCCGGATGTAATATCCAATATCGCCGCGTCAATGGTTCTCTGATAAAACTCCGTCAGCGGCAGGAAAGTCATCTGCCCGTTGATCTGTTCAACAACGCCCATGGTCTGTGTGAGATTTTGCAGCGTGCCCGCGGTTTGTGCCTTTGCGGCTTCAGTCCACTGTTGTAGCTGTTCGTTCTCATCATACGGCGTGTACTCTGCATTGATTTGTTCGTACAACTTTTTATTTCTGACATATTCCCAGTCTATGACCTTGTCGTAAAGCTCGAACATCTCCGGCCATGTGGCGTTGAGGGCTTTCATGATCATACTCTCAATTTCCTCTGACGAATACCCCAGCGCCTGAAGACGATTCAGCTGCCAGTCTGCCGTGCTGGTTATTTCGCCGGTCTTCTTGATCCTGCGTATTATATCCGCCATGATTCTGTTTTCTAGGTCATAGAACTGTCCTTCTATGGTGTCTGCGTATTTGTCTTTATAGCTCATCTGTTACCTCAGGTTCAAATTATCCAGCACGGATCCGTTCTGCTCTGGCAGATTTGCCGCGGCCGTCTCGAGATCCTCGCCGTACCATTTTGAACGATACTCAGCAAGACTCTGAACACCCATAGACACATCCTGTCTATCCTGATTTCTCTCGGCATCTTCGTCCGTAAGGATAGAGTCGCTGAACGTGCATGTAAATGTGTATCCGGTCGTATACATGGCATTGTAAAACGCTATAGCGTCAACCAGCTCCTCGAGACATGTTTTGAGATTTTCCTGTATAGCCGATACTCTGTTATACTTACGCTGCTTTGCGACTTTTATCTCTGTGGCCGTCTTGTCAACATACTGCACATCTGAAAGATCGCCATATGCAAGACCGACGATAAATTCTATCTGCCTGAGATAGCTTTCGAGACCACGGTTGAAAGCCTCATCTCGCATCTCCGGAGAATATTCTTTAAGTAGCTCACCGTTTCCTACATCAAGATTGAGCCCTCTATAGAGCCTCTTGTCGAGTTTCGGCATGCTTATATTCCCGGTTCTCTTGTCGTGTTTGAGTGCCCTTTCATCCACATGGACGGCCCTTTCACCGGATTCATACTCCCAGTCGTACCTTGCCGCTTGAATGTCCGCTTTACGGATCCTGTCGACTGCAGTGCCGGAATAGATCGACACGCCACAAGCAGTCCCATCTATACGGTTCTTGAGCGGATTTTTATAAAATCCAAAATCCATTTTATCCATGCCCGGATACGTGATCTCATCCGGATATCTTGCCCACTCTTCTATGTCCGCAAGCGGTATTTGCCTACCGAGCTGTGCCGGGGAGGTGCTATAATACGCCCTGTTCTCGATCCTAAGTCCCTGATCCGTGAGCTGATGGCGTTCTGTACGGAAAAAGTACTTACTGACTCCACGCTTTTTTCTCTCAATCAGAACACAGTCAATAAGCTTATCATTGTCGAATCTCACCGGTATAAAATCTTTCGCGGTCACGTACTCCACTTTTCCGCCCATCATCGGCTTGATGATAAGCGACCCGAGAGCGAGCCCGTCCTGCAGGTTCTTATTTAAGTCTTTTATGGCCTTCTGAAAGAGAACATTGAGTTCTTCATTGTCAACCTTCACTTCCATCTCGTTTATGGATATATCCGCGAACTCGCGGCAGATACCCGACTCAATTCCGAGCGACGGAGCCCTATTATTCCATGGGGCGTTACATTTAAGCATGTCGTCCCAAAGCTCTATCCCATCGACCAAATCTTTAGTGAGCTCGACGTCGCCGCCGACCAGTCTTTTTATATCCGATTCTGTAAACATTGCCTTAAATGTCCTCCAAAGAGTTTTTATACCCTCAAACATTGCCCATCCTCACTCTATGAGATACCTGATATCACGCTCTATCGTATATTCGAACGCATCTAAACTGTCTATATCACTGCTGCCGTCATCCAGTCGCTCATCTGTCTTACTGTCCCAGACGGCTTCTTGAAACGCTGTCTTTAGGCTCTCACAGTCTTCTGTAATAAAAAACCGCCCGGCGCCCATGAGCCTGACGGTACAGTCTATCCTATCCTTGATTCTCGTTTTCTTTGCCGGCCTCACGATGATGTGAGGAAAAGCTCTCTCAACGGCGTTCCTGATCGTGTTACCGAGGACCGTTTCCGCGCTGTCCCAGTAAAGTTCATCAACGTGGCAGCACTTCTCTTCCACAGCTTTTATGAACCCGCACACCATCTGATCCAGTGTGCTGCTGTCTATGGGCTCGCTATAATCTTTCTGCATTATCCGCCGTGACATCAGCGGAGCCACCTTATCATATCCGATGAATCCTGTCGCTACAAATGCGTGCCCGGACCTGTTTCCTCCAAAGTCCACACCGACTACAACTTTACTTATCTCATCCTTGTCCGGCGAGCTCATGAAACTCTCCGGCGCATCAGCGAACTTTCTGTATATCGCACCCTCTGCCCGCTTCCAAAGACCCTCAATATATCTGTCATAGTATATCGTGCCCTCATACTCCCGGCAAAGATTATCGACAAATTCCGGATCCAAATATGGATTATCGAAGATCCTGTATTGCTGCAGGTATATGTCCGCGTCGGAGTCTAAAAACTCTTTAAGCCAGTGTGTAGGATATTCCGGATTGCACGCGCCGTCAAAGCAGCTATAAGGCTTGTCCATTCTGGACTTTAACATCTCAAAAAATTCAGTGTTCCACTTTGCAATCTCATCGCCATAGCAATACTTTATGCTGGACCCTTGTATCTTTGCCACTTGGCTGACCTTCTCTGCGCCCAGGCAATAGACCTCCTGGCCGAAAAGCATAGCTGTGTTTTTGCTTACGTTAATCGGGCTCACACGCTTTGCGGTGTATATCTCCCGCATCGGCTGCAACACGTTTCGCTCTATGGTATCACGGCTGACTCCAGCAATAACCACAAGGCCGCTTTCGTTTTTTCTGCTTATGATCCTTTCCGGAATGACGTTTGCTATATCCACAAACGACTTACCCGATCTTACGGCGCCAGATTTAATATTCCAGCGGTGATTAGCCTTTTGTGTATACTCAATCTGCTTTCTGCTAAGCTTGATCATCCCTCATCGCCTTTATAAACTCAATAACCTGATCGTTGTCATCGGTCGATATCTCCCGTTTATCTCTCCAGATTTCCGGTTTTCTGTTCTTAAGCCAGAAGATCTGTGCAGTAGTGTCCGGTACGGCTTCCTTGATCACCCGCTTCGTTTCCACGCCGGCCTCGTAGGTTATTTCCGCATACGTGTACCCAAGTGCCCGCTTCAGCAGTGCGTTCTCCACCTGGCGGTCAACCACTTCCTTGCCCTTTTTTAGGGCCTCAGAAATATCAGAAAACCGGTTTTTCCAGTCGTATAATGTGCCTGCCCGTATTCCGATATTTTCAGCTATCTGTTCATCAATTAGCCCATCTCGCGCCCAGCCTTCTATCTTCAGTAAGCCCTCGGGCGTGATCCAGTCATTATATTTTCCTTTTCTCGCCACCGGACTCCACTTCCCCTCAACCAAAAAACTCCCATCTCGGGAGTCTCTTGGAACGTTATCTAACAATTTCTACTCACACGCCTCTTGCGAAGCGTGACACACATTACCGTTGTTGCCTTTTTTACCCAATACAAGTATATCACATCTGTTTTGTCACATCTGTCACAATTTACAGTTTTGAGGCAGGAATGGTAATGTTTAATTTAGATTCAACCTCCCTTGCCAGTTGCTGAGAAGCTTCGCTCACTTTTTCTTCAAACGGAATATATACCAACCCCTGAATATCTGACGGTCTTTCCGTTTCTCCAGGGTGTTTCTGTAAAATCGCTATATTTTCCCTTCCCAGCTTAGCCAATAACATTCCCATTTCCAAAACAACATTTTGCCTACATCTGCACATCTTTTCATCAGGCATTCCTCTTCTATGTCCCTCATCATCTGGAGTCGCAAGAATAACACCGTACCTTACATCTTTGGAATATGTCTCCAATTTCTCTATTATCGTCTGCCCTCCTGACGGCATTTTATCTAAAATAATCGGCTCTAATCCCCATCTTATCAACAAAAGTTCTAATTCATTTCTTGCGTCTTCATCATGTCCATATACAACAAATACTTTTCGTGAAGTTTTCTTAATATACCCCGTTACTTTCTGTTCATCTGTAGCATTTTTTTCTATATATGCCCTAACCTCATCTTTGCATTTTCCTTGAACATTGTATGTTCCCTTGTTGAAAACATTAACTATAGCACCATTCTGTAGAGTTATTTTTGTTCCGTGCTGCACGTCCTGAATATCAACAATTTCATATGCCTCTGACAACAATACTTGCATTTCTTCCAGCTTCATGATACGCACCTCTCCGTTATTACACATAATTTCTCCTTTCAAATATATCACAAATAGGGTATATCTTCTATATGTTTAATTATTTTCCCGTTGCTCCCAGAAACGATTAAGTTTCATCGCAATGGCTGACCTCGAGTACCCCAACTCCGCCGCGATCTCTTCCTGAGTAAGCCCGTTTATGTACTGTAAGCGCAATATATCCCTCATCTCCGGATCAGGCACACTATCCAACCAGTTTTCTAAAAATGCAATCTCATCCTGTATCTGCCGTTGCTTCTCGTACAGTTTCTGCCGGACATCCACATACGCCGAATCCCCATACCCAGATATTGACTTGGTATGGGGAAATCCGGTTGAGTAATCCTTGTATGAATCTACAACCTGCTCTTTCGGGAAACAGATCATGTCAGTATACTCACTTTGTAAATGCTCCGCTTCCCGGATAAGCGCTCTTAATTTTTTCAGGCGTGATTTTTTCATCGCATCTCCTGTTCGTAATAGTTTGTATTCAATGCAGTCTTTATTTTCGTGGGTTAGGTAATCCGCTATGTCGTTCCGCATGCACGTCAGGTCACGATCCATAAGGCTTGGTATCAGGTGAATTATCTCACTTATCACCAGACTCGGCATGTATGAGTGCCTACCAAGTGCGTACCTGACCGCACAGACAGGCAGGACGGAATTATCTTTTATTTTCATCGGTATCACTTTCCTCCGCAAGCTTGGCTTGTTGCCATGGAACCATGCCTCCTTGGACAGCAGTCCAGCTTGTACACCCAGCCTCCCACGCATATACGTTTCCGTTTTTAAATTCCGCAAAATGACGCACGCACCATCTCCTGGCTTCATGATCCCGTACTAATATAGGCGTGTCGATCTCCACCTTTGACCAGTCAACTTCGGGCTCGGTATATTCTTCTTTTAACCATTGTTCTTTTGATGGAGAACACGATGCCGCTTCGTTATAAAATAAACACCCTTCACACGGCACATTGCCGCAGCGAACGATTTTCCCGTCTACTACTGTCCAGCTATGCAGGGCTAAAATCCCATCTATGTATTTCTCTCTATTCGTCATCATTCTACCTCCATTTCCACTTTTACAAACTTCACACCATCTTTGATTACCCTCGCCTGCTTCAGGCATTGATATATATAATTCCCCTTAAGCCCATAAGCTCTTGCCAAATCTATTGCATTCTGAGTTACCATTATGGGTAGCTCATATCTATCTGCCGTTACGGCCATGTATAGTCTCATAATCGCTCCTCCTCGATTTCCCACATCATGACATAAATTCCAGGAATCCTTGCCCAGAACTTCTCAACATGCTCTGAGACCACCTGTGCGTCGTCTTTGAAAAATCCCAGATCCTGCATGATGTCTTTGAGCATTTTTTCAAGATTATCTGTATCCGGCTTCGATGTCTTGTACTCCCCGTCCTGATGATCACTCTTTATTGGGAAGCACCACTTAACTCCCAGCCATACAGGACCTTCAAGCGGCTTTTCCGGAACATGCTTTGATAGATACGCCTTAAGTTTTATCCTGGCCGCATTCAGTTCGACTGAGTTATACATGAACGCCTTACCGTTTTTCACTGCGACGCCTTTCATTTGATGTGTTATGCTTGGCGGTACCATTGCCATAAAAAACTCAATCTTCATAGCTGCCTGCCTCCCAGTCTTCTAGTGTCTGCTGAAGATAGCTGAGACCCTCACTGCTCTCTACGAGCTCTTTTTTGTCGAGTACGAATTTTACATGATATCTTTTCTCCCCGGTCTTTGCGTTTATAACGAACCTTCCGAACTGAAGTTTTCCGGCGCCATCATAGCAGCGCATAAAGCAGTCGCCGAACTCTATCAGTTCGCCCTCTTCATTTTCCCAATATTTGTTTGCATACTTTTTTTCTTTTTCAACCATTTCCTTTTCCCTCACGCGCGACAGTCAGTGATGGCAGAGGGACTTTTTGTCCCAGACCCAGAGGGACAAAAGTTCCTCTCTGACTTACAGTCATCATAGTTACTGACTATATTCATAAACTAATTATAATTATATATATAGCACCCGTTTTCCCCTGAAAATCAGGGACAGGGACAAAGTCGAGTTTTTGTCTTTTTGTCCCTCGGTACGGACAGGGACATTTTATCGGTTTTGTCTCTTGTCCCTCTCGATAACCTGACCGTCTTTTACATCAAATCCGCCGTGTTCTTTTAGCTTCCTGCGAACGGTTTTTTCGCTCACGCCCATATATTCTGCCATCGATTTTACTGTTATGATTTCATCGATCTTACATACTTCATAGGCGGTTTCGACAGCCTGTTTTGCCTCCTCAGCTTTCTCTTCAGGGCTCTTTTTCTTGCTTAAATTTTTCTTCCAGGGCGGTGCCTGTTCACCCTCAGGCTGCATATCCTGCAGCACTCCGATCTGATCGATCACGTGTGCCGGATAATCAAACCACAAATTCACCGGCGGAAACTTTGGAAACTCCCTTAATGTTCCCTCTATCCTCCACGCCGTGAGAGCCTCAGCTTGCTTCTCAGCCGCCTTTATCGCCGCATCAGCCTCTCGTGCCTCCTCGCCTAAAAGATGCCTATCACAGACTTTTTTCATCTGCGAAGCGCTACACATATCGTCCTGTGACACATGGTCTTCCCATGTGCCTGAATACCTGTCAAGGACATCGATGCAGGCTCTGCACGTAAAGTCGTTCCTCTTTTGAGCACGGAGATCTTCCGAGATATCAAGTTCAATAAGGTCCAAGAGCGCATCCGGATCTCTTGCAAATACCCCAGAGCCCGACGCCCTGTCCATGGATCTCTTCTGCCCCTGACCGCCCTTGCTATGATGATGGCAGTAGATCACCGCTGCACCTAAATCATTACACACAAGATCGAATTGATTACAGAAATGCGCCATCTGATCAGCGCTGTTTTCGTCTCCTGTGATGACCTTATATATCGGGTCTATCACTATCGCAAGATAGTTCTTTTTGGCAGCCCTTCTTATAAGCTTTGGCGCCAGCCTGTCCATCGGCACCGATTTCCCCCTGAGGTTCCATATATCGATATTGGCAAGGTTATCAGGTTTGATCATCATGGCTTCATATACGTCCCTGAACCTGTGCAGGCAGCTCGCCCGGTCAAGCTCAAGATTCACATACATCACCTTTCCCTTGGCGCACCTCCATTGCCCGAGCCATTTCTTACCTTCTGCGATGGCAATGCAGAGCTCTATGAGCGCATATGATTTACCTGCTTTGCTTGGACCTGCAAGGAGCATCTTGTGTCCTTGTCTTAAGACTCCGTCGATAAGCGGCGGCGAGAGCTCCGGTAAGTTATTCCATGTATCCACGAGACTTTCGGGATCCGGCAGGTCGTCATTTACACTCTCGATCCATTCCTTCCATTCGTCCCAGGACTCCTTGCCTATATTGGTATCTACGAGGAACTGCTTCCTACCCTTCCTTATGACTCCCGGCATGCGGGAAAGCCGGGAAGGATTCCTGTTCTGGCTGTCAACTTTAAGCCCATTTTTTCGGCACACGTCGTAAAGATAGTCGACGCGCTTTCTGTATTCCGTATAGTCCCTTGCTTCGACCTTTACGATCGCGTGAAGGCTTTTGCCTCCGGAGTGCACGAGACACGCCACAGGAAGCTCAAGCTCTCTTACGATGGCGTTTTGCTCTTCGATCGGCATATCATCCGATTCTATAAGGGCATACCTGTAATCCGTCACATTTTCGTTCTTTACACCGTTACCATCAAGAGGGTTAAAACGGATCCACGCCCCCGCGTCTTCCTTGTAATCTCCGAGCACTGCACCGATATCGTTTCCGCATTTTCCGAGCTGCTCGATAAGCTGTCCTGCGGTCCTGTCGTATGATCCTTTTCTCGGAAGATACCTCCCGTCCTTTTCCCACGATTCTGTTACGTACCCGACGTTTTCATCGCTGTCGAACAGAGTATCGATGTATTTTATGAGCTGTTCTGCCGGCTTCCAGTACTTTGGCTCTGTAACCTCTTTACTCTCCAGCCATTCTTTTTCCACAACTATGAGATCATCCTTACTTCCAATCTCTGCATCCCATTCGAGCGCAGTCCCCTTATCCGGCTGCCAGCCTCTATCCTTTGCCATCTGTACGATGGTCCCGGCCGTAACCTTGGTACCTGCTTCACCCCTAAAGGTCTCCCATTTTTTATAGCATTCTCCGGCATGGTACCTAATTACGTCTTTACTGCTCCACCTATCCCAGTCATCGGGACTGTATCCGTCTTCTTTAAGTCCCATACCGACCTGCAGCCATTCCTCGTAGGAGAGATCTCTCGGGTCTATATATTCGATTATGTCTACCAGGCTATATTTTTCCATGCTGTATCTCCCTTAGGCTCCGGCCTATACGTAGCCGGGTCTATGCTGTGCGGTACCCGCCAGCCGTTCCCTGCGATCCTGTCTATAAGGTTTTTCGCAGCAGTAAAATCCCACGTGCCCACGTGCTTGAAACCACGTCCTTCCAAGAAACGGATCTGCTTCGGTGTCGTAAGCCCCGCCTTCTTTCTTGCGTCGAGCCTCCCAAGAAGCTTCGATGCCTTTCCAGCGTTATCGATCTCGTCCGGATATATCCCGAGCTTTTCGAGAGCCTTAAGCTGCGCTGCAGATGGCGGCGCCATCTCCCAGCCAAACGCCGGCACGTACCCCGTGAGGTCTTCTGCCTGGATCGACATCTCGAACTGCAGAGGATCCACGAGCTTGCGCTTTCTCGATCTCATCTCGCTCAGCTTCTTTGCAAGGGCTTCTTCTCTCTGCGCCACTACATCCTCTTCGGCTTGTACTTCCGCTTCCTCTATATCGACAGGACAGCCCGCCTCTTCGATGTTTTTCGTCACCTTCTTTGCGACTTCTTCCGACTCGCATATAAGATGTGCCGGATGACAAAGCTCATGGCGTTCCGTGTGCCAGAGAAAATCAAGGAGCAAGAGTTCCGTCTTTCCTGTCTCCGGAGAAAGCCTCGTACCCCTTCCTACCATCTGGCAATAGAGGCTTCTTATCTTCGTCGGCCTAAGCACTACTATGCAGTCTACAGACGGGCAGTCCCATCCTTCCGTAAGCAGCATGCTGTTGCACAGAACGTTGTATTTCCCGTCCTCGAAGTCCTTCAGTATTTCAGTTCTGTCTTTACTGTCTCCGTTCACCTCAGCGGCCGCAAAACCTGCTTCATTGAGCATCCTGCAAAACTTCTGGCTGGTCTTTATAAGCGGTAAAAATACGACCGTTTTTCTATCGTGGCATACCTTTCCCATTTCCTCTGCTATCTGCACGAGGTATGGATCCAGTGCGGTACCTATATCGCCCGCTTTAAAGTCCCCTGCGTGGATACTTACGGAGGAAAGGTCGAGCTTTAAAGGTATCGTCTGCGCCCTTATTGGACAGAGGTACCCTTCCTTTATAGCTTTTGGCAGCGTGTATTCATATGCCAGGCTCTCGAAATAGCTCCCGAGATTTCTCATATCGCCGCGGTCAGGCGTCGCTGTCACGCCCAGCACTTTCGCCCTTGGAAAATGCTTAAGCACCTTCTGGTAGCTGTCAGATATGCAGTGGTGGGCTTCGTCGACCACGATGGTATCGAAGTAGTCTTCGTCAAATTTCCCTAAACGCTTTTCCCTCATAAGGGACTGCACGGATCCAACTACTACTCTGAACCAGCTGCCAAGGCAAGACTGTTCCGCCTTTTCTGTAGCACACATAAGCCCTGTAGCAGACGCGAGCTTATCGGCCGCCTGATCAAGAAGCTCGCCCCTATGTGCTAAGATAAGGGCCCTGCTTCCTTCTCTTACTCTGTCTTCGATTATCTTGGAAAAGACCACGGTTTTGCCGGTACCTGTCGGCAGCACAAGCAGGGTCTTGTCGACCTGCTCCCACTGCTCTTCTACCGCCTGTCTCGCCTCTTCCTGATATGGTCTAAGTTTCATCATGACTAAAACTTCCCTACCTCAAAAGTGGTCTGTACAGGCTGCTGGACAGGTGCGGTGCTTGCTGTCGCCACGGGTTCGTAAAACCTCTTTATCTCGTTATATTCCTTGCCTTCGTATGTCCTTGTTCCTATCCTTGCACGGCCTTTTGAGCCGGGCACTAAAGACCAGTTCATTTTAAGTCTTTCGCCCTTCTTTTTAAGCCCGACACTGGTAAAGAAGTTGCTTAAGAGCCCTTCTGTCTTGGAGTGCAGGAACAGCTGGTGTCTTATGACTGTTATTCCCTCAGCTCCCGTGTTCTTATCTTTCCCCTCGACCTTTATATGCAGTATCGCCTTAGGGCATGGCGGGAGTTTTGCGGATCCCTCGTGCCTTCCTCTTTCGAAATCCAACACCTCGAAACCATAATCCCCATCAGCGAGCGTTACGTATTCCGCCCCTTCTTTTTCTATCTCGCCATCCCAAGCAAGTTCTCTATCTTCAAAATTTCCATCGTTGGAAGGGTAGAAGCCTTCCGGTAAGTTTCCATTCTGTGTCATTTTTAAATCTCCTTTCTGTTAAAACGGTATTTCTTTATTCAATATCGTGTCGTATACCTGTTCCCATGCCCCTATGAGGACGCCTTCAATAAAATCAGGCGGGTAATTTTCTACAGGAGTATCTGCAGGGAAATATCCTTTATCTGCAACTACTCCCTGTATCTGCTGCCTCGTAACGTCATGGGCTCCCATGAGGTCATAGAGCTTTTTAAGTGCCGCATCGCTAGGTGGTACCTCCTGCGTCTCTTCCTGTACATCTTTCATCTCCGGTACCGGCTCGGCTGCCGGTTCTGTTTTAGTTTCCGGCTCCGGATCCGCTGCTACAGTCTGTATTTCCGGAGCGGGCTTAACAGGTATAGCAGATGCTATATTGGAAAAGTCGAAGTCCATCTTCTCCGGAAAGCCCTTCCTGTTTTTCGCATCCCAACAAGGGTGATGGGTAGTGTACATAACTCTCTTGCCGCCGCGAGCCTTTGCCTTCTTCGCCTCGCCTTCCTTTACAACGTACGTCTCATAATTCGCAAAAAGGACCATATCTGCCCATTCCTTAAGGAGCGGCGCGGTCTTCTTCTGCAGCTTAAGCTCCCACCTGTCGTACGCACCGCTTTCGTCCGGCTGCTCGAATTTTCTCATGATCGCATGCGCCGTAAGCACGACATTAATCTTAAGCTCCACAAGGTCTGTAAGCTTGTTCAAGAGCTTTCCGAACTCTTCTGCAAGATATACATATCCTTTGCCGTATCCAAATCCCTCAAGCCCGTTTACCTGGTGCTTGCTGCACATTTCCTCTATGCACATCTTCTCTGCCCAATCTGCAGTATCTATTATGAGCGTACTGCAGATGCCGGGATCCTGTTTCACCTGGTCGACTTCCCATAAAAGATACGACCAGCTTGACGGTACCGGGAGCCTCCTTACATCGAGCTCCTTCGTGGACCCTTCTGTATCGATAAAGACGGCATCCGGAAACTGAGACGCAAAGGTGGACTTTCCTATACCCTCGGGTCCGTATATTACGACCTTCTGCGCCTGGTTATTAAGCTTTCCCGCTGTTACCTCGAGAGCCATTAAAATTCACCTGCCTTCCACTGCGGAGTCGCGTCCGCCTTATCATTTGCTTTACTATATCCGTCCTCAATGATGATCGAACATTCATCTCCTGTAGATACTCTAGTTGCTATAACCTGCAGACCTTCCTGCTGAAGCCAATGCCCAAACTCGTTAAGCGTATCGATGTCCATCTGCTCGAGCTTATCAAGGAGTACGAATCCACACTTCGGATTGAGCTTTCTCACGATAGCAACACCGACCTTCATCTGATCCGCTCCGGACATGTTGTCCCACTTAAAGCCTCTGTAGGTAAGTTCCCCGTCCTCTATAGAGAGCCCCTCAAGCGGAAGGTTTGCTCCGTCAAGAAGATCTGTTCTTGCTTTCCTTACAGTCTCGATCTTCTCAGTGTGAGCATCGTACTTTTCAGCGTATTCTTGGGCTTCCGTCTCAGCCTTCTCCTTATCAAGGTTCATCCGGATTTTCCTGTTGATCTCTTCTATATCAGCGATGTTTTTCTCAAGCTCTGCCGTAGACTGATCCTGAAGATCCTTTGTGTCCATTTGAGCTATCTCAAGATCGCTGCGAACCTTTGCCTGCTTCATAAGAAGATCCTCTATCTGTTTCTGGAGATTGTCTGCCTCGGACTGCAGCTCCGACAAATGCTGTCTTTTTTTCTGATTTTCTCCATTCCTCGCAAGGATCTCCTGCTGCTCTTTTATAAGCTCGCTCGCGGATATTGGTTCTGCCGGCACATCCGGATATATAGGAAGTTCTGCAGCGTGCTTTTTCTTCTGATCTGCGATCTGCCCGATTGTCCTGCGCTGGTTATACAGCTCCTTTTCCTGCTGTTCCAACTCATAAAGCCTGTCTCCTACGCCTATTACCTGCAGGAGCGTATCTGCTTTCTCCTTGTTATTTCCATTCATGAACCTTGGAAGATCCAGCGCAAACTGACTTATAAACTCATTTAAGAGCTGCTGTCCCGCCCTGTTGCCTGAGGGATCTATAACTTTAAGGTCTGAGTTTTTACCCTTTCTCTCGACCACAAGACCGTTCGAGAGCGTGATCTTGCCGTACAGCGGTGTTACGGATCCTTCTCTTTTAGGCTCGCTTGGTCTATACCTTTCCCCGCCGAGGATCCACATTATAGCGTCCAAGACAGATGTTTTTCCTTGCCCGTTCCTGCCGCCGATCACGGTAAGCCCTGACTCTGTGGGTGTTATCTGCACAGCCTTGATACGTTTGATATTCTCAAGCTCAAGGCTTGTGATTTTAGTTTCTATTGACATTTCATCCTCCTGTGATATCATTTAAATAGATTTATTTGATTGGCACCTACACATCACCGTTCTTTCGTAGGTGCTTTTCTTGTTTAAAGATCCTGTGCCCTCATCTGCGCGAGCTCTGCCGCATCCAGCAGCTCATCGTAGCCTGCCTTTAAATAAAACTGCGCTTCACTTAAACCGTCATAGCGCCTGTCAGCCTCATCCATTTCCTTGCGTACCAGCTGGGAAAGTTCTGCTCCTGTCATGCCTCCGAAAGCAAGCGCGGTTGCTATTCTGGTCATTCTTCTTGTCGTCAGCCTAAGCTCAAGCTTCAACTTCTCATCTGCTGTTTTCTTCATTCTTCGCCACCTCCAATCCGTATATCACGATCGCCGCAAATATAATCATTACCGTTATTCCAGTCACATCTGTTCTCCTTTCTGCATTTGCCTTTTTATATACGTGTTTACTTCCTCATCTGTAAAAAACACCTGTGCCCCAACGTTAAATCCCTTAATCTCTCCCCTTTTCCGCAGCCTCCATAACGTGGTCTTGCTGATCCGCAGGAGTTCCGCAGTCTCTACCTGTGTCAATACTTGCATGGGTTCCTCCTTTCTTGTCCCGCCTAACCACCTGTGATAGAATGTGGTGGAAAGGACGGTGATATTTTATGCTTACAAAAGATTGCGAACAAATTTTAGATTTCTTAATTCCATTATTTAAGGATCAACATGCCGGCTCAATTTCCTTTTCTAAAATTCAGGAAAATCTCAAAATGCCATTTGCCGAATTGATAGCCGCTATAGCATTTCTATCTGATGAAAACTACATACAAACGGAAACTTATATAGATGGTGGTGGAGTGATTAAGAAACTAACGCACAAAGGCTTTCATTACAAAGAATTTGTCGCTGTAAACTCCGCTTCATCTGCCACAACAAATATTTTCAACGCTCCCGTCAATAATTCTGCTATCAGCAATACAGGCACTGTAACTGTCAACAATGGAATTAGTCTCGCTGAACTCCGCGAATTTGTAAATTCCCACACTCTTTCTGAAGAAGATCGCATCGCCATTTCAAAGCTTGTCGATTATCTGGAAACCATCAGCGAAAATGATTCCCCTATAAAAAAAGGCGTACTTAGCAAATTCAGCGACCTTTTAGCAAAACATTCATGGTTGCCAAGCTTAGTTGGTCAGTTTCTCTATCGTTATACTACCGGCGGTTGACCTTTATAGGTCACTCGCCCTTCATACATCTCATCACGGGACAACATAAGCGAATATTTCCCATTCTTTAGATCCAGCCTTATTTGATGTACGTTGTTTTTTTCTACCCCATTGACGCGAAGTACCCCTGCCTTTGTGTCAAGTTCAAAGGTTTCCAGAGTTTCAATCCTCATTTTT
>CAWVKQ010000054.1:0-3913 GCA_963929955.1 Bacillota bacterium
TAAAAAGGCCACCATACAGACCGATGGTGGCGTTATAGCTGACGTTATATGCAGCCTAAGCGATGAAGAAATAATCGATATAATAAACGAGATGAGGTAGCAGGCTAGAAAGATCCCGTATAAAGAGTCTTTGTGTAGGTGCCGCTGCTGGTAGTGTCTATTATAGAGGCTTTGACTCTGTAGACTTTTCCTGACTTCAATGTGAATGTCTTGCCGGCAGTGATAGAATATGAATTTGTGACGGATTTTTTATAGGTCACAACAGGGACTCCTGTAGCTGTTTTCCATGACCCGCCGCTCTTTTCCTGAAGGGTCATTGTGCATGAAGCCTTTGAAGCCCTGGCGTTGAAGCTGGCGTATGCTGTTACGCTTCCGCTTGTATTGCTGTGTCTGTCAGCGGTTATTGAGCTGGTCGTAACCTTGACAGGCGTTATGACGGCGGTTTGTCCGGAGTCTGTGGCAGACGTCGTTACGTTGAGAAGTCTGTTGCTGTTTCCTGCCTCAGATGTTACAGTGCGGACGCGTTCCGTTCCGAATGAAGCTGAAGTATCATGGAATATTACGGCTTCGTTTTCATTTTCAGCCACTATGGTCGGTTCTATAGGCGCGGCGGCGGTTATAAAACCGTGTTCGATCATATCTGCGGCAGTTGCCGGGACCCATCCGTCTTTATGAGCTTCAGGAGACTCGGCGGCCAGCAGAGTGGCAGGCGTGGCCAGCACCATGGAAAGCGCTGTGACAAAACTCAGAAGTTTTTTATTCATTCTCTTTCTCCTTTCCAAAACAGAACAATAATTAAGTGTGAATGGATTTTAGAAAACAGGCTGTCGCTGAGCAATAAAAGGAAGACATGTAAAATCCTTTGCCGAAAAAAGGCGACAGAGGGGGAGGCACAGGGCCGAAAAAGCGACAATTTTTCATATTTTTCGACACCGGATAAAACAAAGAGAGTATCGATATGTTCGGATCACCGCATATTGAAGAAGCTGATAAAAAAGGTTAAAATAAGGACTGGATATACAAAGCGGTAAAAGGCATGGAGAAGAGAGATGTATATAAAGATAAACACACAAGGAAACGGCATCCCCGTATCGGATATTGAGGCGGAGAGAAAAAGGGCGGAAGAAGCCTTTGACAGACTGTGGTCAGGCTCCATACCCATGACAGGATGGGTAAAGGCTCCTGTTGAAAGAGATGAGGATGAGACAGGGCGCGTTCTCGAAGCTGCTGATGCGGTGAAACAAAAGGCTGAGCTCATGGTTGTCATAGGCATAGGCGGTTCTTATATGGGCGCCAAGGCGGCTATAGAAGCTCTGCCGAAGACGGAGACGGGCATAGAGGTGATGTTCGCGGGAACAAACTTTTCTTCCGGGGACTACAGGCGGACAATGGCTGAGATGAGAAAAAGGGAAACGGTCCTGTGCGTTGTTTCAAAGTCGGGAAACACGCTTGAAGTAAAGGCCGGCTTCGATATACTGAGAAGCCTCATGAGGGAAAAGTACGGAGAGGAGGCTGCAGGGAGGATAATGACCGTTACGGGAAGCAGCGGCCTGCTCAGAGAGGAGACTGAAAGGGAAGGTTACGTGAACTTTTTCATACCCGAGGACACGGGAGGAAGATACTCCGCGCTTACTCCGGCGGGAATTCTGCCAATGGCTGTCTCGGGAATAGACGTGAGGACTCTTCTTGACGGGGCGGGAGATATGGCCGTATGGCCGGCCTGGAAAGAAAACGGCCTGGATTACGCAATATCCAGATACCTGCTTTCGGAGAGGGGAAAATATATAGAAGTCATGGAGTTTTACGATCCGGCTCTCCGCTGGCTGGGCGAGTGGATAAAACAGCTTTACGGAGAGAGCGAGGGTAAGGACGGAAAAGGGATATTCCCCGCTACTCTCAGTTTTTCCACGGACCTTCACTCTATGGGACAGTTCCTTCAGCAGGGGAGGCAGGTATTCGCGGAGACGTCTATTGTGGCGGACAGCTGTCAGGATGCTGTTGTCATTCCGGAGGGCGAGCTTAAGGGAAAGAGCCTTGAGGATATAAACAGAGCCGCATTTGAAGGAGTTTCAGCGGCCCACAGGAAGGCAGGAATACCTTTTACGGAAATACATATGCCTGAGCTGAACAGCTATTATTACGGGCAGCTTCTTTACTTTCTTGAGACCACATGCGCTGTGACAGCCATGCTTTCGGGCGTGGATCCTTTCAATCAGCCGGGAGTGGAAAGATATAAGGAAGAGATGAGGAAAAAAATATAGGAGTATTTCAGAAATTTACACAAAAAGGCTTTAAAAGAATCTGAAAATAATTTACAATGTTATGTTAGAGAATCAGGGGAGCCTGATAAAAATTACAATTTAGAGATCACTACAGGAGTGATTCAAGGAGGAGACTATTATGAAAACTATAGGCGTGCTTGGAACAGGCACCATGGGAGCCGGGATTATCCAGGTTCTTGCTCAGAACGGATACAATGTTGTGCTGAGAGCAAGAAGACAGACATCCGTAGACAAGGGTATCGCTACAGTTACAAAGAATCTTGATAAGCTGGTAGCAAAGGAAAAGATAACAGCAGCAGAAAAGGACGAGATCCTTTCAAGAGTACAGGGCTCTACGGATATTTCCATAATAAAGGATGCTGATCTTGTGATCGAGGCGGCTACAGAGGATATGGAAGCTAAGAAGGCCCTTTTCCAGGAGCTGGACGAGCTGTGCAAGCCTGAGGCTATAATCGCTACAAACACATCCGCGCTCTCCATAACAGAGATCGCTGCGGCAACGGGAAGACCTGACAAGATCATAGGAATGCACTTCTTCAATCCTGTGCCTGCAATGAAGCTGGTAGAGATAGTAAAGGGACTCACAACTTCCGACGAGACAAGAGAGACGATACTGGCGCTCACAGAGAACCTGGGAAAGACTCCTGTGGACGTAGCAGAGGCTCCGGGATTCGTAGTAAACAGGATCCTCATTCCTATGATAAACGAAGCCATAGGAATTCTCGCGGACGGTGTAGCTGATGCAGAGGGTATCGATACTGCGATGAAGCTGGGCGCTAACCATCCGATGGGACCTCTCGCACTGGGAGACCTTGTAGGGCTCGATGTTTGCCTGGCAATCATGGAGACTCTCCACAGAGAGTACGGAGATGACAAGTACAGACCGCACGTTCTCCTGAGAAAGATGGTAAGAGCAGGCAGACTGGGAAGAAAGACAGGAGCAGGCTTCTACGATTACAGCAAATAGAGAGGCATAAAACATATATTATCGAAAACAGAATCTGTTTGAATGAAACAGGTTCTGTTTTTTTGATCCTTTTTAGAGAAAAGTGTTCGCGTCTGCGAACACACAGTATATCGTGAAACCGTGATACAGAGCGGAATCTCAGCTGTTCGGGCGCTGTCTGGCAGTAAAAAGAGCCTTATAATTACCCGTTTTACCCCCTCGGGCGGGCGATGTCAGGCGAACGTTTTTCTGATATAAATAATATGAGATCATATTATTTAGAATACATCTGAATTTTGTCGTCAAAAGGGGAATAAGGTATGAAGGATATCGCAAAGAAGGTCATTGCAGTAATATTGACAGTCACGCTTGCAGTCACGATCTATCCTGCCGTAGGCTCGGCAAGAGCGGAGGCTGCACCGGCGGAAAAGATCGAGAAGACGGAAGCGGCGAACAAGGCGTCGACGACGTTCAAAGCCGGGGACAAAGTGAACACGAGCGAGCTGACCGCTGCGTCCGCCGAAAGCGAAGCAAAGGCGGGATTCCTCAACGTAGTGGCCGATACGGACGCGAAAACCGTCGAGGTCGACTGGATGGGCGATGTAAATAAGATCGTGGTGAACCTTTACGAGGATGATTACGACGGCTCCTTTGAAGAGCAAAGTCCGGTTTACGTGAAAAGCGT
>CAWVKQ010000055.1:0-60515 GCA_963929955.1 Bacillota bacterium
ATCGTCCCGTATTTTCATTTTTTACCCTCCTTTTTCCGTAGTCTTCTGTATATTGGCCGCGTTTTTCGCGGCTTTTTCTCTTTTTCCGTGGTTTTCTGTAATTGTATTATGTAAACATTTTCGCTTCCTGCTCCATTTTTCTCATTTCTACCCTGCATCGGACTGCCGATACGTCCGTACTATACCCAAAGCCCGTTTGGTCCTCCCTTCAAAAAGCTCGTCCGCTTCTGCAACGCGATCTCTTTCACCTTTTATTTTCAAGGGTTTTGAGACCTTGCCTTTTTCTGTGATTCTCCCGTTAGCTGTAAAGGATCCTGCTGTGCTCTTTAACATACCTTCGCTTTGGTAAACAGAGCCGGATTTCATTATGTTTACATAACACCCTATGAGTCTACCACGTTTTTAGGCGCTTTTTTTATGTTTTTTGAGCATTAACGCACTGTTATTATATCTCAAAAACGTTGAAAAGTCAATGCTTTTAGCGTTTTTAGGTTTCAAACACCTCTTCCAATTTGAGGAAATTTCTTCTTTTTTCAAAAATTATTTTTTTGAAGACCATTACGCCTTCCTTGCGATAAAAAAGACCGGATGAACTTTCTTCTCACCCGGTCTTCGCGTATATTTCATATCATATGACAGATATCGGCATGTTATTCTTTCTTTTAAGCACCTGTATGCTTCTCTCTTCATCGTATATTCTTACGAGGACAGCAAAGCTGCATCCTCTTCCCCCTGCTGCCGGAGCTTTGACGATCTC
Organism: Bacillota bacterium; assembly: GCA_963929955.1. Lineage (GTDB taxonomy): Bacteria > Bacillota > Clostridia > Peptostreptococcales > Anaerovoracaceae > Lentihominibacter. The sequence continues at coordinate 758 of CAWVKQ010000055.1, forward strand.
GCCGGGTATCCCGCAGCTTCTCAGTATCTCCGCTGCCATGGCTGTCCTGTAATAATTTGTGAAGATGAGATAGCGTTTTTCTTCATTCAGGACTATTCCTCCTTTCGCCATATTACAAAAGCTTATTTATCATGCGTATGTATATGGTCGTGAAGTCAGCCCCTGCCATATCTCTGTCAGCCACCAGTTCATATTCTCCCATGTTCTTTTTTCCTTCGTATACTCTCAGGCTTCCCACTGTGTCGCCTTTTTTAACCGGAAGCTCCATATCTTCATCCAGTACTGTCTCTGTTTTTATACCTTTTTCACTGCCCTTTCGCGTCGTTATGCCGATCTCTTTGTCAGTCACTGCGAATATATGTCCCGACCTTCCTTTTTCCACATCTATCTTCTCTATTTTTTCACCTTTTCCGGCAATTATGACTGTCTCGTAATTGGCGAACCCCATATCAAGAAGCCTTGCCGCTTCTCTGAACCTTATATCGCTGCTCTCGCATCCCAGCACCACTCCTATCATCATTGTGCCGTCTCTTTCGGCTGCTGCTGACAGACAGTATCCGGCATCTTCAGTGAATCCTGTTTTTATGCCTGCGGCGCCCTCGTAGCTTCTTATGAGTCTGTTGGTATTTGTAAGAGTAAAGGGCTTTTCCTTTCCGGGAAGCCCCACATTGATTTCATCCTGCCAGCATGTGAACCATTTTCTCAGTTCTCCGTGCTTCATCAGCTCCCTTGATATCATCCCTATATCATATGCGCATGAATAGTGATCTGACACGGGGAGGCCGTTCGTATTGATAAAATTGCTGTCCTTAAGCCCCAGCTCTGCGGCTCTCCTGTTCATGGAATCCACAAACGCCTCTGCGCTTCCCGAAAGGTGTTCTGCCAAAGCGACGCATCCGTCGTTGGCGCTTGCCATTATCACGCCCTTTAACAGCTCCTCCACCGTATGAGTTTCTCCTGCTTCCATGTACATCTGACTGCCTCCCATGCCGGCTGCTGTCTCAGATATGGTTACCTCATCGTCCATGGATATTTTCCCTGACCGGCATCCTTCTGCTATAAGCAGAAGGGTCATGACCTTTGTCACGGAAGCCGGAGGAAGATGCTTCTTTGCGTTCTGTGCGAACAGCACTTCCCCGCTCCTGCCGTCTATGAGGACTGCAGCTCCGGCTTTTATCTTCAGTTTTCCGGCTGCATTTGGATCATCCACTGCAACAGATGATGCGGGAGCCGCCTCCTCCACTATGGTTATGGTCCTCTTCTCAGGAGAAAAGCTTCGTATCCCCATGAATCCTCCGCCGGTAGCCACAGCCGCTGCCGCGCATATGCACAGGGTCCTCTTCCAGTTCTTCACCATAAAAACCCTCCCTTCCCGTTGATTATATGTTCCTCAGAGAAGAAAAATCACGGAAAAAGAGGGTTTTTATCCTACTGATCTGCCGGAAGCTTTCTGTATGCTCTGAAAAACAGCGTCCCTGTCAGAGCCACAGCGCATGCGTCTGCAACGGGTTCAGCCATGAATACTGCCATTACCTTGTCCTCCATGAACAGCGGCAGTATGAATATAAGCGGTATCAGCATTATTATCTTCCTGAAAACAGCCAGGAAGATGGAGGTCCTGGCGTTTCCCAGAGCTATGAATGACTGCTGGCATGCCACCTGTATGCCGAAAAGCAGCGAAGCAGCCATGTATATCCGTATGGCCCATACAGCCTCTCCCACAAGCTCCGCGTCGTTTGTGAAAAAATGTATGAACACCTGAGGCAGCAACATGCATACTGCCCACAGGACGACTGAATACGAAAGACAGCAGGTTATGAGGAGCTTTATGGTCCTTTTTACCCTTCCGTAATTGCCCGCTCCGTAGTTGTAGCTTGTAACAGGCTGGGCTCCCTGAGTCATGCCCTGCATGGGCAGCCACACAAACTGCATTATGGTTGCAAGTATCGACATGGCCCCCACGGCCATATCGCCGCCGTATTTCAAAAGCGAGGAATTGAAGCACACTGATATGATGCTCTCGGTGAACTGCATGACAAAGGGAGAAAGTCCGAGAGCTATACAGGGCAGTATCACCTTTGTCTCAGGCCTCATGCAGCCCGTCTTGAGGCGAAGCGAAGGTTTCTCCGAAACAAGGAACTTCACCGCCCACATGGCCGAAACCGCCTGAGATATGACTGTAGCCACGGCTGCGCCGCGAACTCCCATATCAAGAGCAAATATAAATACAGGGTCAAGGGCAGTATTGAGCACAGCCCCTATGAGAACAGTTATCATGCTCATACCTGCATATCCCTGGGCTGTTATGAACGCGTTCATTCCGAGAGTCATCTGCACGAATACTGTCCCCACAGCGTAGATCTTCAGATAGTCCCAGCCGTATCCTATGGTGTTGTCGCTGGCTCCGAAAGCCATGAGTATGTCTCTTCCCCATACAAGTATCACTGCCGTCAGAGCGGCGGAGATGCACAAAAGGAGCAGAAAACAGTTGCCAAGCACTCTTTCCGCCGATGCCCTCTCGCCTCTCCCCATCATTATGGCGGCCCTTGGAGCTCCTCCCATTCCCGCCAGATAGGCAAAGGCCGACACAGCCATTATTACAGGAAGGCTTACTCCCACTCCGGTGAGTGCATCAGCTCCTATGCCCTCTATATGTCCTATGAACATCCTGTCCACTATGTTGTAAAGCACGTTTATTATCTGAGCCGCTATGGCAGGTATGGCAAGCCTGAAAAGCAGCCTTCCCACCGGCTCGGTTGCCAGTCTTTCTTCCTTCATGTCCGCTTCCTTCCACCCTGTGTCTAACTGTTGAAATACAGCGTCAGTATAAAATATATCAGAGGTTGATGTATCATGTAGATCCCCAGCGAATGTTTTCCCATAATATCCAGGACAGGTATCCGTATGTCCGGAATCCCTGCCAGAACATCCTTCTCCTTCATCCACAGGCAGAGAAATGCTCCTGCCGCGAACAGAAAGAACCATGGGATCACGGAAAAATAATCCGCCGAAGAAAATCCCGGTCCGGGAAACCCCAGATAAGCCGTCATATCGTTTCTGTATAACCATTCCGGGATCTCAGCTATATCAAAGCGCTCAAAGCCCAGGTATCCGCCGTTTACGTTTCTCGTAATGAAAAAAAGCGAAAGAGCGCATAAAAACCCTGCTGAGGCGCGTATCCTTCCCATGAGCTTTCCCAGGATCGCCGTTATGATCATAGACGAGCCGATGAGAGTCAGGACTCCGAATTTTATCGTCTGCTGAGGCATGAACATGAGCGTGACGACCCATATGAGCGCTCCCGCCGCCAGTACGGTGATGCCTCTCTTTACGCTCCTTCTTCCCAGCTCCGAGCAGAATCCTGACAGAAATATGAATGTCCAGCATATACTCTGCTGCCACACATATCCCCAGGTCTCCTCATACCACCCGATTCCCACATCGAAGATATAAGAGAGGTCCCACACGGCGTGGTACAGTATCATGCTGCAGAGAGCCGCTCCTCTCACACTGTCCGGAAATCCGTACCTTTTCTTTTCCATTTCTGTCGCTTCCGCCGCCTGCAGGCGGCCTTCCATACAAAAAAATTATACAGGGACATCGTCCCTGTATATATATTATACATCAAAACCCTTCTGTGTCCAATGGTTATGCAAAAGCTCGCAGGCTGTCATGAAAAATACGACTTCACCTTTGCCCAGAAGCTCTCCCTTTCGTTTTCCTTCTCTTCCTTCGGCTGCGGCTTAGCAGGCATGAGCGCCCTTCTTATGAGCTCCTGCTGACAGTCCAAAGGCTCCTCTCCCACGCGCTTCTTTTCATATAAGCCGTCGTATCTGAGATTCCTGGCCTTTACATTATCCCGCAGCATAAGCTCCAGAATATCCATTATCTGCCCTTTTATCTGAGGATCCTTTATCGGACAGGCCACTTCCACACGCCTGTTTAGATTTCTCGTCATGAAATCAGCGGATGAGATATACATCTGAAGCTCCTCGCCTTCTCCGAAGCAGTAGACCCTGGAATGCTCCAGGAATCTCCCTACAACGCTTGTGACATGTATATTATCCGTATACCCTTCGATGTCAGGGAGCAGGCAGCATATGCCTCTTATTATCATATCGATCCTCACTCCCGCCTGTGAAGCCTCTTTTAAAGCATCTATGGTCTGTCTGTCGGTGAGCGAGTTTATCTTTACCCTTATCCTGGCCGCCTCTCCTCTTCCTGCCTTTTCCACCTCATTTTCTATAAGAGCAAGTATCCTGTTCTTCATACTGTGAGGAGCTACCATCAGGCTGCTGTACTGTCCGTTCAGATTTGCTATGGACATGTTTTTAAAATACGTGGAAGCATCGTTTCCTATATCAGGATCCGATGTCATGAGAGACATATCTGTGTAGAGCTTTGCAGTTTTCTCGTTGTAATTTCCCGTTCCGACCTGCGTTATCCTTTTTATCCTTCCCTTTTCCATAAGAGTTATAAGACACACCTTGGAATGCACCTTATAGTCCTGTATGCCGTATATTACAGTACATCCCGCATCCTCCAGGCTCTCGGACCAGTTTATGTTATTGGCCTCGTCGAATCTGGCTCTCAGCTCCATGATCACTGTAACATCCTTGCCGTTTTCCGCGGCTGCACGCAGATGATCCACAAGAGTCGCCTTGCTTGCCAGCCTGTATATGGTGATCTTTATGGACAGCACTCTCTCATCTCCAGCAGCTTCCTTTATGAGCTGGAGGAACGGATCCATCTGCTCGTAAGGATATGAGAGAAAAAGATCCTGCTTCATCACCCTGTTTATCATGCTCTCTCCCGGTACAAGCCATTTAGGAGGCTGCGGCTCAAAATGCTCGTATGTCACGGAGTCCGCCATGTTCTCAGGCAGCTTATCCAGCACGGAGCGGACATAGGACATCTCAAGAGGCGTTCTGCTTCCGAATACCTGCGCCTTTTTCAGCTCCAGCCTGTTTATGAGGAATTTCTCCAGCTTTTCGTCAAGCTCTTTATAGTATTCCAGCCTTACCGGAGCGAGCCTTGCCCTCTTTTTCAGCACCCTCTTCATGTGATGCCTGAAATCCTCGTCCTCGTCCACAAGGCTGCTGACATTCACGTCAGCGTTCCTGGTAACGCTTATTATGCTCTTGGCCTTTACATGGCAGTTGTCGAATACCCTGTCAGCATACTTCAGTACTATGTTCTCGATGAGAGTATATCTGTAGCTGCCTCCCGGCAGCCATACTATCCGCTCAAGGCTTGCAGGGACCGGTATGATCCCGAAGGCCGTCTTATCGTCTATCTTCAGATGCAGTATGATGTAAAGAGCCTTGTTCACCAGATGAGGGAACGGATGATGAGCGTTTATTATCTGCGGAGACAGTATAGGGAGCACGTCGGACATAAAATAGTCCTCAGCGTAAACCTCTTCAACAGGCTTCATCCCGTCTGTGTCTACCCATGTTATCCCCTTATAGGACAGTCTTTCGAGGACTTCCCTGTATATTTTGTCTCTTTTTTTATAAAGGGGCTCAACGGCGCGGAAGATCTCATCAAGCTGCTCATGGGCATCCATACCGGTCTTGTTGTCTATCTGCGGCTCCGGCAGGAATGTCTGGTCATAGAGGCTCCCGACCCTTATCATGAAGAATTCATCCAGGTTGCTTGTGAATATGGATATGAAATTCAATCTCTCAAAGGCGGGAACTCCCTCCTCAACAGCTTCCTCCATGACTCTCTCGTTGAAGCGCAGCCATGAAAGCTCTCTGTTCTGAGTATATATGGTGTTGACTTCCTTCACTTTTCTATCACCGCCTTCTTATATAGATAACCTTCCCTTACGCCGTATTCGCTCATTGTTATTTCCCGGCAGCCGCACATGCGGCACACGGTGCTCAGTATTATCATCCCCGGTATCAGCGTATGGACTCTGTCCGGAGCCACTCTCAGCACTTTTTTCAGAGTCTGCTTTTCATCGTCCTGAAGCTCATATACCAGCTCTTTCAGGTTTTCCACAGGTATCCTGTCATTGCTGCGAGAAAGTCCGAAAATATCGTTGTTGAACTTCTTGACAGCCCTTATGGTGCCGCCTATGCCCACCATATCCGCAAACACGTTCCTTTTCAGGAATTTCAGTTTTTTGAGCTCCGCCTCCGTCCTTCTCGCTATGGCTTTTCTCTCGTTTCTCCGAGGAAAAAGCTTTGACACATAATTCCTGTACATGTACAGAGAGCCTATGTCCATGCTGGCCGCGTTTTTTATCCTTCCCTTTTCAAACACCAGTATCTCCGTGCTGCCGCCTCCTATATCCACCATGATTCCGTCTTCAAGGTGTTTGGCATGAGCAGCGCCCTCAAAGTCGAGTATCGCCTCATCGTATCCGCTGAGTACGTCCACATCAAGACCTGTTTCCTCTTTTATCCTTCTGACAGCCTCCCCGGTGTTCGATATGTTCCTTAAAGATGCTGTGGCAAAGACGTAAAGCTCCTTTACCTGAGCCTGAGCCGCCATGTACCTTTGCGAGTTCAGCACATCGCAGGCCTTTTTTATGCCTTTGCCGGAAAGCTCTCCGTCATTGACGTAATCTATTAGCCCCGCGGTGTTTTTATTGTTGAAAAGGGATATTATCCTGTCTCCCTCTATATTGTATATACACAGGCGTATGGTATTGGATCCTACGTCTATAACCCCGTATGTCATGGATGTATCTCTCCTTTTTACAGCCTCTTCACATCATTATATATTATATTGCCCTTCAAAAGATCATATCCGTATTAAGTGAATGTTAATTCTGTGTAAGCCGTCTACTGCGCTTTGTCGTCTCTTCTCAATGTCGGTATGAATTTGGCCGCTATTCCCTTGCCCCTGTTCTTTATGTAGACAAGTCCCAGTACTGAGAACACTATGGCCCCTATAAGATTTACGAACAGGTCGTGCATCGTGTCGTAAAGCCCTATATCCAGGTATTTGTCCCATGTGACCGTACCGTTCAGCGTCACTGACTCCACATCCACATGGACAGGCACATTGAGCCCGTCCGGATTTATCGCGACGGAGTTGAAGCTGCTCAGCCACGTATCCTTCTGCATATCCTTTCCGAAGAAGTAGTCCATCGAGAATTCGAAAAACTCCCAGAGGACCCCTATGGTCATTGAGAAGCAGAAGGCGACGCCTGCCACGAATGCGGGCGACAGATCCATCTTGACGTTCTCATGCCTGTTGAGTATATCTATGAGAGCGAAGCCGACCGCAGCCGCCAGGAATCCGTTTGTCGTATGGAGCATATCGTCCCACCTCGGGAACATAACGTAAAATCCCTGTATCTCTCCCAGTATCTCAGCCGCGAATATGAATACGAGTATTATGACCTCCAGAGCCGTCGGAAGCTCTATGGCCAGTCTCTTTGACAAAAGCGACGGGAGCATGAACAGTATGAGAGTAAGGCCGCACGTCATAACTGCCTCCCAGTTCTCATCAAATATCTGGGCTATCATCACCAATACGACGAGAGCCCTCAGTATGATGTATACCAGGAGCTTTGCCCTGCTTCTTTCCTTCTTCATCTCTTACACTCTCCTTTTCTCAAAAAAAGCCGGACATCATCCGGCTTTTAAACTTACAGCTTTTTAAATTATCTCCCCTGAATCATCACGGTCTCCTGGAAGTCAGCTCTCTCTTCACTTCCTCCTTCATCCGCCCGGTGGCATACGGCTCAAAGAGCTTTGCCAGCAGCATCATCGCCCTGTAGGTGGATTCGTCGACATCTCTGTTTTCCGATATGTCGTAATTGATGACCGCGCTTCTTGATATTATCCTGCAGTTTTCCGCCAGCAGCCTTCTGTCCTCGTCGTTCATCTCTCTTACCAGTCCCGCCGCCATCAGGGAGCTTATCATCTGGGCCGTTATTTCCCAGTTGCTTTTAAGTATCTCCCTGCATTCGGATGCCAGCTTGGCATCATTTGTAAAGAGAGTGGGGAGCTCCGTATAAAAAAATCTGTATTTTATGCAATGCTTCACATACTCCCTGAATATATCAAACGCATCTCCTATATCCGTTATATTTCTGTGAGCCTCAAAGATATCCTTAACTTCGACCATCATGCGCTCTTCCCAGATACATCTTATCAACTCTTCCTTGTTAGCAAAGTAGTAATATAGATTCCCCGGGCTTATTTTCATAGCTGTAGAAATCTGGACAGTACTTACATTGGATGCCTTCTTTTCATTAAAAAGCTTTAATGAAGAGTCTAAAATCTTTTCTCTCGTCTTATTCGATTTCATGTCAATCCTCCATCTATATTATATTTATACTAACATATATTGTTTAAATGGTCTACCTTTTTTTGGAATTTTAAAACTTTTTAAAAACTTTCTCCTTTATAAATTCTTTTTACTGAGCTATTGTGAGCCACTGACCCGCAAGCTGTGTGACGGAATCAACGTCCGTATCCTTTTTGAGCTCTGTTTCTCCGTTTTTGAGCGCCCTGAAAGTCTTTTTGTAATCATCCTGTGAAAAGCTGTTGAATCTGGAGTTTTCCATCTCAAGAGACACTCCGTCGTTCCTTGCTGTATAGTTAAAGGCCGAGCCTCCCGGAAAACTTCCGCGTTCATAGCTTTTGAGTATATTCTCCACAGCGCTTCCCAGGCCTTTTTCAGCTGACGTTATCACTGTCTCGGAGACTCCGCTCTGATCGACGTCTACGCCTATTACTTTTCCGTTGTTGTTTTCGGCGGCTTTTATTACAGATCTTCCCATGGCTCCTCCACAGGCGAATATCACCTCTGTGCCGTCCTTATACCAGGATGCAGCCGAAGATCGCACCTCATCGGATTCATCGTATGTTCCCGTATAAACATATCTCATGCTTACCTTTTTTTCGGTCTCTCCGGCAGCGGCCGCAGCTCCCTGGACAAATCCGTATCCGTATCTCTTTATGGCGGGAGTTTCCTGACCTCCCATGAATCCAAGCTTGGTATATCCGTCTTTTACCGCAGCATACCCTGCCAGATATCCCGCCTCCTCTTCAGCGAATATCACGCTGGCCGTATTGGCGCCCATAGCGTAATTATTTGAAGCATCGTGAGGCACGCCGTCTATGATGAGAAAATAAACGTCAGGATATGTTGACTGCGCCGTGTGGACTGCTGTCTCAAGTCCGCTGCCGCACATTATCACCACTTTTGCCTTATTGTCCACAGCCTCGGCCACGGCGGCAAGGTAGCCTTCCTCACTCTGCTCCTTCGGGCCGTAATGAGCGTATGTCATATCCTTCTCTTCGCAGAATCTCTTCACCTCTTCCCATGTGACCTGATTGAAGCCTCCGTCGTCGACCCCTCCGGTCTGAGTCACCATGGCTATCTCGCTTTCAGTATTCTTGCTGTCGCTGCTCTCTTTGCTCTTTTCCTCCCCGCAGGCCGCAAGGCACAGGATCGTCAGAACGCACACGATGAATACTGCGAAACGTCTCATAAAACTACCTCCCTGTCATCTTCTTTATCAAAGTAGGGATGCGTGGTACATCCTTACCTATTTTAACAGCATTGTTCATTTCCTCCAATGCTTTTTCCACTTTCTTCACATCATTACCATAAACCTCGCATATGGTCTCGCCTTTGCTGACAGTATTTCCGACCTTCTTTTTGAGGACTATCCCCGCCGAAAGATCCACATCATCTTCCTTTTTCTCTCTTCCCGCTCCCGAATGCTGAGAAGCAAGACCGGTCATCATCGCATCGATCTCCTCCACATACCCCTCTTGTTCTGCTCTGAGAGCCATACATATGCCGGCCTGAGGCAGCAGGCTGTAATCCTCAGTTATGCCGGGATCTCCTCCCTGTCCTCTCACAAGATCTCTGAATTTTTCGAGCCCGCTCCCGTCTTCGATGGCCTGTCTCGCCATTTCTATGCCTTCGTCCTCATCGGCCGCCTTTTCTCCCATGTATATCATCATACCGGCCAGATGAACCGACAGCTCCGTTATATCCTCAGGTCCTCTGCCCTTGAGTACGTCTATTGCCTCCATGACCTCTATGGAATTTCCCACGCCCATTCCGAGAGGCTGGCTCATGTCCGTTATGAACGCCGCTGTACGCTTTCCTCCGGCCCTTCCTATCTCGACCATTAAAGAGGCCAGCTTTTCCGCCTCTTCGAAGGTCTTCATGAAGGCTCCCTTACCGCACTTTACATCGAGAAGTATGGCGTCGGAGCCTGATGCCAGCTTTTTGCTCATTATGCTGGATGTTATGAGGCTGAGATTCTCCACTGTGGCCGTAACGTCCCTCAGAGCGTATATTTTCTTGTCCGCCGGAGCTATCTGCCCCGTCTGCCCTATGACGGCTATGCTGTTTTCATTTACAAGCCTTACGAACTCCTCCTCGGGTATGGATGTGGCGAATCCCGGTATTGACTCCAGTTTATCTACGGTTCCTCCCGTGAACCCCAGTCCTCTTCCGCTCATTTTCGCCACAGGCACTCCCCATGAGGCTGCCAGCGGTCCCACTATGAGCGTCGTCTTATCGCCTACGCCGCCTGTGCTGTGCTTGTCCACTTTGACCCCTTTTATTCCCGTAAGATCCGCCACGTCTCCGGAATCCCTCATGGCCTGTGTGAGCGCCACCGTCTCATCTTTCTCCATTCCTCTGAAATACACTGCCATGAGAAAGGCTGCCATCTGATAATCAGGTATACTGCCTCCGGTATACCCCTCCACCATGTATCTTATCTCTGCCTCATCAAGTTCAAATCCGTCTCTTTTCTTTGTGATTATGTCCACTGTGCTCATATAGTCCCTCATACCTTCTCCTTTCTCACCCTTTTACGGTGAAGAGCTTTGCTTCCAGAAAATCAAGAGAAACAAGAAAATAATCTATGCCGTGATGCTTTCCTCTTATGGTGTTCCTGAACCCGTCTTCACCGTGGATGTGACCGTAAAACACTCTCTTTACGCCGTGATCCTCGAATATCTGCTGAAAACCGGAAAAAGCCGCTGGCTTCGATACCGGCGGATAGTGCATCACTCCTATGATCTCAGTTTCTCCATTTTTGATCTCTCCTGCGGATATTCTTCTCTTCATGTCAGTCTCAGCCTTTTCCAGAGACGCCTCCAGCCTCAGCTTTTCCCGTCTGTACACCTTTTCGTCATCAGATGAGAATTCATCACTGTCAGGCGTTATCCATCCTCTGCTTCCGCATATATAGATATTTTCCGCGAGGAAATAATCGTTCTGTACGAATGTCATGTCTTCATACATGCTGTTCAGCCTTTTTATGCCGCTCCACCAGAGATCGTGATTGCCCTTGAACATTACCTTCCTGCCCGGAAGGCTGTCTATCCAGTCGAGATCGACTCTGGCATCTTCAAGCTTCAGCGCCCACGATATGTCGCCGGCTATTATTACCGTGTCATCCTCCTTCACAGTGCTGCGCCAGTTTTTTTCAAGCCGCTTCCAGTGCTCGAACCATCTCGGTCCGAAAATATCCATGGGCTTTTCCTTTCCCTCTGCAAAGGAAAGGTGTGTATCTCCTATAGCGTATATGCTCATATTTTCTCCTGTATCCGGCCTTCCGAAAGCTCTTCCCGGCTGCCGCTTTCATCGAGAGCCACGTTTTTCAGAGCTCTCTGTATTGTCCTTGTCCTTACGCCCACGAGCATCTCCAGATCCTTCTGCGCCTGCTCCATTCTGTTCTGGGTCTTTGCCAGCACATCGCCGAATTTATCGAACTCTGTCCTGACCTTTGCCAGAGTGTCCCATACCTCGCCGGACCTTTTCTGGAGCGCCAGCGATCTGAATCCCATCTGGAAGCTGTTCAGCATTGCCGCCATGGTCGTAGGTCCCGCGATGGTTATCCTGTAATCCCTCTGAAGGCTCTCCACCATATCAAGTCTCAAAACCTCCGCGTAAAGTCCTTCAAACGGCAGGAACATTATGGCGAATTCCGTTGTGGCCGGAGGCTGTACGTACTTTGTTCTGATTTCCCTGGCTGATTTTATCACAGCGTTCCTGAGACCGTCAACAGCAGTCTTTACGACGGCCTTGTCCCCTGTGTCGTAGGCATCCAGCAGCGCTGTATAGGCATCTGCCGGGAATTTTGAATCTATAGGAAGATATACGAAGCCATCCCCTTCTCCCGGGAATTTTACAGCGTATTCCACCCTTTCCGAGCCGCCCTTTACAGAGACGTTCTCATCGTACTGCTCAGGTGAGAGTATCTGCTCAAGTATTGCTCCCAGCTGTATCTCTCCCAGTATTCCTCTCGTCTTTACGTTTGAAAGCACCTTTTTGAGATCTCCGACTCCGGCGGCCAGGTTCTGCATCTCCCCGAGTCCTCTCGTCACCTGCTCCAGAGTCTCGCTCACCTGTCTGAATGACCTTCCGATTCTCTCCTCAAGAGTCTTCTGCAGCTTCTCATCCACCGTGTTTCTCATCTCCGTGAGCTGTCTGTTGTTTTCCTCCGTCATGGCGGAGATCCTGCTCTCCATGGCCTTTCTTATGTTTTCGAGGCGCTGCTCTATCTCCATGGACGTGTCCGCGAACTGTCTGTTCAGCTCCCCAAGCCTTTCACTCTGCATATCCGCGGCCTCTCTGTTTCCTCTTGCCAGTAGGTCACCCATGTTTCGCACGCTGCTCTGGACGGTTTCTATGGTTTCCTGCCTTGATCTGTTCATCTCGTCCTTGAGTTCAGCGGATCCCACGCCGCCTCCGCCTCCTTTGGAGATCTTTGAGACTGCTGTTATCGCCAGTATTATGAGAACTATGACAGCCGCCAGAAGGCTTGTCATCATTATGAGATACAAATTATCCAATCTATGTTCCTCCGTTGTATTTACTGCTTATATTTTCCGCCATACGGCCCACTTCTCTTCTGAGATCAGCGGGTTCCAGTATCTCCACCTTTTCTCCGAACTGCATGGCCCAGTATTTTATGGCGTTCCTGTTTGTTACGGTCTCCACCCTGAAAAAGCCGTCCCTTTCTTCTATCCTTATATCCCTTCCCAGCCAGTCTATGGCATCGTTTATCCCATCAGGGCTCACTCTCATCACCACGCGGCACGACTCGCCGGAAAACATGTACACCCTTTCCACCATATGGCCGGAAAGCCCTTCACCTCCGCGAAAATCCGCGATCTCCTCCTTTGGTCTGCGCGGTTCGTCAAGTATCCTGATGCCGCTTATCTTCTCCAGTCTGTAATGGGTTATATCGTCATATCTTTCGTTGTTTGCCACAAGATAATATCTGCCGTTGGCTATGGCTATGTAGTAAGGATTTGCCACATGTTCTCTTTCGGTCGTATGATGGAGCTTCTTGTCAGGTCCGTATTTATTATAGTAAAAAGCGATCTTCCTGTTCCTGTCTATGGCTTCGCCGATGCACTCCAGGTTCCAGAAAAGATCGTTGCTTTCTTCATGCTCCGAATGCTCCAGACTGTATATATGTCTGAGACTGTTTTTAAAATAGACGCTTGACTGCCCCATCAGCTTCTCTATCAGGTCAGCCGCCTGCTTCTCCGGTATGTGCCGTGAAGAAAGCACGCTGTCTATGAGGAGCCTCAGCTCGCTGTCCTCGAACGTCCTGCTGTCCAGGTAGTATCCCCCGTCTCTTCTTTCTATCTCATATCCCGCATCAGCCAGATCTCCTATGTTTCTGGATACTGTCTTTCTCTCGCATGACACTCCGTAATCCCTCTCCATGAGATCTATTATGTCCTTCTGCGTCAGCCTGTGCCTGTAGTCCGAATATTTTTCCAGTATCCTCAGTATGTATATTATATAGAGCTTCTTTATCTGTCTGCCTTCCATTTCGGCTGCTCCCCCGCATCAGTCCGCGAATTTGCAGAAGCCTTCCTCCTCATCGTACGTATAGTCCGTATAAACTATATCGAGCTCGTGAAGAGCCCCGTTCAGGCTGTTTCTCGCATCCTGCACCTTCTGAAATATCTCTCTGTATTCCGAAAAAGGAGTTTTCGCTCCCTGAGCCTTTTTCTTAAGGGACATCTGAAGCTGTATGTACGCATCGCACAGTCCGCTGAATATTACGAGGCACCTTTCGAAACGATGCTCGACTTCATCGGATTCCCTGTCGCCCGCAGGGATCTTTATATCTCCCGTATCTATTGCCAGCGCGGCTTTTTTGCACTCCCTCAGCTTCGCTATATTTCCGTCGTAATTTTTCTTTTTGAATATGCTCCTGAACTTGGAGTCCGCCATTATCTGCAGCTCCGCCTCCTTGAACTCCTCAACCACATCTACGTAGAAGCTCTCTATCTTCTCTATGAGAAGTTTTTTGTAGTCCATAACGCTCTCCTTTTTCAGATCCTTTTCTCCTATAATTATACTCTATTTCCCTTTTCACGTCACCTAAAAGTAACGCTGTGGCAAAAACAGCTCCTGCCATACACATCCATGCCATTGTCAACATTTCGCTCACCTTCCTTTCTCTGATAAGCTTATTATGTCACAGACAATGTACCAAAAATGTCGCATTTGCTATCGCCCGTCAAAAAAATCTTCCCTCTCACGGTTTTGACTTCAATATATCCCTTATTACCTCTCCTGCCATTATGAGCCCTGCAACGGACGGGACAAAGGAAATGCTTCCCGGCGTCCTTCCGGCCTTTACAGGTTCCTCTTCGGAATAGACTGCCTTTATGCCTTCTATTCCTCTTTTCTTAAGCTCTCTTCTCATGACTCTTGCCAGGGGACATACCCTGGTATCTTCTATCAGAGCCACTTTGAATCCTGAAGGATCCAGCTTGTTTCCCGTCCCCATTGAGGATATGATAGGTATGCCTTCCTTTACGGCTCTTTCCGCAAGAGCGATCTTTCCCGTAACCATATCTATGGCATCGACCATGTAATCGCAGCCCTCAAGCCGGAACTCATCCTCTGTCTCCGGCTTAAAATACCTCGTATCTGCCTCTGCTCTGCAATGCGGGTTTATATCCCTCACCCTTGCAGCCATGACCTCTGCCTTGTACATCCCCACAGTGCTGTGCAGCGCTGCAAGCTGCCTGTTTATATTGCTTTCCTCCACCACATCGCCGTCTACAAGCTTCAGCCTTCCTATTCCTGCCCTTGCCAGAGCCTCTGCGGCATAGCTTCCCACGCCGCCTATACCGAACACCGCTACATATGAGCTCCTGAGTCGTTCCACCCCGTCGCCGCCTGTTATAAGCGCCGTCCTGCTGAACTGCTCCTCCATATATTCCCCTCTCTCATATCCTTCATATCCTGTACAGCTTCCTTATTACCCTGTATACCACGTCCTGCGAGAAACCCCTCGAAGCCAGCCGCCTTCCCGTCCTTGCCGCAAGCCTTCGCCTTTCTTCATATGGCATCTCCGCGATCTCCTCTTCATCCGGCGGCGGCGCGCCCTCAACGGCTGCCGACATGGCTGCCTCGTACTGATCCGGCACATACTCAAGTGAGCTGTATACGCACTCTATCACATCTGAGGAAACTCCGCGGTCCTTCAGCTCTCTTATGATGCGCCCTGTACCTCTCTTTTTCTCGAACCCGTACTCAAAGTACATGCGGCAGTATTCTCTGTCGTCGATATATCCGTACTCCTTAAGCTCAGCCACAGTCTCACGGATATCCTCCTTCCCGCAGCCTTTCCTTGCCAGATGATCTCTGAGCTGTTTCTCCGTGCGCGGCCTGGCGCTTAGATAGGATGCGGCGCACTTTCTAGCATCCATGAAAAACATCTCCCGCTGACAGAGGAACGCACCTGTCTCCCATGGCAGCCTTAAAATCGCATATGGCCTCCATCCCCGTACAGTGGACAGGTATGAGGATACCGTCATATCCTTCCGCAAGCTCTCTTACCGTTTTTTCCCTTGCCTCCTTTGAAGCGCTGTAGAGATGGGTGCCGCAGACAAATGCTGCTGTCCTTTCGCCCGGGAACATGCTCTGTCCGCACCTGAGAGCCGAGACCGCTCCCCTGTGGCTGCACCCTGAGAAAATATAAAGTCCGGATCTTTCCCTTATTACAAGGCACTGCTCGTGGGACATGTCATCTTCTTCCAGATTTCCGGAATCATGTTTTATGTAAAACTTCTCCGAAGGCGTAAATCCCGGACAAACAGGTACTGTGCCTGTTATGCATATATTATCTGTGATCATCAGAGGTCCCTCTGTAAAAACAAGTCTTTCCCCCATCGCCTCTCTTTCCTGCCGGCTCCATCTTATACCGGACATCTTTTCCTCCCGCTGCGTCCCCTTGTATCCGAAGGATCTGCGAAAGGCGTTTCTGTGGACATATACGGAAGCTTTTTTGTTTACCCTGCAGAACCCCGGGAATCCTCCCGTATGATCGTAATGTCCATGGCTTATCACCGCCATATCCACCCCGGCAAGATCTATGCCCAGGCTCCCGGCGTTTGACAGGAAACTGTCCGTTGCACCGGCATCAAAGAGGATGTTCATTTCATCTGTTTCTATGTATATGGAAAGGCCGTGCTCTGCCTTTATCCCCTCCTTATACGTCTTGTTTTCCATCAGGAGCGTCAGTCTCATCCTTTTCTCCTTTCGTCTTCTTCTCCCTGCTGCCTCCGCTCACGCTGAGGCCCACCACTCCGACTATTATGAGCGCAGTGCACACGACATGATACCACATGAGCGGCTCTCCAAGTATCACGACGCCGGCCACTATGGATATTGCCGTTGACACATTGCCGAATATGGTTCCCTTGACAGCTTCCATCTTGCTGAGCATATAACTCATCAGATGCGCTGACAGGAGTATGCAGCCTATGCCCAGATATCCGCACGCTATAAATACGTTCATATCCGTAAGAGGCGTGAAATAATCGGCTATTCCCTGGCCTCCGGCTATACCCTTTATTATAAAGGCCACGTTGAAAGCGATGAATCCCATCATAATGATCGTAAATGTCGTCTCTATCGGCTTGTAATCGGTTCGCGTATACCTCATGAAAACGTTGCTGAGAGCCATCGATACGCTCGAAGCCAGCAGCAGGCCGGTTCCAAGAGGGCTGAAGCTTATGCCTGAAGATCCCATTACCAGCATCACCACAAGAGCCGCGACCGTAAGACATACGAAGGCGTTTTCAAGCCACGATGACTTCTCACCGAGGAAAATAGATGCTATTATCTTGACGATTATCGGTATTATGGCAAAATATATCGAACCTTCCACAGACGTCGCGAACATGAGGCCGGTCACCTGCAGAGCCATGAATCCTACATAAAAGGCTGCCGTTGTCATGAGTTTTTTCTTCGGTTTTCCCTTTATGTCTATCTTTATCACCTTAAGCAGTATGAGTATGATTATTGCCACAAAGGCGAAATCATATCTGTAGACAAGCACATTGAGACTGTCTGTGGATGCCTGAGCGACCTTGATCCCCAGGAACGAAAACCCTACCAGCACCGAGAAAAACACAGCGGCCGCATATCCTTTTTTTCTGTCGCTTCTTTTCAGTTTTTCCATTTCTTCTGTTTCTTCACACAGCATGAGCAATATACTCCTTTCTCTATCTGAAAATCCGTAAAATCCACATCATCCCTCATAAGTACGGAAGTCCCCTTCATAACCTCTTCCAGGCCCCTTCCTGTATACTTGGAGTACGCCTCCTTTCTCGTCCAGAGAGCAAAAAAACCGGCTCTGCCTCTTTCGTCAACATATGCCTGTTCCTCCTCCGAAAAGTACCTTCCCGTTATTTTCCCGAGATTACCGCCCCTTTCCTCCTGAACGTCTATGCCTACGGGAAGCTCCGACAGAGCGCACACAAGATATGCCCCGCTGTGGCTTACCGATACGAAAAGCTCTCCCGCTCCCTTTACAAAGGGTTTTCCCCTTTCTCCCCTTACTATGGTCGCCCCACGGATGCCTTCGGACTCGATGGCTTTCATCATGAGAGCGTCCGTAAGCTCACTGCCTCTCTTTTCCGGGAAAAAATCCCTGTAGTTTTCAAAAATATATATCTTCATTTTCCCCTATAGTCGGAAAATGGCGGCACCCTCGGTCCCGCCAGTCCTTTTTGTATTCTGTTTTAGCGTCACTCGCTTTTCTGTGTGTCCGCTGCGATCCTTTCAAGCATCATTTTATATCCGTCAGCCCCGTAAAGCAGACACTTGTTTATCCTGCTTATAGTAGCTGTGGAAGCCTTTGTTATTTCTTCGATCTCGCTGTAGGTCTTATCTTCTGAAAGCAGCTTTGCCACCTGCAGCCTCTGCGCTATGGCGTGTATCTCGTTAACTGTGCATATGTCTTCAAAAAATCTGTAGCATTCCTCTTCGTTTTCAAGAAGAAGTATTGCCCTGAACAGCTCGTCTATATCTTCTCTTTTGAATTTCGACTCATATGCCATTAAAAACTCCTTTCACTTTAAAACACTACAGTAAAATTATATCATCGGCGCATTTTTCAG
Organism: Bacillota bacterium; assembly: GCA_963929955.1. GTDB lineage: Bacteria > Bacillota > Clostridia > Peptostreptococcales > Anaerovoracaceae > Lentihominibacter. Next base: position 19,144 of record CAWVKQ010000055.1, read on the forward strand.
TCAAGGAATACTTTAGTGTCTTAAAGCGTCTCAACTCAGCAGGCTGAGAGCCTTTTCAAGCTGAGGATCGCCGTCTTCGCTCCCGTCTACGCTGTAGTCAGGCTTCACTCCCTTCCCGTTTATAGTCCTGCCCTCAGGTGAAAAATACTGCATTATCGTAAGCTTCAGGGCGGTTCCGTCGCTGAGCTTGACTGTTGACTGTACGACTCCCTTTCCGTATGTTGTCTCTCCCACCAGCTTTATGCCGTTGTCCTGAAGAGCCGCAGCCAGGATCTCCGATGCGCTGGCGCTGTTTTCGTTCACCAGCACAACTGTCTCAAGATCTGTTTTACCGTCCTCTGATTCATAATCCACTCTTTTTCCGTCCTTATTCTCCAGATACGTCACGATTCCCTTGTCCAGGAACTGATCGGCTATTTCAATGCACGAATCCACAAGTCCTCCTCCGTTGTCGCGAAGATCCAGAACGAGGCTGCCGGCCCCCCTGTCTTCCACTGCTTTTAAAGCATCTGAAAACTCATCTGCGGTCCCTGACATGAACGAGCTTATGCTTATATATCCCGTATCCTCATTGAGCATTTCCCATTCAACGGTCGTCTGCTCTATCTTTTCGCGTGTCAGCGTCACTGTTTTTTTGCTTCCGTCTCTTACGTATGTGACATCCACATCTGTTCCTTCCTTACCGCGCATGGCGTTGGCCATTACATCCATATCCTCATATGCCTTGCCGTTCACCTCGATTAGCACATCTCCGGCTTTTATGCCGCCTTTATGGGCGGGAGCGTTCTTTTCCACGCTCACCACAACGAAGCTGCCATCCTTGTCCTGAGTGAATGTTATCCCCACTCCCGAATACTCTCCTGTGGTGGAAGCCTCCCATGAAGCGTATTCATCCTCTGTCATATATGATGAATACGGATCTCCCAGCCCCTCTACCATCCCCTTGTAAAGACCGGTCATAACGTCGTCCTCATCTATATCCTTATAATAATTCTCCTCAAGCGTCATATAGAGCTGTTCCGCCTTTCCGTATCTTTCATATGTGTCCATGAGCACACTGTAGTCGTCGGCATCTACTCTGACAGAGCCGAAAAGCCCGTTGTTTATAAGAGCCGCGGCGCCTCCTGTCACAAGGCAGCCTCCTATGAAGGCCGCGGCCAGATATATTATGAATTTCTTTTTTTTCATCTCCATGGTAATATCTCCTCCACTGTGAGCTGGATCCTTTCTCTTCCCTGCCATGACTGTATGTTCAGTGTTCCTGTTACATTTACAGGTTCATTTCCCCATATCACGTTCTTTTTTTCCTGTGCCCTGTTAAAAAGCACGCAGCTCACCATGCCCCGGCTCTCCGATACTGCCGTGAACCTGGCGTGGGTCCTGTCTTCTCCCATGAGCCTTATGTCTCTCAGTCTCACGCCATTCATAAGAAAGACCGGTCTTGGATTTCCCTCTCCGAAGGGCTCCATGAGCTCTGTCTTCTCTGCCAGCTCAAGAGTGGCTTCACCCGGATCTATCTCCTCGTCCCAGTAAAGCTTTTTTTCGAATATGTCCGGGCGCTCCTCCCTGAGCCTTCTCATATCTTCGCTAACAGCCTCTCGCAGGCTTTTAAGATTCTCCTCCCTCATAAGGAATCCGCAGGCGCTCCTGTGTCCTCCGAACCTTTCCATAAGGCTGCTGTGTTTTTTTAACATCCTGTATATATCTATCGTCTGGATGCTTCTTCCCGTCCCCTTAAGCATGTGATCGCCTGAGGGCGTCACGATTACAGTCGGTCTGTTGAGAGCATCCTTTATCTTCCCCGCAACTATACCTCCTATGCCTTCATGGATATCCTCCGCGCGTATGATGATAAAATCATCGTCCCCTGCCGCTTCCATGCATTTTTCATAGGCCTCTTCCTGCTTTTTCTTCCGCTCTCTGTTCATATCCACGAGCCTGGCCACCTGTCTCGACTCAGATGCTTCGTCCTCTGCCGTAAAGAGCTTTACAGCTTCAAATGCGCTTCCCATCCTTCCCGCCGCGTTTATATGCGGCGCTATGCCGTAGGCTATGGCCTCTGATGTGATCCGCTTTAAGGATATGGCCTCGGCAAGCTTCGATATGGCGGGCCGCCTGCCTGAATTTATCATATTCAGCCCGTACTTTACGATCGTCCTGTTCTCGTCTGTAAGAGATACGATATCTCCCACTGTCCCGATGGCCGCCAGATCCAGTATCTCTGTCAGCACGCTTTTGGGAAGCCCTGCTTTTTTCTGTATGGCCTGAGCCATTTTAAATGCGACTCCGCAGCCTGCAAGGTCTCTGAACGGATAGCTGCATTCCTCCTGCTTGGGGTTTATCAGCAGACACTCAGCCCTTGTGTCGTCACATGTGTGATGATCCGTCACTATGACCTTCATGCCGAGCCTCTTCGCTTCCCTGACCTCATCGCGTGAAACGCTGCCGCAGTCAACTGTCACTATAAGGCCCGCTCCGTCCTCATGTATCCTTCTTACGGCCTCCATGTTGAGCCCGTATCCTTCATCCATCCTTGAAGGTATATACCACATTATATTGTCTGTGAGCCTGCTTATGACAGACGAAAGTATGCACAGAGAAGTTACGCCGTCTGCATCGTAATCCCCGTATATACAGATCCGGGTCCCCGCCTTTGCCTCCGATAACAACAAATCCACTCCCGCCTCCATGTTGAGAAGCAGGAATGGATCGTATGTCCTCTGCGGTCTGTCCGACAGAAACTCGGAAATATCTTCTTCTGTTCTTATTCCTCTCTTTTCGAGGATGCTTATCAATATCTCCTGAGCTTTTCTCATATATATTTCCTGTCCGTATCCCGTTATGTAATGTAAGGCAGAGGGTTTACCCTGTTGCCGTTTATCCTCACCTCAAAGTGAAGGTGATTTCCCGTGGAGCTTCCTGTAGTTCCCACGTCAGCTATCCTCTGGCCTCTCGACACGTGCTGTCCCACGCTCACCCTCAGCCTCGAGCTGTGGGCGTAAAGTGTGGATACACCTCCGCCGTGGTCCACGACAACATAATATCCGTAACTGGAATTATATGTGGCTATTATAACCGTTCCCGGATTCGCTGCAACTATCGGTGATCCTCCGGGCGCAGCCAGATCCACGGCTCCGTGGAAATTGGATCTGCCTGTTATAGGATGTATACGCCACCCGTAGTACTGGCTTATCCTCGTGTATGACGGAGCCGGCCATGCCATCTCTCCGCCCGTGTATGATGATGAGCTGCTGGAGCTCCCCTTGTCGACTATAGTCGATGTCAGCGCCTGAGCCTCGGCCTCAAGCTTGTTTATCATTTCCTGGGTCTCTTCGTTTGAAGCTGCTATCTCTTCTTTTTTGGCAGTCACCTGAGCCTGCTGTTCCTCAGCCGTTGCCTTTGAGGCCTGAAGCTCGGTCTGGAGCGTCTCTACCTCCTTCTTTTTCTTATCCACCTCGTCATAGGCATCCTGCAGTCCCGAGAGCACCTCCTGATCGCTGGAATATATCATCTCCACCATGTCCAGATTTGTCAGAAATTCCGAAAAACTGCTGGAATCAAGAAGTACGTCTATGAATCCCACGCTGCCGCTCTTATACATGTTCCTCAGTCTCGCGTTGAGGTTCTCGTTCTGCGTATCCACCTTCTCTTCCGCCTCAGCCAGCTCATCTTCAAGGACGGCCAGATTCTGCTCGCCTTCCGCTATTGCTGTCTCAAGCTTGTTTATGCTGGTCTCCAGCTCGCTCACCTGCTCTGCCAGGCTCTGCTCTTCCTTTTCTCCCTCTCTGAGCTCGCTCTGCTTCTGCTGTATGTTCTTTCTTATTTCGCTGAGGGATGCTGCACTCACCATTGCCGTCTCAAAGCACATTACCATTACTGTAAGGATGGCTGTGATCAGTATGAGTTTCTTTTTCTTCAATGCTGTTACCTCCTTAAAATCAGGCATCCAGGAACTTTCTCATGGATATTATGCTGCCGCAGGCTCCTATGCTTATACCGAGAGCCATGAATATCCATGCGAAATTATATGTCAGGAACGATACAGGCACCATCGGCATGGAAAGCGCCGAAAGCATCTGATCTCCGAACGCATCAACGATCTTGCTGTAAATGGCCGAAGCTATTCCGACCGATATACCGGCTGATATTATTCCTATTATTATGCCCTCAGCCAGGAACGGTCCCCGTATGAACCAGTTTGTAGCTCCCACGTATTTCATTATGCTTATCTCTCCGGCCCTGTTGAACACCGTCAGCTTTATGGTGTTGGATACCACCACGATGGAAACTATTATGAGGAACACCATCACCACGACAGCGGCTATCTGTATATACTTGGTTGCCTTAAGGAGCTTGTCCACCGTATCCTTGTAGAACTTCACGTCCTCTATGCCGTCGTATGTCTCTGCCTGCTGAGCCACCTGATCCGCCGTCTCAAGGTCTGATATCATTATGACTATGGAATTCGGCAGAGGGTTTTCCTCCAGACTGTCCAGAAGATAGGCGTTCTCACCCCATCTCTGCCTGAACTCGTCCATGGCCTCATCCTTTGTCTTGTAAAATACGTCCTCTACGCCTTTTCTTCCGTCAAGATCCTTTATTATCTCATCGGCTCTGTCTCTGTCCGTCTCATCCTCAAGATATATCTCTATCGAATCGTAATCCTGCTGTATAGTCTCAGCAGCCGTATTTATGTTTATGACCAGTATAAAGAATATGCTCAGTATCAGAAGCATGGCGGTTATTGCGAATATGGAGGCAATGGACATGTTCCTGTTCCTGAAGACCTGAAGGAAGGCCTGCTTGAGGGTGTAAAAAAATCTCTTTACCACTATGCCTTTCCTCCCCTCTTGAATCTGGATCTGAACGTTCTCTTGCTCTGTATGGTGTCAGTGCCCATCTCCACTTCAGCCAGCGCCTCCTCGAATCCGTAAGCGCCGAATTCGTCTCTGACTATCCTTCCCTTCTCAATGGCGATGACGCGCTTGCCCATTCTGTCGACTATGTCCTTGGCGTGAGTTACCATAAGTATCGTCGTGCCCCTCATGTTTATCTGATTGAGGAGCTGCATTATCTCCCACGCCGTATCAGGATCCAGATTTCCCGTAGGCTCGTCCGCTATAAGTATCCTGGGCTTGTTTACCACAGCCCTGGCTATGGCGACTCTCTGCTGTTCGCCCGCCGACAGCTCATCCGGATACTTGTCCGCCTTGGAGGCTATGCCCATCATGCTGAGCACCTGGGGCACATGCTTCTTTATGAGCTTTTTGGGCTGATGTATTATCTCCATGGCAAAGGCCACGTTTTCGTATACGGTCTTCTTGGGCAGGAGCCTGAAGTCCTGAAAAACTATGCCTATGTTCCTTCTCAGCTTGGGTATCTGTCTGTTGGACAGGTTCGTCACTTCATTCCCTCTTACCTTTATGCTTCCCGAATCAGCATCTATCTCCTTTAAAATGAGCTTTACGAATGTGGATTTTCCCGCCCCGCTGGGCCCTACCAGAAAGACGAAATCCCCTTTGTTTATCCTTACGCTCACCTTTTCCAGACCTACGTTGGATTTGTAATATTTAGTAACATTATTAAATACTATCATTATATTTGTCGGGTCCTCTCTTTCATGCAAACATACACACTATATCATACTACATATGACATTTTTTTTCAATGTTTTACAGTGATGGTTATGTGAATTTTAAGGTCACTCAACGTATTGTATCCTCAGCTCTATAGTATCGGGAAGCCTCTTCAGATCCGTCTTCACCACCTGCACCGGGTACGTTATTATCTGGGATATGGCTGTTTTCTTATCAGGGTCTCTGAAGTCCGCAGTCACCACGAGGTTTTCCTTCCCGTCCTTTTCCTCTGTGTATATGCTGTCTATGTCCACCCTGAATCCCGATGTGGGCTTTTCCCCTCTCGTGACTATGACGTATATATCGTCTCCCACGGCGCACGCCAGCGCCCTTTCCAGAGTCTTGTACTCAGGTATCACATTGGCCGATATCTCGCCGGGTATACGGCTTTCCTTCACCTCTCTGAAGCCCACCGGGTCGTTCCCGTCAAGCACTCTTGCCCCCATAAGGAGCACTGCCGCCGCCAGCAGTACCGTCGCCACTGCCAGCACTGCTCTTTTTAAGGTAAAAATCCCCTTTAACACTTCTCTGTTCAAAATAAAAACCTCCCTTTCAATAAGGTCTGACTAATATAGAACTTATTACAAAGGGAGGCTTATTATTCCTCGTACTTGCGTTTTAACGGACTTAAAAAATCCTTTGTATCTATACTGCTGTTATATCTCTCACAGCCGAGACTATATCCTTCCACGTCATGCGGTATTTTTCTCTCAGCTCGTCAGGCTTTCCCGATTCTCCGTATGTGTCCTGCTGGCCTACCATCCTCATCTTTACAGGAGCCTTTCTCGCCGTCACCTCTGCGACTGCGCTTCCGAGGCCGCCTATGACCGAATGCTCCTCAGCCGTTACTATGGCTCCCGTTTCCTCCGCAGCCTTTACTATTATATCCTCATCTATGGGCTTTATGGTGTGTATGTCTATGACTCTAGCGTCTATTCCCTCTTCAGCCAGCTTCTCCGCGGCAGTGAAACCCTCGTTGACCATTATGCCTGTCCCTATTATGGTCACGTCCTTTCCCTGGCGCACTGTATTGGCCTTTCCTATGGTTATCACGTCTTCCTCACCGTAAAAAACAGGTACGGCCGCTCTTCCCAGTCTTATGTAGCAGGGACCGTCAAATGCCACTGCCTGCTCTAAAAGCTTTGCCGCTGACACGCCGTCCGAAGGGTTTATAACAGTCATTCCCGGTATGGTCCTCATGAGCGCTATATCCTCAAATGTCTGATGGCTGGCTCCGTCCTCGCCCACGGTGATCCCCGCGTGAGTGGCGCATATCTTGACATTGGCTCTCGTATAACCTATGGAATTTCTTATGATCTCAAAAGCTCTTCCTGTTGCGAACATGGCGAATGTGCTGGCGCACACCACATTGCCCGAAAGAGCGATGCCTGCAGCTGCCCCGTACAGGTTCTGCTCCGCTATGCCCATGTTGAAAAATCTGTCGGGATATGTTTTTCCGAATTCCGCCGTCATGGTCGATTTGGAAAGATCCGCATCCATAACCACGAGATTCTGATACTTTTTGCCAAGCTCAACAAGAGCTTTTCCGTAAGCCTGTCTCGTTGCCATTTTCTCTGCCATTACATCTCACCTCCCAGTTCTTCAAGAGCCTGTCTCGTCTGTTCATCGTCGGGAGCCTTTCCGTGCCATCCGGCTTCGTTTTCCATAAACGAAACGCCTTTTCCCTTTACGGTCCTGGCGATTATCATGGTCGGCTTCCCCTTGCACAGGCGCGCCTTTTTAAAAGCCCCCAGTATCTCGTCAAAATCATGACCGTCTATCTCCACCGTGTTCCAGCCGAACGCTCTGAACTTTTCAGCCACCGGAGCCACCGTCATAACGTCCTCGTTCCTTCCGTCTATCTGCAGGCCGTTGTAGTCCAGTATTCCCACCAGGTTGTCCAGCTTGTTGTGAGCCGCCGACATGGCCGCCTCCCAGACGAGTCCTTCCTGTATTTCTCCGTCTCCCAGAAGCACATATACTCTGCCCGGATTCCCCTTGAGCCTGTTTGCCATAGCCATGCCTCCGGCTGCCGAAAATCCCTGTCCGAGGGAGCCTGTGGACATTTCTATACCGGGAACCTTTCTCATGTCCGGATGTCCCTGGAGCCTTGATCCCAGCTTTCTCAGAGTCAGCAGCTCCTCCTTGGGGAAATATCCCTTCTCCGCGAGCGCCGCGTACTGTACGGGGCCCGCATGTCCCTTGGAAAGTATGAATTTGTCCCTGTCTTCCTTGCCGGGATCATCCGGATCCACGTTCATCTCGTCAAAGTACAGCGCTGTCACTATATCCGCCGCGGAAAGGCAGCCTCCCGGATGTCCCGATCCCGCGCTGTGTATGGCTTTTATCACGCCCGCGCGCACATCTGCCGCAATCTTTTCAAGAGCTTTTTTTTCCATTTTATCTGTCTTACCTCCACATGTATTACTGTATACTAGAAATATGTAACCCTTTGCGGATCTTTCCGCAAAGGGATATGATCTATCAGAAAAAGGAATTGTCGTTTATTCCCAGACTGACGCTTAACGCTTCATTGACTTCCGGTAAACGGCTCTTGTCTATAGTTCCTATCCTTTCCTTCAACCTTCTTTTATCTATTGTTCTGAGCTGTTCCATAAGCACTACTGAATTCTTTGTCAGGCCGCTGCCTTCCGCAGCTATGTTTACATGGGTCGGAAGATCGGCCTTGTTTTTTCTCGATGTGACCGCCGCCACTATTATAGTGGGGCTGTACTTGTTTCCCACATCATTCTGAACTACCAGGACAGGCCTTACGCCTCCCTGTTCGGAGCCCATTACCGGACTTAGATCCGCAAAATAAAGGTCGCCCTTTTTTATGCTCAAAGTCCATCACTCCTCAGATGTTATCATTTACCCGTTACTTTTTTAAAGGCTTCAGGCAGAGCTTCGACTATATCGGACGAAACCATACCCCACTGACCCAGTCTGTCTGCGGCTATATCGCCCGCCATTCCGTGGATGAAGGCGCCTGCCCTCACGGCATCGAACGCCTCCGCTCCGGAAGCTGCTATGGCCGCGATCACTCCGGTGAGCACGTCTCCGCTGCCTCCGGTCGCCATTCCGGGGTTGCCTGTAGTATTAATATATGTGCCCCGGCCCTTCATTGTCACCACTGTATCGGCGCCCTTCAGCAGCACAGCGGCACCGGTCCTCTCGCTTATCCTGACCGCCGCTTTCTCTCTTCCAAGCTCCGATACGCTTCCTTCGCCCATTGCCGTGAGAAGCCTGTCCGCCTCTCCCTGATGCGGTGTCAATATGACGGGGCCTTTTCTTTCCTTCAGCATATCCCAGTCCGTACCGAACGCGCACAGTGCATTCAGCCCGTCCGCATCTATGACTACCGGTCCGCTGTATCCCCTCAGTATTTTCTCGGTTATCAGGTAACTGTCTTCATCAACTCCCAACCCCGGCCCTACGGCTGCGGCTCCGTATATTTCCATGTCCGGTAAGGATATGTCCCTGACGTCCATACATGTGGCCTCCGGCACTGCCGTCTGCAGTATCCCCGTGATCTCACGCGGAGCCGCTATCCGCACGAGACCTGCTCCCGATCTCAGAGCTCCTCCTGCTGACAGCACCGCAGCGCCCGCCATTCCCATGGAGCCCGCCACTATGAGCGCCCGTCCGCACTGACCCTTATGTATGTCCCTGGGACGTTCCCTGATTACAGTATTTACAAATTCAAGGGTAATTAAACCTGATCTTTCCATAAATTTCTTCCTTTTTGTCCTTCTAAAGTATACCTCATAGCTGCTCTGGGCCGCAAGACAAGTTTTAGGAATATTTAAGTTTATTTTTCCTGTTTCGTAATGTACAATATCCATATAAACTCATATTTCTCACATGTCTTATTCGGAGGTCATATATGAGCAGAAACAAAACAGTACTTCTCATAATACTCATCGCCGCACTCTACTTCGTGACTCCAAACGACGGAGTATTCGCCACCGTAAAAGCGAATTTTGTCACCCTTCTTCCCTACATAGGCATAGGTATAGTCATATATCTCATTATAACCATAAACGTTCTGAAGAAGGCGTGGAAAAGGCTGGATGCCCATATAAGCGACGATAATGTAATAAAGTTTGCCAAGATAATGAATATATCCTTTGATGTCAAAAGGATGCTCGGTCCCACGAACCTGATAGATCTTTACACAAAGGTGAATTTCTCAAAGAACGCTTCCATGCACGCCAAGGAGCTCCTGTATCAGGCAATGAGGCGCAAAAGGCTCGACGTTCCGCCTCCGGGCAGGGGGACCGATATCGATAAGATCATAAACAGGCCGTCAAGATCCGATGCTGAGATAAAAGCAGCCAGGATAGAGGCCGCAGCCCAGGCAAGGAAGCGAAAGAGAAAAAAATGATCGTTACGCCCCCTTTTGGCTGGCTTCTCTTTCCGCTGTCATCTGTCTGTCAAACTCTATTTCTCCTTCTCCCCATTCCTTTATTATCTCAAGAGCCGGTATGAGCTTTCTGGCTCTTTCCGTGAGGGAATACTCCACTCTTGGCGGTATCTGTTCGAATTCCTTTCTCACCACCAGCTTTCTTTCCTCCAGGAACCTCAGGCTCCTCGTAAGCATTATGTTCGTTATGCCTTCAAGCTCTCTTCTGAGCTCATTGTATCTCATTGACTCCTGTTTTGACAGCTTCCATATGATGGGCAGTCTCCATTTTCCGCCTATTATCTCAAGAGCATATATCACAGAGCATTTTTCCTCAGCCAGCGCAGGTATTTCCTTCTCATTATATGTGGTCTGCATCCTGTTTTCCTCCCGTCCTCAGCCCGTCTCCTTCCACAGGCACAAAAAAGTGCGTACTTGTACATTTGTTTTCTATTATTATAATAAGCTCAAAGGAACAAATCAATACCTGCTCTGAGAAAGGAGATAAAATGGATCTGGAAAAAACCATAAGATCGCTTGAACGCAACCGTTACACGGTAAAGCTGTTTCCCTGCGCCTCCGAAGCCGCCCGATATCTCGACGATATCCTTGACGGACGCGTCATAGGCTTCGGAGATTCCCATACGATCATGGCCATGGACCTATACGAAAAGCTTTCCTCCCATAATACGGTCTACGATCCCAACCAGGGAAAGGATAACGACGAATTTCTCGACATAGCGAAAAAATGCCTCACCGCAGATATTTATGTGACGTCTGTGAACGCCATGTCGGAGACGGGAGAGATGGTCAATATCGACGGTACAGGCAACAGGATAGCAGCCTCGCTCTTTGGCCATGAGAAGGTGTTTTTCGTTGTCGGCACAAATAAGATAGAACCTGATCTCGAAAAAGCAGTATGGAGAGCCAGGAACGTTGCAGCCCCGAAAAATTCCGCCAAATATTCCCTCCCGACTCCCTGCGTTGTCGGTGAAGGCCGCTGCTATGACTGCGCACGGCCCGAGAGAATATGCAATGCTCTCACCATATATATGAAAAAGATGAACGATATCGATGATGTGGAGGTCATCCTCATAGACGAGGAGCTTGGCTTCTGATACATAAAAAGGAGATCGAAGCTCAGAGTCTTCGATCTCCCGGTTTTTTATCGTTTTTGCCGCCTACTCAAGGAGCCTGCGCTCCCCTTCAGGCAGGCTCTCCTCAGCCGCCTCTTCAGATATATAATGCTTCTCGTGATCCAGTACCGATATCCCCCCGTCAACGGCATCCACAAGTATATAATACTCAAGACCCGCTTCATCCAGACATTTCACCACATAGAATTTCTTGTAAAATTCATCCTCATCTATTATCTGCATCTGAGGAGTCATCATGAGCTTTGCCTTTCCTATGTACTGTTTGAGGGCGAAATCGTGACCCAGATCATAACACGTGTGCATGGGCGTCACCACCTCGAGAGCCTCGTCCTCGTTTATCTCAATGTCCTCAAACTCAGGCTCTCCCTTCGACTCATATGTTGAGCCTGAGACCCTGTCTATTATACAGTCGCAGAACTTGCTCAGCTTCTCCACTCTTCTGCCCTTACCCACATTTATGAGATATCTGAACCTCACATATGGATAATAGACCTCCTCTATATCCTGAAGATCCAGGCCGGGATCGGTATGGAGAAGCAGTACGAGGGCTTCTCTGGCAGTATAGCCGCATTTTAAGATCTTGCTTTTTATCATAAGTCTCTTTTCTTTATATCTGAGCTTCAACAGCAGCCTTTCTGCTGAATACGAACTGAGTTATGGCCTTGTTCTCAGTGGACAGATGCTTTGATGAAGCAACCTGCACCTTCTTGGAAACAGCGATCTTCTTTCCCTTGGCTCTTTCCACAAGATCCTGCATCTCAGGGCTTGTAGGCTTGCCGAAGTTGCTGAATATTATCATGCACAGGAATGACAGCACAGCTCCAACAAAGAACTGATGGCATCCGGTGACAACATCGAGTCCGCCTATGGACCATACCTGCACCGTTGCCGCTCCCACTATCATTGATACCACCGAGCCTGTAGCATTGGCTTTCTTCCACCATACGGCGCACACGTAGCTAGGCAGGAACGCGCATCCCATGAAGCTGAATGTGTCCACAACGAGGCTGAATACGCCCGGCGGATTCAGTATGGCTATTGTCACTCCCACTATGGCTACAGCTATTATCGATCCCTTTGATACGAATACGACGCTTCTGTCGCTGGCATCCTTTCTGAGCCACCTCTTATAAAAGTCTATGGAGATGATCGTTGCGATGAGAAGCATCAGCGCCGCTACGGTGCTCATGATGGCTGACATGATGGCGCACAGCATGAGTCCCGAAATGACTCCAGGGAATTCGAGAGCCGTCAGTGAAGGTATTACCAGTTCAGGGTCATTGTTTATGAGTCCCGAAGGATCAGCCGTGAACATTACCAGTCCGCCAAGTCCCAGGAAATAAGGGATAAAGCAGAAGAGCTGTGTCCATATCGTTGCATATACGACCGAAGTCTTGGCTGTCTTCGGACTTCCCATCGCCATATGCTTGTTTACGCTGTGAGGCAGCCCCATGTATCCGACGAGGTATATGCCTATGGCTCCGGCAATAACTCCGTATCCGCCTTCATAGTGGTTGCCCTTGCCCCATACGCTGAGAAGCGTAGGGTCTATGGCTGCCAGAGCCTCATTGAGCCCTGCGAACCATCCGAGATCCATCATCATCTTTACAAATACTATGATAATGGAGCCTATCATGATGAATCCCTGTATAACGTCAGTATACGCTACAGCGAAATATCCGCCCACAAAGGTGTAGAACAGTATAACGGCTACGCCTACTACGAGCCCCACCTCCAGAGGGAAGCCGAAAAGCGTAACGAGAGTCTTGCCTGTTGCAAGGAACTGAGCCAGAACGTAGCAGGCCAGTCCGAATACGGCTATGATACAGGCTATTACCTTTACAGGTATGGATTCGTACCTTTTTTCGAGATATTCTATCGGGGATATGGCGTCCAGAAGCTGAGACAGTCTTCTCATCCTTCTTCCGAGGACCGTCAGGTTTATCATGCCTCCTGCGCCGTCGCCCACAGCGTAGAATATGGCAAAATAACCCATTGCATAAGCTTCTGCAGGGCCGCCCATGAACATGAATCCGCTCATTGCTGTGGTCTGCAGAGTAAGGGCGGTAACGAGAGGTCCCATGGATCTTCCGCCGAGCATGTAGTCCTCAGAGCTCTTGGCCCTTTTGTTCCAGTAGAGTCCCATTCCCACCATACCGATGAAGTAGCAGCATAATACGATGATTTCTACGGTCATGCGTCAGCTCCCCCCTCTCCGTGATGGTGATGATCGTGTACCTTGCCGTCTCTGTGATCCGTTCCGAGATGGCCTTCGAACTCCGAGTCATCCACCTGATCATCCTGTCTCTTCATGATAAAGTAATCCACTATTGCAGCGGCTATGAACACGAAGGGCCAGATACAGATTGCCAGGAAAGTGCTTATAGGCATTCCTATGATCATATTACAACCTCCTTTTCAGTAGATTTTTCGTCCGAGTCCCCTGTATGCCTCAGCAGCACGGGATTTTCGGATCTCAATGATAATTGCGGCTTCAATATACTAAATTATCAGAAAAATCTCAAGGAAGCTGCTTTCTATTTATAATGGCTCTAAGAAAAACTTTAATAACGTTTAAATTGAGCTTATGGAAATTTAAGCATACCCTAAAACCCCTTTTGTCTGTACTCCTTTCTGTATGTCTCTATCTTCTTGTATACTGTTATCCTAGGCTTGTCCACAACAGCCACCGTAATGAAGATAAACAGGTTGGCCGTCATGCCCGCCATGGCGCACAGGCTGCCGTCCCCTCCGCTGAGCATCATGCTCACGAGAAAAATCGCCTCTCCCGTGATTATGCCCCCTACAGCTGCTCTTGCCGTGGATCTCTTCCAGAAAAGCGCCCCCGCAACAGGTATGAAAAGCTGTGCCATGCCTCCCATGGCTATTATCCCCAGATCCAGGACGCTTCCCGGCACCACGATTATAAGGCTGTACGAGACTGCCGATATTGCCAGCGTCGCCCACTTGGCTGTCGATACCAGCTTCCTGTCAGGCGCGTTCCTGTTTATGTATCTCTTGTGTATATCCATGGTATATACGGCCGACAGAGCATGGACCTGAGAATTGGCCGTTGAAAATATCGCCGCAAATACGCCCACTATGACAAAGCCTCTGAAAAAGAAGGGGCTGTGCTCCATTATTATCCTGAAAAACGCCGAATTGGGATCCCATTCATCACGGGCCAGAACAACGCTCGCGCTGCCTGCAAAAAGTATCCCGACGCACATTATGGAGGCCAGGGTCAGCAGCCACGGCAGCATGTAAAAATTTTTTTCCGATTCAGCAGCATAGTTTCTTATCCACATCTGCGGCCCCATGAAAGCACCCACGGGCACTATTATGAAAAGCGAAAGCCACATGGCGGTGCGCTCAGCTCCTTCATCGCCTCTCATGGACACATATGACGGGTCCGCATCTATGAGAGCCCTGAACACATGCTCGGATCCTCCTGCTGTCTTCATGAGAAATATACCTGAGCTTATGACCGTTACTATTATCAGTATACCGTAAAAGGCATCGGTCCAGGCAACGGCTCTGAGACCTCCGGCCCAGAGATATATGACCAGTATGGCAAAGAATATGACGCCTCCCGCGTATGATGATATGACTCCGTCTGTGGTTATCTCCATAGCAAGCAGCCCTCCCACTATCTGCACCTGAAGGTACACCATGGTGCAGATGACCGATATGGCTGTCACTGTGAGATTCAGAACCCCCGAGTCATATATATCGTCAAAAAAATCCGTAGGAGTATAATAATTATATGTTTTTCCGTAATACCACAGTCTCTTTCCCACCCCTATGAACAGGACCGCGAATAAGGCATCCCAGCCCACCGTAGTCATGTATACAGGTCCCTGCTCGTGAAAATACGCCATACCCCCTATAAATACAAAGGCGCTCATCCATGTGGCGAACACAGTCGCATACATGGGCAGTATCTTCATTTTCCTGCCCTGAAGTATAAAATCCTCCGAAGTCGGCAGTGATCTGTTTCTCGCCAGTTCTCCCAGCAGAAGAGGGACAAAGGCGAATACGCATATCATCATAAGGGTAAGGGCGTTTGTTATCATACGTTTCCTGTCTCCTGACTTTCAATATCTTATGTCTCCCATCTGTTTCGTTTATTTTATCACAGTTTTCTGATATAATGAACTGGATCACAGGAGGATTTTACCATGGATTCTTTATGGATAACGGTATTTGCCGTCCTGACTCTTCTTGTCTCGACGCTGTACTTTTACATGTTTTCCCGCAACAAGGAAAAATTCATGCAGTTCTGGGGGTTTTCCTGGATAGCGTATTCCTGCAGCCTTCTGTGCCTTCTCTGCTATCTGAACTTCCCGAGCGATATTTTCCTGCAGCTTCGTAAGGTAATAGACATGTTCAACCTTATCCTCCTCCTCTTCGGCTCATATTCCTTCATGCACGTACGCATACCCGCCTACTGGTACAGGTTCTCACTGTATCTTCTGCTTCTTACCGCCATATGCATGATATACGGTTTTGACCTTCTTTCCTTCTATCTGCCGGTTTCCGTATACCAGCTTATACTGACTGCCTTTATATGTTATAATATCCTTGTAAGATGGAACGTGCCGCGGGGAGAGAAGATAATATCAGCCGCCGTCTTTCTTATGTGGGGAGTCAGCAAATCCGTCATGTCCGTAATAGAGATATTTACCGATATCACCCACAACATATACATAATAGAGATACTTCTTTCCAATGTGATAAACTTCTGCATACTTACCATTTATATAGTATATACGAGAAAAGAAGGCAGCCTTGCCTCTGATCTTTACAAGACCGTTGTAGAGAATTCTCAGAACGTGATATTTTACTACAGGACAGCGCCGTACAGAGCCTTCGAGTACATATCCCCATCCGTGGAAACCATAACCGGTTTCAGGCCCTCTCAGTTTTATGACGATCCCGCCTTTTACAGGAACCTGATGCCTGAAAGCCATACGAACGACTTTGACGACATGTTCACCTTCTCCGAAAACGGCAGGAAAGAACACATACTTGAGCTCGTAAGGCGAAACGGCGAGAGCTTCTGGGGTCAGCTCAGCCTGTCTTCCATATCTGAGCCGGGCGGAGGAAAAGCCATAGAAGGCACGCTGTCTGACATAACCGAATCAAAATCCGCTGAGCTCGAACAGATAGAAGCCACCAGGAGCCGCAACATGCTTCTTTCGTACATATCCCATGAGCTGAGGAGCCCCATAACCTCCATTGCCGGATACCTTACGGCCATCAGCGACGGTACTATGGAAGGCGATGAGGAAGTAAAAGAAGCGCTTGATATAATAACATCAAGGACGTTTACCCTGAAAAAGCTCATCGATGATCTGGATCAGCTCACAAAGCTTGAAACACATCAGTTTTCCTTTGATTTTATGGAGTACAATGCCGCCGACGTGGCGGATCACCTCATGGAAAACAATCTGGGCGAAGCCCGTTCCGAAGGCTTCACAGTCCATACAGAGGCCGATATGAGCCTGCTGCGCGGTTTCACGGTCATAATAGACATAGACAGGATAGATCAGGTGTTTTCAAACCTTATCACCAATGCCGTCAAATATTCCGGGCACAGGAAAAAGCTTGACATAGCTTTTAAGACAGACGAAACCGTCGAAAACTTCCTTGTATCCGTAAAGGACAGGGGTATAGGCATCGATGAGCAGCACATTTCACACGTTTTCGACAGGTTCTACAGAGGAGAGGCAGGGGAGACCGGAGAAAAGGAAGGCCGCGGCCTGGGACTCACTCTGTGCAGGGAGATAATAAACGCCCATCAGGGCCAGATATACGCTGAGAGCGTATACGGCGCGGGCAGCACCTTCACATTTATAATTCCGCTTTATAAGGAGGCATGACATGGCAAATGAAAAAATTCTGGTAATAGACGATGAACGAGCCATAAACAAGCTGGTATGCTCATATCTTACAAAGGAACAGTTCGTACCGCTTTCCGCTTATAACGGAGAGGAGGCTCTGCAGCTTCTGAAAAAGGAAAACCCCGATCTCATAATCCTTGACGTAATGCTGCCCGATACGGAAGGGCCCTCTCTTTCACTGGAAATACGAAAGGAGTCCAACGCTCCCATAATATTTTTGAGCTGTAAGACTCAGGAAATAGACAAGATCATAGCCCTCTCCGCGGGAGGTGACGACTATATGACGAAGCCATTCATGCCGGGAGAGCTCATCGCCCGCATAAAGGCCCATCTGAGAAGACAGAAATCCCTTGCGCGCAGCTTTTCAGCCGCAGCTGACAGCATACACCGGTTCGCAGGACTTAAAATAGACTTTGATACCAGGGAGATCTTCGTCGACGGAGAGGAAGTCAATCTCACTGCCAAGGAGTTTGACATAGTTAAGCTCCTGGTCGAAAATCCGAGAAAAGTCTTTCCTGCCTCCCGGATATTCGAATCCGTATGGAAGACAAACTGTATGGAAAACGACACAAAGACAGTCATGGTCTATATAAGCACCATAAGGAAAAAGCTTGAACGAAAGCCGGACAGTCCCAACTACATAGTCAGTGTAAGAGGCGTAGGATACAAATTCAACCACGCCCTTTCAAAAAACGAAAGCAGCGGCGAAGAGGACTGACGAACAGTCCTCTTCGCCGCTATGGCTTATGTTGATGCGGTTTTTTATGTTCTCATCCGGATTATGCGTACTTCAGCAGCAGGAATCCCATACAGAGTATGACTGACATTATCATCATAGGAAATCCCACCTTTAGGAACTGCATGTAAGTTACCGGATATCCGTTCTTGGCGCTTATTCCCGTGAGGACCACATTGGCCGATGCTCCTATTATGGTGCCGTTTCCTCCCAGGCATGCTCCAAGCGAAAGAGCCCACCAAAGCGGTGTAACATCCATCCCGGTCTCTCCCATTGAAGCTATGAGCGGTACCATTGTCGCGACGAACGGTATATTGTCCAGAGTCGATGACAGGATAGCAGATACCCAGAGGATTATCAGCATTGCCATTATCTTCTCGCCGCCTGTTACGTCAACGATTATATTGGCGAGCCTGTCTATCACTCCCGTCTCTACCATTCCGCCTACTACTACGAATAACGCCACGAAGAATATTATTGTCGTCCACTCCACATCCAGTATCGTTTCCTCAGCCGGCTGCCTTCCTATTATCATCATTATTATGGCAGCTGTCAGAGCTATGACAGAAGAGTCAACGCCAAGGTTGCCGTGGAATATGAATCCGAGAGCCACAAGCACTATCATCACTACGCTCTTGTGAAGCAGAGCCCTGTCCTTTATGAGCTCTCTCTCATCCATTGCCATGACCCTGCTTATATGATGGCTGCTGACGCTGAAATCCTTCCTGAATATGAAGAGGAAGCACACTATGGTTGCAGCCAGGACTATGGCGATGATTATGCCGTTATTTGCTATGAAATCCATGAATGTCAGTCCCGCAGCGCTTCCTATCATAATATTTGGCGGGTCTCCTATGAGTGTGGCCGTTCCTCCTATGTTTGAAGCCAGTATCTGTGTCAGTATGTAAGGCACAGGATTTATCTCCAGCTCCTTTGTTATGGCAAATGTCATAGGTCCTATGAGCAGCACAGTCGTAACATTGTCCAGCATACATGACAGTACTGCCGTTATTATGACGAATATGACCATCATCTTGGCCGGACTTCCCTTTGCCACCTTAGCGGCCTTTATGGCCATGTACTCAAAGAGCCCTGAGTTCTTCACCACAGATACGAAGAGCATCATGCCTACCAGAACACCTATGGTATTGTAGTCTATGTACCCCGCCCCAGACTCCACGGACATTACGCCCGTTATGAAAAGGAGCATGGCGCCGCCTACAGCTACTACGGCCCTGTTGATCTTCTCCGTGATGATGACTATCATGACTATGAGAAAAATTACTACCGATATTGTTGCCTCTCCCATTGATTGATCATCTCCTTAAAATAAAAATATATGACGGGAACGAGTATAACTCCGAAAAAATAAGGTGTCAATCAGCTTAAAAAAATTTTTAAAAACGCTTTATAATTCAGATAAAATTTTGTCAATCTTATATGGGTCAAAACATTGAAATACCAGTGGTTTTGCCTTTAAATCCCTGTGTGTGCGTCCCCTGTTCGCCGCTCTTTCTGACATAAAAAAAACACCCCCTTCAGGCTTGCGGACATGCCCGGGAGCGTTTCTCATGACAGGCCGGAGCGACCTCGCTTTTCTTTTCTGAAGAAAGGCCTCCTTCCCCACTCGGTACGCCACGCATAAAACAGCACCGCTGTCATGTAGGCCCAGCATATTATTATATATCCGTAGAGAAAAGGCATCCCAAGCACAAACGGATACACCCTGTCTCCGACCATCAGTATCCCGGGAAACTCCATGGCGCAGAAGCCTGCCGCCGTCAGCGCCCATATCACCTTCCTCCTGGCCGGGATCATGTTTTTACTGTCCTTTCTCCTTTTCCAGATACTCTTCATGACTTTCACCTATATGGCTATACCCAGGAAAAGGGAGGCTATTACAAGAAATGTTACGGCAGAGGCCATATCGGTCAATGACGATATCATCGGCGTGGCCATCAGCGCAGGGTCGATGCCTATCCTCTTGGCCGCCATAGGCAGAAGTCCGCCGAGAAGCTTCGCGAACATCACTATGACCATCATCGACACAGCTACCGTAAGGCCTATGAGAACGCTCTGGCCGTCTATGAACAGCACCTTGAGGAAATTGAAGGCGCTCAGTATTATGCCCAGTATTATACTTATCCTCAGCTCCTTCCAGAAAACCTTGAACACATCCTTGAGATCTATATCATCGAGAGCCAGTCCTCTTATTACAAGAGTAGCGGCCTGAGTCCCCGTATTTCCTCCTGTCCCCATGAGAAGAGGCATATATGATACCAGTACTATGACCTGAGCAAGAACGCTTTCGAACCTTGCTATTATGCTTCCTGTTATCATCAGTGACACTGTCATGAACAGCAGCCACGGGAGCCTGTTCTTCACATGCCTGAACACGCCCTTGTCCAGATATTCTGAATCCGTGTCATCCATTACTCCGGCCATTCTCTCTATATCCTCTGTTGTCTCCTCCTCTATTACTCCCAGTATATCGTCTACCGTTATTATTCCCACGAGTCTGTGTTCCTTGTCCACGACAGGTATCGCGAGAAATCCGTATTTTTTGAATGTTTCCGCTACCTCCTCCTGATCGTCGTACACATTCACGTAAACGTAATCCTTGTTCATGAGTTCCGATACCTTCGTATCGTCGTCAGCAACGACAAGGGATCTCAGGGACACTATACCGTCCAGTTTTCTTCCGCCCTTTTTCACGTAGCATGTGTATACCGTCTCACTGTCCATACCCTCTCTCTTTATGTGAGCCATGGCCTGAGCCACAGTCATGTTCTCCTGGAGGCTTATGTAATCCGGAGTCATGAGGCTGCCCGCACATGTGTCCGGATAGTTCAGAAATGTGTTTATGAGCTTTCGTTCTTCTCTTGGAGTCTTCTCGAGAATCTTGTCAACTATATTGGCTGGCAGTTCCTCCAGAACGTCTATCTTATCGTCAAAATCCAGCTCCTTTATTATATAGGATATTTCTCTGTCTGTTATGCCCTGCACTATCTCCACCTGATCGTCGGCAGGCAGGTAAGAGAACACCTCTACGGCCACATCCTTTGGCAGCATCCTGAATATTATTATGGTCTTCTCCACTCCCAGCTCTTCGAGGACTTCCTCGAGTATCTCGCCTATGTCCACCTCATTGTATTTCAAAACAGCGTCCCTTGCATCGATGTACGCTTTTTTCTCCAGCAGATCTATTATGTTCTCAACATCGCTGTCAAACTGTTTTATCTTCTCGTCTCTTTCCATTGTTCCGCTCATGATCTCGCCTCCTTTCTCCCTGCTCTTAAGTATATGTACGGCTTACCGCCCCGTAAGATGCCTTCTCATCGAATCCCCGAAAGCCTCCGCCCTTTCGGATACGCCTTCGGAGGCTGCTATTGAACCGGGATCGTTGGCAGTCTCCATTATAGCAAACCTACCCGGCAGAGCAAAGCTTTTGTTCATGTTAAGGCCGCTTATGAGCTGCTCAGCCACTATATCGCTTCCGCTGTAGCCCGAAACTATCACTGCGAACAGTTTTTTCTCATAAAACCTGTGTGTTCTGAAAAGCGCCGTGAGTCTGTTTATGAACGCTGTCAGATTTGCTCCCACCGCATCGTTGTAATTGGGGCATACCATAACGAGAGCATCGCAGGCCATGATCCCGGGATATACCTTTTCAACTATTGGCCCTCCGTAAAAACAGCTCCCTTCCTCGCCGAAATGCAGACAGGTCTCGTAGGAACAGCCTCTGCAGTCCATGACCTGGCCTCCTCTTAAAGATATCTCGTTAAAGACGCACCCGTCGAGCCTTTTCCTGACCATGTTCCACAAAGCCAGGCTGTTTGACGTCCATTCGTTTCCCGCGTGCAGCACCAGTATGTTGGGCTCCTCCTTGATCTCCGGCTCATATCCCATTATATTTTCCACAAGCTCTCTTCCGGCGGCCATATATGCTCCCATATTGTCCGTCTTAAGGTTCTGAGCCTGTATATTATAATTTTTAAGCGTCCTTGTTCCCTCCACAAGAGGCCTTCCCGGAAAAGAGCAGCCCGCTCTGTTTGCCGTCATGACCAGACTTCTCCCCGTGGATTTTGTAAAAAGCTCGCTGTTTCCGTCGAGGATCACGCCGCCTACGGATCCTTCAAGGGCATCTCTGTTAAGCCTCAGATACTTCATCATGGCGTACCAGTTGAGATTTATCCCGGATTCGCCCAAAGACAGAGTAAACAGCAGCCTTCTGTTTCTCAGATCAGCCTTTTCCATTTCCTCTGCCGTCGTTATTTTCTCTGTCCGCAGCCCTTTAAGGCTGTATTCCGTTATTCTCTCCAGTCTCTCCTTTTTGCTCTCCTCCGGGCAGAAAGGTTCTATAAGGACCATATCTCTCATGGGATCATCTCCTTAAGATTATCGTAGGCGTGTCTTATACGCCCGAAAAGCTCTTCCGGAAGCGGCAGATTCTCCACCTCTATGATGTTGACGCCGTCTTTGACGATCCTCCTGTTCCTGCATCCCAGAAAAGCTCCTTCCCGTCCGCTTCCCAGGTAAACAGACGAATAGTTCCATCCTCCTTTAAGCGTCTCTGTCAGTGAAATAGCTCCCGACGACATGGCCGGAGCTATATACGGCTTGAATCCGTCGCTTCTCATCTCCATATTTGCCCCTACAGTGAGCTCTGTCAGCTCCCGTGAGACGCCGTCGTCGTAGTTTTCTATGCTGTTGGCTATGACCAGATCTCCGCCGTGAGGCCCGAATGCCCGCCCCTCCTTTATATATGAAGAAAATCTTTCATGCTTTTCACTGTAATACGCCGCCCTGCCGTTCATGACCCCGAGCCCGTATCCCTGGACCTGTTCCGGCCTGAGGCCGCCTTTTACCGCAGCCATGCACAGAGGATCCACCGGATCCGATACAACTGCGAATATGCCCTTGAATCCCTTCTCAGCCGCCCTGCGCGCGTAAATGTCCACCAGGCTGCTGTTAGCCTCGAGCTGCGCCATCCTCACGTCTCCCTTCGCGCCTACCGGAGGCACGCCTCTTGAGGCGCAGAATACGAACATCCGGCAGTCAAACATACTGTCTTCGTTCCCTATCCTTACCGGAGGAAGGTATCTGCCGTCCGGGAACCTTATCTGATTCATTTCCCTTTCAAAGCGCCTCATCACCTTTTCATCCAGATCGTATATCCCTATTGTTCCCGCCGTCTCTCCTCCAAGGAGACGCAGTCCCAGAAGCACTGTGCTTCCCACGTCTCCCAGAGCCAGTATGTTGATCCCGTCTTTCTTTTCGGGCACGTCTCCGCACGCTATGGTAAAGCTGCTGTCATTTACATCTTTCGTTCTGTCCGCTGCGTTCAGCTCGCTTATATATCTCTTTGTCATTTCAGTGCGTTCTCCAGTCTCACAAGTCTCTCCATGTAATCCTCTATGTGCACAGACGGCGAAAGATTGAAATCAGCCGCCACTCTGTTGGATCCGTTAGGCATTCTCGGTGATATCACCGCATCCGGAAGCCTTTTCAGAGTCAGCTTCCTCTCGAATATGTTCTGATACTCGCTTTCCAGAACCTGGAATATTCTGCCTGCGTTTTCCAGGCAGACCCTTGAAAGCTCATATACCGATTCTCTCGTTGAGTCTCCGAGAAACTTCGGCGCCGCGAACGGAAGCAGGAGATTTATGGAAGGTATAAGGTTCGATTCTATCTCCTTTGCGCTCTGCACCCCGTCTCCGCCTATGAAAGGACACAGCGTGGATTCCACGAACCACGCCTTGAGGTTAGGTACAAAATAGGCGCTCTCCACCTCTCTTCCCTGTATGGTCATCAGATCCTTGCCTCTTCCCGATACAAGTCCCATGACAAGCTTTCTTATTTTCACGTCATTGGCCTTGAATATGGGGTCAAGAGCCTTTATCCTGTATCCCTTGTGCAGAAGGTCATCCACCAGTATCACAGGCCTGTTAAAGGATTTTATGGTCCTTATCTGATTGTCTATGGTGGAATACATCGGGTATTCCTCTATGGTAAAATCATTCAACGTCGGCGAAAACATCTTCTCTGTGTGCAGCGTCTTCGTCACAGTATTTGGGACAGCTATGCTGCGAAGTATCTTCCCGAACGGAACGCACATGCATTCCCCGAGCTGCCGCTCTTTTAGCGGATAGTTCGGCACTCCGTTTATGGATGTCACCATGTCAACGATCTTCCTGTTCATGACGCCGGCGTTAAATGACAGCACGAGATTCCCGGGGTTGAGAGCTGTCAGCGCCAGCTGCAGCTCAGCGTGTGTCTGTTCAAGTATATCCAGTATCCTCGAGTTTTTATTGAAAGGATCCTTAAGGACCGTATCCATGTTCTCTATTACAGCCATAGGTTCCTTCATGTTCACTTCATATATGCCCAGACCGCCCTTTCCCAGATCCATCTCTGTGAATCCCTGCCTTGTGAGCACGTCTGTTATTTCCTTCCCGGTCTTTCCCTCAAGAGGATGATATATGGCGTATGTTATATCCTTTTCCACAGCCCTGGAAAGGACTTCCGTCATTATTATCTGGGTCATGTTTCTCATGTCGCCCTTTGAGCTGCAGTATATGCCTCTTATGATCACCATGCGGCCTGTGGCCTTCTGCCTCAGATACGCCGCTATCTCGGGATCCCTGAACTCTTCGTAGAGCTGACCGGTCTCAAGCTCATTGAAAGCAGCGGCGGCGCAGACCTTTCCGTCTCTGTCCTTCATAACGGATGTTCTCACATATCCCTTTCCCATATACCGTTTCGCCATGTTCACATCGACGCCTCTGGAGCGAAGCTCCTCCTCAAGATCCAGAAGCGCGCCGCTTCCCGTATATACGGGAGCCTCGACAACAAGTCCCCTCGTCTCGAGAACGCTTTTGTACTGAGGCTCTCTGAGATACAGGCTGTTGTCGTATATGAAATTCTGAGCCACAGGATCTATGAGATTCGATATATCTCTTCCCCTGTCTATGTTCTCCCTTATCCTGGTAGAGCTTATGTCCTCAAGATACACAGGGAGCTTCAGCTCCCTTATGCTGCCCGTCATGGTCTCGTACGCCTTTTTAAGAGCTTTCTCGTCACCCCCGCCGTCGGCAAGCGTCTCCCTCCTGAACACTATGTGGTTCATGGAATGTATGGAGTCTTTAACAGGCGCCGCCTTATATGAGGATGCGTTTATTATGACGTCGCTTCCTCCCACCATGTAGAGCTCTTTTCCCGGAAACAGCGTCTTCAGGGCTGCAAGATCCTTTGGATTTGCTATATTTACCGGGAAATCGTCCGGGAACAGGAAAACATCGGGCTCATCGGCTACCGACATGGTTATGATCTTTCTTCTTATCATTCTCGGCTGAGTCTTCTTTGACCAGGAAAACTCATCGAGAGCCAGGTATACTTCAAACCCTTCGTCCCTTATGGCCTGCACTATTCCCTTATGGCTGAGGGAAAACGGATCGAATGTACCCGGGAAGAACGCCACCATGCTCTTTGAAGGGAGCATCATATCCCCACGGCTGAACTTGTACTCTGATATGAACCTGTATATATGGTTGAGAGCTGCGGCGTTTGTGAAGAAATTCATATCCTCTTCCCTCGTCTCATGTATGAGGGTCAGCATCTTTTTGTATATATGCTTGAATGCATCGAACTTCTCCTCCTGATCCAGCAGCTCGGTACCGAATATATACTGGCCGATCACCATTATCGCCTCCTGGCTCACCACCTCGTGATAATTGGCGAGGCCTTTGAGCAGCAGCCCCAGCATGGTGAGTTTTCTCTTCTCGCAGCTTTCTTCTGATTCCATGTTTCTGCCGCAGTAATCCGAATACTTCTTGAGCACCTCGCCCACAGTATCAAGGGCCACGGAGCCGACCTTGTCATTATTGCTTTCTATGAGCTCGCCGAGAGTTCCTATAAATTCGTCAAGCTCGCCGGGATGCAGATAAAGGGCCAGCTCTCCCAGATACTCGGGTATATATTTCGAAAACTGGTATTCTCCTATCTCGAGCCCCTTTGTCAGCTCTATTACTATTTCGTTTATCTGTTCAGCAGGAAGCCTTCTGGCTGTTTTTACGAGTCCTCTTCCTGCCTTGTGTCTTACAGTGACTCTCTCGCTCACTTTTATGAGATTCGAAAAATGCGCCGCCAGATGGAAGGCATGGCTGCTCAGTCCGCTTTCAGGAGCATGTTCCAGAAGGAAGTCTATATTGACCAGTTTCACCACCCACGGAGTCCCCACCTTGAGGTTTTCCCTGAATATCTCGGATACCGCATCATCCTCCAGAAGATCCGCCTTGTCCTCAAGCTCAATGACTTTTTTATAGTACTTTCTGGCCTCGGAATCATCCCCTGTATTTCTCACTACCTTATAGGCGAGATATGAGACGCTTATGGTCAGCGTCTCCTCATCCATATTTTTGAGGATCCTTCCTATGAGCCGGCGTTCTTCCGCATCAAGCGGTTTTCTCGATATATATTCCGCCGCTCGCAGAGTCCCTATCTTTATTTCCTGGGACTGTCTGGCCGACACATCCGCCGCAAAGCTCAGTATCTGCTTTCTTACTGTTTCGGATATCATTTCCTCCGGCACGGACACTACGGAATCCAGCAGCACGAATACAGCGCTGTCCTGCATGTCCTTCTGCTCAAAGAGCTGGAAAAATTTATCCATGTAAACGCCGGCCTGCTTTTCTCCCGCTCCCTCGAGTATTCCCTGTATTACCACCTTCAGAGTGTACCCTATCCAGCTCCTGTGCTGATCCGTCACCTTGTAGTCAGGGAACACTATCCTGTCAAGATAAAATTTCCACACATCTGCGTTCTTGTTCTCATCTTTTCCCTGGGCGAATTCAGGGAGCTCTTTTCTGTATATATCGTCGTAATTGGCGATAATGATGCCCATGAGCTTTCCCGCCTGCCTTCTTATATCCCCTTCTCTGTGGGACAGAAGGTCATAGAGAAAGTGTATCGTCATCAGCTTTTCCTGCCTGGTCATATATGTGAAATACTCCGAAAGTATGTTCAGATACGCCCTCTGGCTCTTCCACTGTTTTTCGCTTCTCGCTGCTTCAAGCAGGCTCCCGAAGGCAGATTCGTTGTTGAATATGCTCATGAGCTTTATATTGTGCTCTATTGCGGTGTATTTTATCCTTTCCACCACTTCGTTCCCCATGAGCAGCGCCGTGTCCTTCCTTCTCTCGCCCACATGACCGGACGGCTCTTTGGATACATCGGTCTCAACGCCCATATCCTTAAGGTAGTTCTCGAAATCCTTTAGCTTGGCATATACCCTCTCATACCTGCTTTTCTTTTTTTCATCCACATTATCGAGCTTGCCCAGTATCACGTCAAAGGCATCCGTGAGAGTGTAGAAATATACTTTTTCCTCTCCGTTTTCTCTTCTGCTCTTTACCCTGAAATCTGAATATATGAGTATGAGGGACTCTATGGACAGGTTCTCAAGCTCAAGATCCCATGTTGAGTGATTGCTGGCTATATGAGCCGTCATCGGCATGTTTTCCCTTTTAAGGAGCTCATCCGTATAATAGTAGTGAAGATAAGGTATCCTTTCCGCCTCTTTCGGGCTGCATCCGAATTTTCCCAGATCGTGCCCCGCGGCCGCGGCGGATACAAGAGCAATATCTACCGGTACATCTGTGCCCTTAAGCTGCTCTGCGATAAAAACAGCGACAAAATGCACACCGCCTATATGTCCTATGGTGTTATAGGGAGTGATCTCTCTGTTTATCCTCATGAACTCCTGTATATACTCGCGGTTCCAGAACTCCTTAAGAGTCCTGTACTCCTCCGCTGTCGTGCAGTCCTTTATCTCCTTTTCAGGCAGAAGCTCTATCCTGTCCGTAGGTGAAAATCCCCTGACCTCTCTTTCGTATCTGAGAAGAGCTCTGTAGTTCTCAAGAAAAAATAGCTTGCCGCGTCTTCTCTCATCATCTGATACCGAAGAAAAATTCTCAGGATAAAGTTCCGCCACTATATCCTCACATATATATACGAGCCATCCCTCTCCTGGAGCCTTGCACAGAGCATCCATAGACGGTCTCAGCGCCTCCAGCAGATCCGATGCAGAAAACTTTTCTTCCTCTGCCAGATTTTTGACATTCTTCTTCCACTGAGATTCCGAAAGCAGCTTTACCATGGCTTTTTTAGTCATATTCATGTTCTTCAGGAAGCTCTTTGCAGTAAGTCTCTCCTCCAGCTTTTTAAGAAAATTTCTTATCAAGATCTTCACCTCTCATCATAAGATTGCCTTTGCGCGGTCATACTTTTTTTATTATAACACGGCTAAAAAAAGTTTTTAACAGAATATCATTAACTATTTTTTTAAATTCCCGTTAAACTTTACTCAAAATTTAGTCAAAATTTAATGAGCTCCCTTCAGAGCCACCTTCTCGCCGCCCTTCTGAATTCCCTGATTTCCGGCCTTTATCAGAAAATTTTAACTTCCCGTCCCTTTCCCGAAATCCATTGACTATAATTTGACAAAGTGATATATTTAGAATTAACAAGGCATTACCAACTTTGCGAAATTTTTATTTGAAAAGAGGAGAAAAAAAATGTCAAATTATGTTGAAAGATGTATTGAGCTTTGTAAGCAGAAGAACCCTGGCGAAGTGGAATTTCACCAGACAGTTGAAGAAGTGCTCTCTTCCCTCAAGCCTGTTATCGAAAAACATCCTGAATATGAGGAAGCTGCTCTTCTCGAAAGGCTGACAGAGCCTGAAAGAGGAATCACTTTCAGAGTAGTATGGGTTGACGACAACGGTAAAGTTCAGGTCAACAAGGGCTACAGATATCAGTTCAACAGCGCCATCGGACCTTACAAAGGCGGCCTCAGATTCGCTCCTAACGTATATCCCGGAATCATAAAGTTCCTTGGATTCGAGCAGATCTTCAAGAACAGCCTCACCGGCCTTCCTATCGGCGGCGGCAAGGGCGGAGCCGACTTCGATCCTACCGGCAAATCCGATGCTGAGGTCATGAGATTCTGCCAGGCTTTCATAACTGAGCTTTACAGACATATCGGACCTTCAACCGACATCCCTGCCGGAGACCTGGGCGTAGGCGGCAGAGAGATCGGTTACATGTACGGACAGTACAAGAAGATCGTAAACAGATTCGAAGGAGTTCTTACCGGTAAGGGACTTACATGGGGCGGAGCTCTCGGAAGAACTGAAGCTACAGGCTTCGGTATCGTATGGTTCGCTGAGGAAATGCTCAAGGCCAACGGCGAAGACATCAAGGGCAAGACTGTTGCCATCTCCGGTTTCGGAAACGTATCCTGGGGTACGGCAACAAAGCTGAACCAGCTTGGCGCCAAGGTCGTTACAATATCAGGTCCTGACGGATACATCTATGATCCTGACGGAGTTTCCGGAGAAAAGATCGACTACATGCTCGAGCTGAGATCATCCGGCAAGAACATCTGCTCACCTTACGCTGACAAGTTCCCTGGCTCAAAGTTCATCGCAGGCAAGAAGCCTTGGGAAGTTGAGGCTGACCTCTACATACCTTGCGCTACTCAGAACGAGATCCAGGCAGAGGACGCTCAGGGATTCGTTGACAGAGGCGTCAAGTTCGTATGCGAAGGCTCCAACATGTCTTCAACTAACGAAGCTATCAAGATCATGCAGGACGGCGGCATAATCGTAGGACCTTCAAAGGCTGCCAACGCAGGCGGAGTTGCATGCTCATGCATCGAGATGGGTCAGAACGCCGGCAAGACTGTATTCTCTGCAGATCAGGTTCTCGAACAGCTCCACGGCATAATGGTAGGTATCCACAAGGCATGCGCGGACGCTTCTCAGGAATACTACGGAAAGTATGACCTGGTAGCCGGCGCTAACATCGCTGGATTCCTGAAGGTTGCAAAGGCAATGATGGAACAGGGCTTAGTATAGATAAAACATAATTGATAATATCCTCTATGCCGTCGCCTCCCTTTGACAGCATAGACTCAAAATCCAATGGCCGCCGCGCTGACAACATTCAGCGCGGCGGCTTTTACTATAACTTAAAGGCATTGCTGTGTATTACATACAGATATTTGATTTACGCCCGCATGTGGAATATACTGTAATAAGCAGGATATAAAGAAAGGTGGTAAGCATATGATCTATAAGGATTTTAAAGGGATGAAGCTTTCGGCTCTGGGCATGGGAGCCATGAGACTGCCTGTAATAGACGGCAAAGACTCGCAGGTGGACTTTGAAGAAACGAAAAAAATGGTCGATCACGCCATGAAAAACGGTATAAACTACTATGATACCGCCTGGGGATACCACGAAGGCAATTCGGAGACTGTCATGGGAAAAGCCCTTTCCTCGTACCCGAGAGACAGCTTTTTCCTTGCAGACAAATTTCCCGGCTATGATCTCGGCAATATGGACAAGGTGGGAAGCATATTTGAAAAACAGCTGGAAAAATGCGGCGTTGAATATTTTGACTTCTATCTGTTTCACAATGTATGCGAGATGAACATAGATTCCTATACTGATGAAAAATACGGCATAATGGAATATCTCATGAAACAGAAAAGATCCGGGCGCATCCGCCATCTCGGTCTTTCCGTACACGGAAGCAGGAGCGTCCTCGAAAGATTCCTCGATGCTTACGGCAGCGAAATGGAATTCTGCCAGATCCAGCTCAATTACATGGACTGGGAATTCCAGAAAGCAAAGGAAAAGGTCGAGCTCCTAAACGAGCGCAATATACCCATATGGGTAATGGAGCCTCTCCGGGGCGGACAGCTCGCCTCACTGGATGCTGCCTTTGAAGAAAATCTGAAAGCTCTCAGACCTTACGAGACGGTTCCTGCCTGGGCGTTCAGATTCCTTCAGACTGTCCCTGGAGTAACGGTCACTCTCTCCGGGATGTCGGATTTTCAGCAGCTTCAGGATAATATCAGTACATTTCAAACGGAGAGACCCCTCTCGGATGAGGAATTCTCAGTCCTCGAAGGCATTGCAGACAGCATAATAAAAAGGACAGCGCTCCCGTGCACAGCATGCCGCTACTGCACGTCTCACTGTCCTCAGCATCTTGATATACCGATGCTCCTTGAGCTTTACAACGAGCATTGCTCCACAGAGGCAGGCTTCATAGCCCCTATGGCTCTTTCCGCCATAGATGAGGATAAGAGGCCTTCCGCGTGTATAGGCTGCAGAAGCTGCGAGGCGGTCTGTCCTCAGCAGATAAAAATATCCGAAGCAATGGCTGATTTTGTAAAAAGGCTCGCATAACTCTCACAGGCTTATCTCAGCTCTGAATACTGCCGCGCCCTCAGAGGTCCTTCCCTCTACTGCGGCAGTGTTTTTTTCTCTTTTAAGAAACAGGCTTATCCTGTCCCCCTCCTTTGTTTCCCTGGAAAAGTTTATGGAAAACTCACGCATCCCCTGTCCCTCTGTCAGATCCGCCGCCGCTTCTTCCGCCATATCGGCGTATCTGCAATTGTTCGTATGGCCGTTTTTATCCATATCCTCAGCCCTTATGAGCCTGATACCCGCAGGTTCTCCGTCCACTCTTCCTATTCTCTTTATATCGTCTTCGAAAGCATCCTCTTTTACGAACTCTCCGCTGAAATCTATATCCGCCCTCTCTATCCTTCTCGTCTCGTAATTGACGACGCACCAGTGGCTCGTACCTGCCGCTTTAAGCTCCCCGGCCTCATCTCTGAGATAATAATCCCTCCTGTATACGGCGGAGCTCCCCGGCCTCGGACATGTCACAAGCGTGTATTTTCCCGCTTCCGTTTTACCGTACATCCTGTATCTTACCTTTGACAGCACCCATATCAGATTTTTCTTTATGAGATCGTCAAAGCCTATGGACATGGCATCTGCGTGATGTGATGATATTTCCTGAAAAAAGTACAGCATTCTGCCCGGTCTTATTATCCCGCTGCCATCCATGTCTCTTTCGCATATATCTATATATTCCGTATGCTTCAGTATGCCTCTTTCTTCCACTGCCGAGCTCCCGTCTCTATTCATCGTCTTCATTCAGCATATCCATGAATTCCCTTCCCGTTATCGTCTCCTTCTCATACAGGAATCCTGCCAGCCTGTCCAGCTTGTCGCGGTTTTCTCTGAGTATGCCGAGCGCCTTCTCATGCTGCTTTCTCACAAGCTCCACTACCGCTCTGTCTATCTGCGTCTGAGTCTCCGCTGAACAGCTTAAGGATGAGTCTCCTCCCAGATACTGGTTTGTCACATTCTCCATAGCTACCATGTCGAACTCATCGCTCATGCCGTACCTGGTTATCATGGCTCTTGCCAGCTTTGTGGCCTGTTCTATATCGTTTGCCGCTCCGGTAGTCACCGATCCGAACTGTATCTCCTCGGCAGCTCTTCCGCCTGTGAATGTAGCTATCTTGTTTTCCAGCTCCTCTCTGCTCATGAGGTAATGATTGCCTTCATCCGCCTGCATGGTATATCCCAGCGCGCCGGAAGTTCTCGGAACTATGGTTATCTTCTGTACAGGAGCAGAATCGCTCTGCTTTGCCGCCACTATGGCATGTCCTATCTCATGATATGCCACTATCTTCTTTTCTCTTTCGGTAAGTATGGCGTTCTTCTTCTCATATCCGGCTATTACCACTTCTATACTGGCCTCAAGGTCCTCCTGAGTGGCGAAATGCCTGCCGTCCCTTACGGCTCTCAGCGCCGCTTCATTGACTATATTGGCGAGCTCTGCTCCCGAAGCTCCCGCTGCCATGCCGGCTATATGCCTGAAATCGATTTTCTTCGATATCTTTATCTTCCTGGCATGTACTTTAAGAATCTCCTCTCTTCCCTTGATGTCCGGAAGCTCAACAGGCACCCTCCTGTCAAACCGTCCCGGCCTTGTCAGCGCCGGATCCAGAGACTCCGGCCTGTTGGTGGCAGCCAGTATTATTACGCCGCTGTTGTCCTCAAATCCGTCCATCTCCGTAAGGAGCTGATTGAGAGTCTGCTCTCTCTCGTCGTTTCCCATTACCTGGCCGTCGCGCTTCTTTCCTATGGCGTCTATCTCGTCTATGAACACGATGCACGGAGCCTTTTCCTTTGCCTGCTTGAACAGATCTCTTACCTTTGAGGCTCCCATGCCTACAAACATCTCCACGAACTCAGAGCCTGACATGGAAAAGAAAGGCACGTCCGACTCTCCCGCTACCGCCTTTGCAAGCATGGTCTTGCCTGTTCCCGGAGGTCCTACAAGCAGGACCCCCTTGGGCATCGAAGCTCCTACCTCCCTGTACTTTCCCGGATCGTGAAGATATTCCACTATCTCTGCCAGATTCTCCTTGGCCTCATCCTCTCCGGCCACGTCGGAAAATCTTATACCGTCCGATGATTTGACGTATATTTTGGCATTGCTCTTTCCCATTCCGAACATCATGGAATTGGCCCCGCCTGATTTGTCCATCATCTTTTTGCTCATGTATCTTCCTATGAGCATGAATATTATTATAGGCAGTATCCATGTCAGGAGTATGCCCAGAAGCGGCGACGTCTGCGTCTGTATCTCACTGGTGAATTTCGCTCCCGAATCATAAAGCCTATCCACAAGGCCGGGATCGTCCATCAATCCTGTCCTGTGTATCTCATCGCTCTTCTTTACGGTATAAAGTATCTGATTGTCCTGTATCTCCACCTGATCTATTTTCTGATTCTCAGTCGCCCTCATGAATGTGCTGTACTCAACATCCTTTATCTCGCTTTCCCTCATCTGGGGCAGCGCAAGAAAATTAAAGAGCACCAGAAGCAGCAGCACTATCCCTCCGTAATAAAGGAACGGCTTTTTCGGAGTCTTGACTTCATGCATTGTTTTTTCCTCCTCTTTGCCTCACGCGCCTGTCATTCTATGGATTTAAGCGCTTCGGCCATGTTTATCCTTCTGAGCTTTCTCCTCATGATAATATCGACTATAACATCGAATCCCACTACCACAAGCACTGTGAACACATAGCTGGCAGGCTCTATCACCTGATTGAACGAGACCATATCCACTATGATCTGTGACATTACGAATCTGTGCAGCGCGAGCCCCGCAGGGATCCCTATTATTATTCCCATTATTACCAGGACCAGGTTCTCCCTGAAAACATAGGCGCCCGTTTCACGCGGATAAAATCCCAGCACCTTTATGGTGGCTATTTCCCTTACCCTCTCAGTGATATTGATATTCCCGAGATTGAACAGCACTATGAATGCCAGCGCTCCCGCGCAGCCGACCACAAGTATTATGATGTAATTGAGGCTTACCATCATGTCGTCTACGCTGTTTCTCACGTCCTGGTTCACCGATATGGCCGCTACTCCTTCGAAATCGTTTATCTCCTCAGCCACATCATAGACCCTGTCGCTGTCCTTAAGTGTCACAAACAGCGCCGACGGTTCGTAGGTCTTGTCAAAATCGCTCTCATATGTGTCATCGCTTATGTATATATAATTCGATACATAGTTCTTATATATCCCCGACACTTTCAGCTCCGCTTTTTTCGTGTCGTCATACTCCACGGTTATGGTATCGCCCTTTTCCACGCCCAGAAGCGATGCAAGCTTGTTGTTTATCACTGCCTCGCCTGAATCCGGATACGCTATCCTGCCTCCCTCCATATCTCTGAAGGATACGGCTTTTGTTATGCTTTCATCTCCCGTCACCATAAGACTGCATGACTGGCTTTCCTTTTCCGTCTCAGCGTTTACCGTCGACTGCTGCAGTTCAGCGGCGCTTTTTATATCGTCTCCGAAGTCTCCCATAAACTCCGTCAGTCTTTCGTCTGTGAGCTCTTCGGAAAAGCCTACGGCCATGGTGTATTTTTCTATCTCGTCATACTGGTGATCAGCTATGCCGGCAACGGAATCCCTGAGTCCGAATCCGGTCAGCACCAGCGCGGTACAGCCGCCTATGCCCAGTATCATCATAAACATCCTCTTTTTATAACGGAATACGTTTCTCGCAGATACCTTGTGAAGGAAGCTCAGTCTGTTCCAGAGCACTGTGATCTTCTCAAGGAATATCCTCTTGCCTGCCTTTGGCGTCTCAGGCCTGAGTATTTCCGCCGGGCTTCCCCTGAGCTGGCTTCTGCATGCCAGATATGTCGTTCCCATCGAGCACAGAAGCGATACTGCAAGAGATATGAGGAAAAGCTGCCAGTGAAAATGATATTCCAGAGGAGCGAATCCGAACATCATGCCATAAGCTATCCATATGAACTCAGGAAAATATTTGGAGCCTGCCAGGAACCCTATGAGACATCCTATTATGGCGGCTGAACCGGAATATATCATGTACTTGAGCATGATGGATCCCCTCGTATATCCAAGCGCCCTGAAAGCTCCTATCTGTGTGCGCTCCTCTTCTATCATCCTTGTCATGGTCGTAGAGCATACCAGAGCCGCTATGAGGAAAAAGAATACAGGGAACACCTTCGCTATACCGTCGACTATCTGCGAGTTGCTGTCAAATGAGCTGTAGCCTTCGTTATCCATCCTCGTCTGTATATAGATCTCCGGCTTTGCGACATCCTTAAGCTCAGCCTCTGCCTCTGATATTTCCTCTTCTCCCTGCTCGATCTCAGCCTCTCCTGCGGCGAATCCCGCCTCAGCCTTCTCTCTTCCGGCATAGTACTGACTGTAGCCGTCTTCTATCTGCTTTTGCCCCGCTGCCAGCTCCGCTTCTCCCGAGGCGATGTCCTTTTCGCCGGCCGCTATCTGCGCAAGCCCCGCATCTATCTGCCCTATTGAGCTCTGTATCTGCTGTATCTGCGCCCGGAGCTGCGCCGCCATTTCTTCATTCCCCGCCGCTTCTGCGGCTTCAAGGGCAGCCTGTACCTGTGACATTCCCTCTTCTGCCTGGTTTTTCTGCTCTGTCAGCTCCGACTTCTGATTCGCAAGCCTGCTCTTCTGGTTCAAAAGCTGCCGGCGGCTTTCCTCCAGCTGTCTGCTGTTTTTGTCCAGGGTGCTCTTTGAGCTTGAAAGCTGAGCGTACGCCTTCTCCTTTTCTTCCTGAAGCTGCGCTCTTCCCTCATCCAGTTCTTTCCTTGCGGCGTCTATCTGCTCCTGTCCCGCCTCTATTATCTCGTCGTATCTTTCCTCTCCCCTGAGTTCCGCTGTCTCTGTTATCTCATCTCCGGCAGCCTCTATATTGTCGTTGTACTCCTTGCTGTACACATAGCCCTGATCCCTGCATACTATGAGCAGCTCTGTGAAATACTCCGATGTAAAGCCCCCCTCCGGTATGTATATGAAGCCGTCCACCTTGCCGTCTCCGAGAGAAGTCGTCCCTCTCTCCTCCTTCATCATGTAGTTCGGCGACTCCATTATCCCGGTTATGGTATACTCATCGGAAGCCAGCTGCTCCTTTACAGCCTCATCGTTTTCATCGGTGACCTTTACCTTGCTGCCTATATCTTTTTCATCGTATATGAGACTGTCCCCCAGACACTCATCATCCTTTTCAGGCATCCTTCCCGCCAATATATCGGGATCGTTTATCCCCTCCGTTATGGCGTGTGCTCTTATCGTTACGGCGCTGCCTCTTTCGTCTGATGAGAAAAAGTCAGCGGACAGAGACCCTTTTGCTTCCTTTACGGAATCAAGATCAGCAAAGGCCTTCACATCGTCTTCTGTAAAGCCGTAGGTGGATATGAGTCTGTAATCGTACATGTCATAATCTGCCACATATCTGTTGCAGGTAGCCACCATGGCGCTTCTCGTGTTTTTTACTCCGGCAAAAAAACCGACTCCAAGAGCAATAATGGCAAGTATGGCTATATATCTTCCCATGCTTCCCATTATGGTCCGCCTTATATTCTTGTAATACGTATTCCTGCCAGCCATCTGTCCTCTGCCTCTGTTACCACTCTATATCCTCTATAGGCTCAGGTTCTTCATTTATCATGATAGAATCCACTGTTCCGTTCTTTATCCTCACCACTCTGTCAGCCATTGCCGTCAGAGCCGAATTATGGGTTATTATCACTATCGTCATGCCGCTTTTCCTGCATGTATCCTGCAGCAGCTTAAGTATTGCCTTTCCCGTCTCATAGTCGAGCGCGCCCGTCGGCTCGTCGCACAGAAGCAGCTTGGGATTTTTCGCAAGCGCCCTTGCTATGGCCACCCTCTGCTGCTCCCCTCCCGAAAGCTGTGCCGGGAAATTGTCCATCCTGTCCTTGAGTCCCACCTCTTCCATTACGAGCCTGCTGTCAAGAGGCTCCTTTGAGAGCTGAGACGCGATCTCCACGTTTTCAAGAGCCGTGAGATTGGGGATGAGATTGTAAAACTGGAACACGAATCCTATGCTGAACCTTCTGTACCCGGCCAGCTGTTTTTCCGAAAGAGCCGATATATCGTTTCCGTCAAGGAACACCTTCCCCGACGTAAGGGTATCCATGCCTCCCAGTATATTGAGAAGCGTCGTCTTGCCGGCTCCCGACTGACCTACAACGACGCATATCTCGCCCTTTTCTATCTCAAAGCTCACATTTCGAAGAGCCTGCACCTCCACGTCACCTGTTTTGTATATTTTTCCAACGTTATCAAATGTTACAAAAGACATTTTTGTTACAGGCGGAGCCCCGCCATCTCCTTTCCGGCACTTTAAGTATATTTTACTATTTTTACCGCCTCATATCCACATGTTTTAAGTGTAAATTGAGTGAAACTTCCTTTGATATGTGATATAATGTTCGAACGGTATTTTTTAGATTTAAGGAACAGAGACAGTAAAATGGATACTTCAATAATTATTTCGGGAGCCGGCGTCATAATAGCGCTGGCTGCAATGGCATTTCTTATTTTTAAACGTATTTCACCTATCATCATAGGCCCTCTGGCCGCTGTGTTCGTCTGCATAACCAGCGGGCTGCCTCTTTTCAAAGGAGTAACGGAGACATACATGTCGGGAGTGACCGGCTTTTTCCTCTCCTACTTCTTCATATTTCTGCTGGGCAGCATATTCGGCAACATTTATCAGGACTCGGGAGCTGCCGCAAAGATAGGTTTCATGATATCCAGAAGGTTCGGCGCAAAGAACTGCATGCTTGCCTGTATGATATCAGCGGCCATTTTAAGCTACGGAGGCATAAACAGCTTTGTCATAATATTTGCCGTATACCCTATCGCTCTCAAGCTCTTTGAAGAAGCTGACCTGCCTACATACCTGCTTCCGGGCATAGTCTGCGGAGGCATGTGGACATTTGCCATGACAGGTCCCTTCACGCCTCAGATACCCAACATAGTTTCCATGGAATATCTGGGTACGCCTTCATATGCGGGCCTTCTCCCCGGTCTTACCGGAGCGGCCGTAATGGCTGTGTCCATAGTGATCTTTATGAACCATGCGGGCAAAAAGGCCCGGCTGAGAGGAGAGCATTTCCAGTGGCCCGAAAATGTCAAGAGGACGGAAGAGGAATCAAACGCGCCGGGAGGCCTTGTTTCCGTGCTCCCCATAGCTGCGGTCCTCATAATATTCAACGTGACGGAGCTTGACATTATCGTATGCCTCCTCATAGGCATAGTAATGGCTCTCATACTTTTCTGGAAGCATCTTCCGAGATCCGCGGAGCTGCTCAACATGTTCAACTCAGCCGCGCTTTCCTCTGTCACGGTTATAATAAACACCGCCGTTATAGTAGGGTTCGGTTCTGTAGTGAATCAGACCCCGTTTTACCACTTTGCCACCGACGTGCTCATGGCATCCGATGCGAATCCTTACATAGTGGCTGCCGTAGGCGCCAATGTATTCGCAGGACTGCTGGGATCAGCCTCCGGAGGCATCGCCCTCATGTACGAGACCCTCGGCGATACATTTCTGGAATACGGGGCTCAGGGCTATAACCTGGAGTTCATACACAGGCTGTGCGCCGACGGATCGGGCGGTCTCGACTCCCTTCCGTGGAACGGCTCCATCGTATCGGTATTCGCCATATGCAATACAACTCACAAGCTGTCATACAAATACAACTTCGTAACATGCCTCGTCGTCCCTATAGGCGCCACATTCCTTGTGGCTCTGCCGCTCTGTATAATATTCGGATGACGGAAAGGAGATTAAATGGCTGATGTTCTCATCGAAAAGACGGGTCATACGGCTGTCATGACCCTGTGCAGACAGCGCTCCCTCAACGCGCTGTGCGAGGAATTCATTCTCTCCCTATCGCAGGCTCTTGATCGCGTTGAAGAGGACGACGATATATACGTGCTCATTATCACGGGAAGCGGAAAGGCTTTTATATCAGGAGCCGATATAAGTGAAATGTGCGAAAAGGACAGCAGCTCCATATTTTCCTGGGCAGCTTTAGGCAGCGATCTCAATCTCAGGATCGAAAAATTTCCTGTCCCCGTAATAGCCGCCATAAACGGATACGCCTTTGGAGGCGGCCTCGAGCTGGCAATGGCCTGCGACATAAGGATAGCCTCCGAAAAAGCCCGCATGGGGCTTCCCGAAACAGGCCTCGGCGTCATATGCGGAGCCGGCGGCACCCAGCGTCTTCCACGGATCGTAGGAAAGAGCATGGCATCCGAGCTGATATTTACAGCTTCATCGATAGATGCCGGCCGCGCTTTTGAAATCGGCCTCGTAAACCATGTGGTCCCGGAAGATGAGCTTATGGAAAGAGCCCTTTACATTGCCGGCGAAATAGAGAAAAAGGGACAGCTGGCCGTAAGGGCCGCAAAAAAAGCCATAGCCGCATCAGACACCCTTTCCACTGAGGAAGGCTGTAGCCTTGAGAGAAGGCTTTTCAGTGCGCTCTTTGACACAGAGGATCAGAAGACGGCAATGAGAGCGTTCCTCATGCATGAAAAAAATTTCACCTTTAAAAACAGATGATCTGATATCCGGAGGTATCAAACATGTCAGCAGAATTCATAACAGCAAGGGAAGCTGCCGCTCTCATAAAGGATGGCTCGACACTTGCCATAGACGCTTTTATAAGCTTCTGCCTCCCAGATGACATCATGGGAGAGATCGAAGCCAGGTTCACAAAGGAAGGCCATCCCCGTTCCCTCAACGTTGTCAACGTTGCCGGCATAGGCGGCGACGGCGTGGGAAGAGGTATAAACCACTTTGCCCACAAAGGTCTGATGGATCGTTTTCTGTGCAGTAATCTGAGCCTTGCCAACAGGATATATCCCCTTGTAATGGATAATGCCTTTGCCTGCTTCATGATCCCGCAGGGAGTGCTTTCTCATATGATGAGAGCCATAGCAGCCGGAAAGCCGGGAGTTTTCACAGAGGTCGGCATGAAGACCTTCGTGGATCCAAGGATCGACGGAGGCCGTATAAACGATGCCGCCAGAGCCTGCGGCGATGCTCCCGTACAGCTCATATCTCTCAACGGTTCAGACTGCCTCTTCTACCCTGCTTTTCCCATAGACGTGGCCCTCATAAAAGGTACAAAGGCTGACAGGAAGGGAAATATTTCCCTGGAAAAGGAGGCTATGCATCTCGAACAGCTTGAGATGGCCACAGCAGCCAGAAATTCCGGCGGCATAGTCATGGTCCAGGTGGACGAGATCGTGGAAAACGGCTCAATACATCCTCAGATGGTAACGGTCCCATCTACTCTGGTGGACTATGTGATCCTGGGCACGCCCGAAAACACAGGGCAGCACTTCATAGAGGGACTCCCGCGCCCTGTTGATTCATGGTGCGGAGATGAGAAAATACAGCTCGACGAAATAAAAAGCATTCCCCTGAGTCCCGAAAAGATCATATGCAGACGCGGAGCCATGGAATTTCACGAAAACGCATTCATCAACCTGGGCATCGGCCTTCCAATGGACGTGTCCTCTGTTCTGAACGAGGAGGGTCTCATAGACAAGGTGTCCGCCAGCATAGAATCAGGCGTAATGGGAGGAGTACCCGCTCCCGGCATAGCAACGGGGGCGGCCTACAATCCGGATGCCATACTGAAGCAGCCCGATATGTTCGACTTTTACGATGGAGGCGGCATAGACTTCGCATGTCTGGGAGCCGCGGAGATAGACATGGAGGGCAATGTCAATGTGTCAAGGTTCGCGGGAAAAGTCCCCGGCCCCGGAGGCTTCATAAACATAACCCAGGGGGCCAAGAACATCTGCTTTATGGGAACATTCACCGCAGGCCACGAAAATGACATACGCATAGAAGACGGGAAGCTCCGTATAGTAAAAAACGGACCCCACATAAAATTCGTCCGCCGGGTCGATCACATCACTTTTTCCGGAAGCAATTCTGTAAGCAAGGGACGTCAGCACGTCCTCTACATAACAGAACGCGCCGTATTCACCATAACTGATAAGGGCCTTACTCTCCTTGAGATCGCCCCGGGTGTTGACCTTGAAAGAGATATACTGGAGCTCATGGATTTTACCCCTGTTATCTCTCCTGACCTCAAGGCCATGGATGAAAGGCTTTTCAGGCCCGGACCCATGGGACTTGACCTTTCCGCTGTTTAAAACAATCGAGTAGGGGCTAACCTGTAGCCCCTCTCACACCACCGTACGTGCCGTTCGGCATACGGCGGTTCAATTCAAATAATAATCC
>CAWVKQ010000056.1:0-9101 GCA_963929955.1 Bacillota bacterium
TCTGGAAAAAAAGTGAAGAATTATCGCCTTTTCTTCGCTTTTTCACATTTTCATCTCTTCGTAAAATCATTTTTTACCGTAGCCGCCAGGTCAGTGGCAAACAAAAAGCCCCGGCTGTTTCCAGCCAAGGCTATAATTCTGGTGGAGATGATATATGCCTTGACACACTCTACTTTTTCACCATCAAGGTAAAGCTCTCCGTTTTTAATGGTAAGCATTTTCATATCTCTTTCTCACCTCACTCCGTAGTCTGTTCAAAAAGGTATTCCGCTTGTAACTTATTAAGTTGCTTTGTTCGCAAAAAAAATTCTTACAGGATCATCGAGCTCTAATAACTGAATCATTGCCTCTATCTCATCACTGCCAAAAACACCCCTACTCATTTTTTCATAAAATGTTTTTGGTGCAATTCCAATGTGCTCAGCTACTCGAGCCTGAGAGAGTCCTTTTTCTGCTATCTTCCCCCTGAGGACGTTCGTATCTATCACATCCTCACTTCATGTAACTTTTTAAGTCACTTGAATCGTAATCCTCATTTTGTAGCGTATCAAGTTATTTTTCGCTTGCATTGTAACGTTTTCGCGATATAATCAAGTTACTTGGAGGTGGATATTATGACTGTTGGTGAGCGAATTAAATATTTTAGAAACAGTAAAGATATGACACAAGATGAGCTGGCAAGCAAAACAGGAACGATAAAACAAACGATTTATAAATATGAAAACAATATTATAACAAACATTCCATCCGACAAGATAGAGATGATAGCGCGCGCTTTAGATGTTAGCCCAGTAATATTAATGGGATGGGATAAGAAATATATAAAAGTAGAACAACAAATAGAAATGGAAACCTCTAAAGCTAATGCCAGAAACTGCATGGATGACGCTACGGCTACCATTGGTGAGAAATGTAACGCAAAACTGCAAGAATATCTTGCTCTATACGCAAGAAGTGTAAACGCATCAAAAGAACGA
Organism: Bacillota bacterium; assembly: GCA_963929955.1. GTDB lineage: Bacteria > Bacillota > Clostridia > Peptostreptococcales > Anaerovoracaceae > Lentihominibacter. The sequence continues at coordinate 978 of CAWVKQ010000056.1, forward strand.
GATGAGTCATATCATCCTGATTTTGGCTTATATGTAGCAATGATGCTAAATCAAAAATATCAAAAGGAACGCATGCCAGCGGAAATATATGAAAAACTCGTGAAAAAGTACGGCACCTCGCCAGGTATTGAGGAAGGGAAATCATACTGGTATCCAAGACGCGCAAGCGAACCTGAAATCCACACCATCGCCGCCCACCACGAGGGCGAGGAATGGACGGATGAAGAGCTGAGCGAGATAGAAGAATTTAAGAAATTCGTGCTGTCGAAGCGAGGTGGCAAGTAGTGTCCAAAAGTACGGACATTGTGTCTGATATTATCCTAAGGGGTGATTAATAGTGATATGCCCGAGGGTAGAAAATACTCCACACTGGCGGAAGAGATCGGGCACTATGAGACCAGCGTCGGAGATATACCGGATCAAGCAAGCATAAACAACCGCCGGCAGGAAAACGTTGCCCGTAAATGGGCATACATTAAGATTCTGCCTATAGAGAATATACTCTTTGCCTTGCAAAAGATGGACATACTGAAATATGGGATATGGCGGAGTATCTCGAAGTGGATGAAGCGTTCTTAAGAGGGACTTTGAAGCATTATAGCTTATTAGATATATGAATATAGTTCAAAAATGAAGAAGGAGAAGAACAATGAAAAAGATTATTATGCCTTTTGTAATCCTTATTTTAACTATGGGTTTATTATGCTCATGCGGAGGAGCCACGCCGACCGAAACAGTAGACTCGTTTTTATCTGCAGTTAAAGCCGAAGATTCGGAGACGATTAATTCGATATATTCCGACAAAACTTTTAAGTTTGGCAATGAACTATATGCTGCCGACTCAGATGATGAATTTACAAACGAATTACGTGAAAAACTTATTCCTAAAGTTTTAGATTTCGAGTATGAGATCGATAATGAAAAGATTGATGGTGATAAAGCAACGGTAGATGTTACATTTAAAACTTATAATCTCGGCTCAACTTTAACTTCTTTTATGTCTGAGTATATGTCGCAAACAATGGCACTCGCATTCAGTAATGCATCAGATGAGCAAATAGAATCACTTGCGGAAACATTATTAAAAAGCAATGTAGATACTATGGAAAAAAACTATACAGATACGACATCAATCTCGCTAACACAAAGGGACGGAACTTGGATCATTGATAAATTTGAAGAAAACGGGGATTTTTACAATGCCTTTTTAGGCGGGGCTGTCGATGCTGTCAATGATCTTGAAGAAGCTTACGATTTTGGCGATTAAAAACAATCGCTTAGCCTCCTGCAAACGGTATGTATAGGGGATGTGGGGTTTTGGATATGTAACCACGGGAAGGTAATTTATTATGAAAAACGAACTGAAACTTTTTGAAGATAGTCAAATACGTACAGCATGGGATGCCGAAAATGAGGAATGGTATTTCTCCATCGTTGATGTGGTTGCGGTTTTAACCGAACAAAAAACAACACGGGGCGCAAGCACTTATTGGTCGGTTTTAAAAAAACGCATGAAAGAAGAGGGTGCCGATGAACTGCTTACAAATTGTAAGCAGTTGAAAATGATTGCAACGGATGGAAAAAAGAGGTTGACTGACGTTGCTGATACCGAACAACTTCTCCGCATTATTCAGTCTATCCCGTCGCCTAAAGCCGAGCCGTTTAAGATGTGGCTTGCTGAAGTTGGCAAAGATAGGCTTGATGAAATTTCTGACCCTGAAAAAGCTATACAGCGGGCCTATGATACATATAGAAAAAAAGGCTACTCCGAAGAATGGATCAACCAGCGTATGAAAACGATAGAAATGCGCAAGGAACTTACAGACGAATGGCAGCGATCAGGAGTAAAGCAAGGTAGAGAATACGCCATACTTACAAACGAGATTTCCCAGGCATGGTCTGGAATGACAACAAGATAGTATAAGAACTTCAAAGGTTTGAAAAAAGAGAATCTCCGTGATAATATGTCAAACCTTGAGCTTGTACTAAATATGCTCGCAGAAGTATCCACTACTGAAATTTCCCGAGGGAGTAATCCTCAAGGATTTGAAGAAAGTAAGAAGGTGGCTCGCCAAGGTGGTAATATAGCTCGAAACGCAAGAGAAGAAATCGAAAAGCAATCTGGCAAGTCAGCTATTACATCAAAAAACGCCAAGAGTCCAAATGAGATTGAATGAATCCCCCGGATATCTCTCGATAGAATAGAAATTAGACAAGATATGAGATACGCATATCCGGCTATATTTACACCTGAAGAAGATGGCGGATTCTCCGTAAACTTTCCCGATCTTGAAGGCTGCTATACTTGCGGAGACGACATGCCTGACGCGCTTATGATGGCCGAGGACGTGCTTGCACTCGTTCTTTATGGGTATGAGGCAGACGGGAAAGTTATACCAGAACCATCCGTGATTAGTAGCTTGAAACTATCAGATGGCGAGTTTGCAAATTATATTCTGTGTGACACCATGGAGTACAGAAAGAGATACAACAACAAAGCTGTAAAGAAAACCCTTACAATTCCTGAGTGGCTCAATGAAGCGGCACAGGATAGTAACATCAACTTTTCGCTGGTCCTTCAGGAAGCTCTCAAAAAGAAGCTGAATATATAGAATAAAAAGACGCACACCCGCATAGCGGGTGGTTTACTTGCCGTTCACGCTCTGCGTGACCGGCGGGGCTTATATGCCCCAAAAATACAAAAAGCCCCGGCTGTTTCCAGCCAAGGCTGTAATTCTGGTGGAGATGATGGGAATCGAACCCATGTCCGAAAGCATTTCCACAGGACTTTCTCCGAGCGCAGCTTTTGTTTTAAGATTTCGCTTCCCGAAACGCCCAAAAGCAGGCTTTACGGGGAGCTATCCCGTTGTTCCCTCATGCTGCCGGGATTTCACATGAGGTTTTCCTGTATGATCGTTGCCGGGTCTTCGGCCTACAGGTAAACCGGAGCCGACACGCACAGCTTAAACTGGCTTACGCAGCCATAGCTACAGGTGCGAAATTGTTGTTCTTTTTAGCGTTTATATTTAACGTGTCCCTTTTAACGCAGACTGGACAAACTGCGGCTCGCTTATCCGGTTTCCACACCCCCGTCGAAACCAGAAACATCCCCATATTGCGGACAACGCCTATATGGTAGGGTCGTCATCCTTTGCTTTGTTTTTTTCTTCCTGGATCTGTTTTTCCAGCTCTTCGATGTTATTATAGCACGCTTTTATCTTTTCGCAAAGTTCTTTTATTGCCTCATCCTTGAGCTTACCGTTTTGGAACAGCCCATAACAGTATCTGCCGATCTCCTTCTCAGCAGACGATATTTCAGATTTCTCGGAATTTATCTTTGCCTTGAGCTTTCCTACCTCGATGAGCTCTTCCGCTTTATTTCCCGCTTTGCTGGCTGCAGTTGCCGCTGATTTTCCCAGCTTGTTAAAAAAATCCTGCATTTCTTCCCCTCCTTTTAACATAATGACTATTTTCTCACAGCACGCTGTATCCTGCGGTCAGCCTCTCTCTTTGCTATATCGTGACGCTTATCGTACTGTTTTTTGCCTCTTGCCACGGCCAGTTCGACCTTTGCACGGCCTCTGTCGTTTATATATATCTTTAGGGGCACGAGTGTAAGCCCTTTAAGTGTCGTATATCCGATGAGCTTCCTTATCTCCCTCTTGTGAAGAAGCAGCTTTCTGGGTCTGAGAGGCTCTGTATTGAACCTGTTTCCCTGTTCGTAAGGGCTTATATTCATCCCGTAGAGGATGACTTCTTCTCCCTCTATCTTGGCGTAGCTCTCCTTTATGCTCACCCTTCCCTGTCTTACGGACTTTATCTCCGTGCCTGTGAGAGCTATGCCCGCTTCATAAGTCTCCTCTATAAAATAATCGTGTCTTGCTTTTTTGTTGTTTGCAGCTACCTTCATTATACCACGCTCTCTTTATCTGAAACAGACCTTTCCAATAATATCGCTGACGTCAAGCACTCCGACCGCCTGATCCCTGCTGTCGAGAGCTTCCTTTCTGTTGTCGTTCAATACGAAAAGACTGTATTCGTCAAGTGTTATCTTATCCATGTCTTCCATGCTGACCGCTTCATTCATATACTCTTCATAGGGCTTTCCGTTGAGGTAAAATACATTATCCTTTATCTCCACAGTATCCCCCGGTCCGCCTGCCACTCTTCTTACAAGTATCCCGCTCTCCCCGTTTTCGCCGTGCACATAGCTGCGAAAAGCCGCTATATCTCCTGTCTTAGGAGAACACGAGCTGTAAGCGAGCCTGTTTATTATGACCGTATCTCCGCTTTCAAGCACCGGCTCCATCCCGTCGCCGGATACGGACGCTATACAGAATATCCCTGAAAGAAAGAATGCCGCAGCCACTCCCGCAAAAGCGGCGGCAATATACGTTGCCAGCCTTCCCGCCATTAATACCCCTCCTGAAAAATATGTATGCGGAAAGCCTTTATTCGTTCTTTTACGGTACTTTTACAGAAGTCCTATCTGACTGAAAGGATACAGTCTGATAAACGCCTTCCCCACTATATCGTCTTCGCTTACGGTCCCGACCTCCTCGGCTCTGCTGTCAAGACTTATGCTCCTGTTGTCTCCCATGACGTATACCTGATCCTGAGGCACACGGTAATTATACACATCGCCCGATGTATAGCCCTCAAGCGTATACGGCTCGCTGAGCGCGGTCCCGTTCCTGTAAACAACGCCGTCCGATATGCTTATAATATCATTTTCAACACCTATGACTCTTTTTATAAGCAGTTTTTTCCCGCTTCCGTCTTCTTTATCTATATCTGACTCAAAGACTATTATATCCCCGTAGTCCGGATGATCCGCCGTTATATACGCCAGCTTGTTTACGAGAAGATAATTGTTTTCGTAAAGAGTCGGCTCCATGGAGCTTTCCTTTACTATCGTAGGCTTTATGACTATTGTTATGGCCGCTACTATGACCAGAGCTATTATTATGTCCTTTATAAGTTCTTTCATCTATTCAATGCCTCCGAATCCGGACAAGGGCCATATCCGCAAAAGGACGTTTCCCTTTATGTCTTTCATATCGACCGGTCCAAGTCCTTTGTTTCTGCTGTCCAGCTCCTCGTCTCTGTTGTCACACAGCAGGAATACCTCATCCTCACTCAGGGTGAGTTCAAGATCTCCCTGTGCTCCTTTTATCCTGCCGGGAGTTACATATTCATCCCCGTCTATATACACGCTGCCGTCTTTTATCTCCACCTTTTCTCCCGGAAGGCCGGCCACCCGCGCTATTAGGTTATCCTCCGACACATCCGTTGCAGCGTTTTTTTCAAGTATGACGACCTGGTCTCTGTCAGGTATCCCTCTGTTTACCGAATACGACGTCTTGCTGACAACGAGAACGTCTCCGTCGTTTATGGCCGGTTCCATGGAATCGCCTTCATTCACCTCCGGCGCCACAAGCATCACCATCACAAAAGCCAGACACGCGGCTATGAGATACGGCGCGTTTCTGAGCTTCCATCCCTGAAATTTCTCTCTGCTTCCTGCTTTTGACATACACACACCTCTCATCAACCTATCGTTCTTTGGCGATATATTCCTCAAGCTGTGAAAAAATCGCCGGCGGCGGAGCTTCGAATGTCTTCCCCAAAAGATATTCAAGAGGATGCGGCAGCCTCACCGCCTCCATCCTCCACGCATGCAGCTGCTGGACGTTTATGCCGAACTTCTCACGCATATACTCATTGGCATCGTTTCGGCCGTATTTTGGATCCCCTGCAAGCGGAAAACCCGCTTCAGCCATATGGAGCCTTATCTGATGGGTCCTTCCTGTTATGAGCTTTATCTTTACTATGGAAAATCTCTCTCCCGCAATGACCGGAAACACTTCCGTCACAGCTTCTTTCCCTGCTCCCGGATCGGCGACAGAGGAAATATTCTTCTCCCTGTCCCTTTCCATATTGCCTTCCACGGTAAAAGGCCCGCGGACTGTGCCCCATGCTGCGGCAAGATAGTATTTGTCTAGCCAGCCTCTGTTTCTCATGGCTTCCGTAAGCCCTCTGAGAGCCGCGGCATTTTTGCCGAACATGACAAGTCCGGTCGTGTTCCTGTCAAGCCTTCCCGCAGGTGAAGGCCTGAACGTCCTCTCCTTTGAAGGATCGAACTCTCCCTTCTCCTGAAGGTACCCGCAGACCTGATTGACAAGAGTGTTCTTTTTTTCTCTCAAGTCTCCGTGTACCAGAAGCCCCTTCGGTTTATGGACAGCCAGTACGTTCCCGTCCTCGTATACGACTTTGAACTGCTTTCTGGCCGTCTTCTCCTTTACGGGCACAGACAGTTCCGCGAGCCTCTGCTGCGGTATATATATCTGCACCGTATCCCCTTCTCTGAGTATGAGGTCTTCCTTCTCTCTTTTGCCGTTTACCTTTACGTCTTTTCTTATAAGCTTATATATAGTACCCAGAGTTGCTCTTCTGAGGTATTTCCTAAGAAACCTGTCAAGCCTCTGACCGGCTTCATTGCTTGTGATAGTCAGCTTTACCATAGATATGATTATACAACAGTTTACTCATCCATTACAATTCATGTGAAGAAATTTTCATTAAAAATAGGGCTTTTGGATTTGTGAAAGCGATTGAAATATGTTAAAGTATGTATGTATAAAAGAAGGAGTATGCCAATGAATAAAATAAAAGATTTTTTTTACGATAAAAACGATATAATAGTGGTTCTCATCATACTGGCTGTGGCCGGGTTCATCATATACACCAGAATAGGTTCCATTATGGAATATCCGGAGGTTCTGGCCGAACAGGCTGCGGCTACTGAAACGCGGGAAGCTGAAGAGGAATCTCAGGAGAGCCGGTCAGATGCGTCCTCATCCTCTGCATCCCAGAGCATAACCGTAACAGATTCGGATACTTCTTCATCGGTAGCCGAAAAGCTTTACGATGCCGGTCTCATATCATCGGCTTCCGATTTTGAAGAGTATATATCAAACGAAGGTCTCTCCGATTCCATTCAGTCGGGCACCTTCCAGATACCATCAGGCTCTTCTGAAGAAGATATCCTGGACATTATAGCTGAATGATTGTTTTAAAGGAGGCAATTTATGGCTTTAGTTACAACAGAGAAAATGTTTGCAAAAGCATTGAAAAACGATTACGCCGTAGGAGCTTTCAACGTCAATAACATGGAGATAATCCAGGGCATAGTTGAAGCTGCCATGGAAGAAAACGCTCCGCTCATACTGCAGGTGTCCGCAGGAGCGAGAAAATACGCCAAGCCGGCCTATCTCATAAAGCTTGTTGAAGCTGCCATAGAGGATACAGGCCTTGACATTGCTCTCCATCTTGACCACGGAGAAGATTTTGACATATGCAAAAAATGCGTTGACGACGGATTCTCCTCTGTCATGATAGACGGATCAAAGCACCCGTTTGAGGAAAACATAAGCCTTACAAAAGAGGTCGTTGACTACGCTCACAGCAAGGGCGTGTCCGTTGAAGCCGAACTCGGCAAGCTGGCGGGTATAGAGGACAACATAAACGTAGACGCCAGGAACGCGACGTTTACAGATCCTGAAGAGGCTGCGGAGTTTGTTGAAAAAACAGGAGTGGATTCTCTGGCTGTAGCCATAGGCACCAGCCACGGCGCTTATAAATTCAAAGGCGATCCTTATCTTGATTTTGACAGACTGAAGGAAATACACAGACTCATTCCAGATACGCCTCTGGTTCTTCACGGCGCTTCCACCGTTCTCCCTGAGTTCGTTGCCAAGTGCAACGAGTACGGAGGAGATATCCCCGGAGCGCAGGGAGTTCCCGAAGATATGATAAAGACAGCAGCCAAATACGGAGTATGCAAGGTCAATATCGACACTGACTTAAGACTTGCCATGACCGCGGAGATCAGAAAATACCTCTGCGAGCATCCTGCTGATTTTGACCCGAGAAAATACCTGGGCCCTGCAAGAGACGCCATAAGAGGAATGGTTCAGCACAAGATCAGAAACGTGCTCAATGCATCCGGAAAAGCATAGGCCTTAGATATATACTACAATCGAGTAGGGGCTAACCTGTAGCCCCTCTCACACCACCGTACGTGCCGTTCGGCATACGGCGGTTCAATTCAAATAATAATCC
>CAWVKQ010000057.1:0-25540 GCA_963929955.1 Bacillota bacterium
TAAGCTTCAGTCTTTCATCCGGCCATATCAAAGTATATCTATGTATTCCCCCGAAAGGGCTTTGTTCATGCTGCGGACAGCGCAGAATTTCCCGCACATGCTGCACGTCTCCTCGTGATCCTCCTCAGGACTTCTGCTGTCCCTTATGGCTCTGGCTGTCTCAGGGTCGAGGGCGCACTCGAACTGAGCGTCCCAGTCGAGATTTTTCCTGGCCTCGCTCATCCTGTCGTCTATGTCTCTGGCTCCCGGTATGCCCTTTGCTATATCAGCCGCATGAGCCGCGATCTTCGAGGCTATGATCCCCTGCTTCACATCGTCCACATTAGGCAGAGCCAGATGCTCCGCAGGCGTCACATAACAGAGGAATGCCGCTCCGTTCATGGCGGCCACAGCTCCTCCTATGGCTGCCGTGATATGATCATACCCCATGGCGATATCTGTCACGAGCGGCCCCAGCACATAAAAAGGCGCTCCCATGCACAGCGTCTGCTGCACCTTCATATTGGCTGCCACCTGATCGAGCGGAACATGTCCCGGACCTTCCACCATCACCTGCACATTGTGATCCCATGCTCTCTTTGTGAGCTCGCCCAGTCTCACCAGTTCTTCTATCTGACACACATCCGTAGCATCGGCAAGAGAGCCCGGCCTGCACGCATCTCCCAGAGAAATCGTCACATCATGCTCTTCGCATATATCCAGTATATCGTCAAAATATTCATAGAAAGGATTCTCCTCGCCGGTCATGGACATCCAGGCAAATACAAGGCTGCCTCCCCTGCTGACGATATTTGTCATCCTCTTGTGCTTCTTTATCTGCTCTATGGTCTTTCGCGTTATGCCGCAGTGAAGCGTTACAAAGTCAACTCCGTCCTCAGCGTGCAGCCTTATAACGTCTATAAAGTCCTTTGCCGTCAGAGTCGCAAGATCTCTCTGATAATGTATGACGCTGTCATAGACAGGAACCGTTCCTATTATGGCCGGGCACTCCGCTGTCAGCTTCTGTCTGAACGGCTGAGTATTCCCGTGGCTTGAAAGATCCATTATGGATTCCGCTCCCAGTCTGACAGCCTCCATGACCTTCTGCATCTCGATATCATAATCCTTGCAATCCCGCGAGACCCCCAGATTGACGTTTATCTTCGTTCTGAGCATACTGCCTATGCCCTCGGCATCGAGGCTTTCATGCTTTTTGTTGGCGCATATGGCCACCTTGCCTTCCGCCACCAGCTTCCTCAGCTTTTCAACAGGCATGTTCTCCTTCTCGGCAACTCTCTCCATCTGAGGCGTTACAATGCCCTTTCTGGCAGCATCCATTTGTGTCGTGTAATTCATCCTTACCTCCGTTCATTACCGTGGATAAACGTAAAACAGCGCCCATACCCCCGGGTATGCGCGCTGCTGAAATTACATATACTATAAATATGTCATCACAGATTCATATCCCTACGTTGGTATTATCCACATCAGGTTCATGGGTCGAAGCCTATGCTTCCTCTCAGCCTGCCCTGCAAGCTCCCCTTATTTAATCTATGAGTCCATTATATCCTTATTGCGATGATTGTCAAGACGGTTTCCATCTCTAAAGCTCCAGACTCCTGTATCTGTCCAGGCAGGCGAATATCTCCTGCCTTCTCGGCCTTGCCATATTTGCCACAGAAGATCTGCTCTCGCATACAGCTTCCAGCCCCTGAGTGTCCACGACCTTTTCCACCTCGTCCACAACCTCTCTGAGACTGCGCCTGCCGTCCATTATATTTCTTTCCGCATACTTCAGGCAATGACCGAGAGCCGTCACCTGCTCGCTGTCAGCTATCTGTTCAACATAACGCAGATCTATGCTCTCTCTGTCGATGGATATGGCTTCTCTGCCCATTGTCTTCAGCTTTATCCTTCCTCCGTCTCTGAAGGCAGACGACGGCGCGGGGAGTCTGTCAAATGACGGTTCCTCCGCCCTGTCTTCCATACCTCCTGTGGCAGGCGTGCTTTCGGCTTCTTTTTTCGCGTAGTCGATTATATCCTTCGGTACATACCTGTCCATCTGGATTATGCTGTCAGCAACGTGAAAATACGCTCCCGAGCTTCCGGCCACTATGACCGTCGATATGCCGTAGCTTTCATACAGCTCCCTGATCCTGTCTATAAACGGAGTAATGGGCTCCATATCCCGATGTATCACTCTCTGCATAAGCTCGTCTCTTATCATGAAGTTGGTGGCGCTGGTATCCTCGTCTATGAGGAAAAGGGACGCCCCCGCCTCCATGCTCTCTATGACATTTGACGCCTGGGACGTGCTTCCGCTGGCATCTGCCGTTGAAAATCTCTTCGTGTCCTTCCCGTTAGGCAGATCATTTATGAACATGGAAATATCCGTGCCCTTTATGCTTCTTCCGTCCTCTGCTCTTATCTTCACGGCGTTCCCGTCGGTTATAACGTATTCCCGGCCGTCTCCGGATATATGATCATACACTCCCAGCTCAAGAGCCTTGAGCAGCGTCGATTTACCGTGGTATCCGCCGCCGACTATGAGCGTTATCCCTTTTCGTATGCCCATTCCTGTGATCCTGCCTCTGTGAGGAAGCTCCATTTCCACCTTCATTTCCTCCGGTGCCTTGAATCTTACGCCTCCTTTCATGGGGCGTTGGGAGATGCCGGACTCACGCGGAAGCACGCTTCCGTCGGCTATAAAGGCGCAAAGCCCCAGCTTTGGAAGCATCCCGCGTATATACTGCTGATCGTCCGTAAGATCAGCGACAGCCGCAAGCCTGTCCTCATCGCTCTTTTTAAAAAGCAGCGAGCCTTTCACGCACTCCGGGATAAGCTGAAATATTATCTTCTCCGCTTCGCGTCCGTTTATGGTCCTCCCGTTTGCCGGAAGCCCAACCTCGAATCTCATGAGGATGCCCCCGTCTTTTGGATCTACGCTGCATGCTGTCCTCTCAAGGACTTCCTGACCGCAGCGGCTCACCGATATGAGGCCGCTCTTTCCCGATCCCTTTGCCTTAAAGGCTGCCTTTCCTGTCTGTCTGCCGAAACGTCTGGTCAGTTCATCCTGAAAAGCTATCCTTCTGTGTTTTTCGTTATAGAGCCTCTCCGGGAACCCGGCAGTCCTGCCGTCCACGTACACGCTCAGTTTGGAAGGCGAAGCGAATGGATCGCCCTGCACATGATCCACGGACAGCACATAGCCCGGGAAGCTGTATCTCCCCTTCATATCCTTATAGGCCGGATACCCTCTGCGGTCTATCCTGGCCAGCAGATCTCTCAGTTCAGTAGCTGTTTTCATTTTGTCATCTCTCTTTCCAACGCTGATTAGCATCTTATTATAACTCATATGCTGATGTTTTCATCAGCATTTTCCTCTGCGACCGAACAAACAGGGCCGCCCCGACGGGCGGCCCATGGACGTCATGTCCGGATGTCCTATTCTGTGGTGCTGAGCACTTCTTCGTTCTTCTCCACCTGGCTGACCTTCATGCGGGAGGCATCCTCAGGATCCACCTTTTCGCTGAGAGCCAGTATCGTAGGTCCCAGATATACGGTGTCAAGGATCTCGCCATCGAGTGATATCTTGCTGTATTCTGTGAAATTCTGCCCCTTGATGTAATACTTTTCGCCGATCTGAACCACTTCGTCTATCTTTATATCCCTCACGCCCATTTTAAGATCAGTGGCTTTGTAAGGGTTTGTTCCTCCGTATATGTAATGCTCTCCGTAAAGCATATCGTATGCCAGGGTCCTCAGACCGGTCATGTACCCGCTGTCGCCCTTATGCTCCTGATGGTATTTTGTCATCATGCCCACCGAAATATCCAGCCTGTCCAGGACCTCTGCCGTAAGCTCATAGGTGGCGATATCCTCATCCTCCTTTTCCATACCGAAATTATCCCATATGATATATTCCGTCTGGTAAAGAGATCCCGTTTTCATGTCTTCCTCTGTCATGTCGAGGGCAGGCAGATGGTCGCCGTACATGATGAGTATAACGTCCTCATCGTAATTTTCAAGAGCATCCGTCAGCTCCTTGACGAAAAGGTCCATCTCATAGACCTGGTTGGCGTAATACTCATAGGCCCATCGCTGTTCTTCGCTTTCTGCCTTTGTAACGGTCACCGCAGGATTTTCGATGACCTGCTCCTGCGGATATTTACCGTGTCCCTGTACGGAAATGGTATATATATAGTCCGAGCCCTCGGTGCTGTTCAGCGCATCGAGGATCTGCTCTGTGAGCACCCCGTCCTTTGCCCAGTTTCTAGGGGTCTTCATGACATTGTTCATGTACTCCAGGGATGTGAACGTGTCGAATCCCATGTTGGCAAACACCCTGTTTCTTCCGTAAAACGCACCTCTGTGATTATGTATGGCGTGAGCCGTATATCCAAGGGTCTTGAGGTCGTAAGGGGTGCTTTCGCATGTAACATCCCTGAGTATGCTCTTATACGGATATTCTCCCGGACCGAAGAACTTGACGCTTATACCTGTCATGACCTCAAATTCCACGTTGGCTGTCCCCGCTCCCACTGCCGGCACTGTCAGATATCCTGAGGAATATTCCTCCATGAGCCTCCTGTAATTAGGCATGGGATCCTGCGAGAACTCCACACTCTCCACAAGGGTAGGATCTATGAAGGATTCCAGCTGCAAAAACAGGATGTTCGGCTTGTTTTCAACGTCTGTGTCATCATCCTCTCCGGGACTGTACACACCGTCCTTACCCAGCTCTCCCTTATCGAATAAGCTCTTTACCGTATCCGCGGAATAGCTGTCCGGCTTGTCGATACCCGTATCCACCCATGTCACCAGGAAGCAGTACGGCACGCCGTTGTCCCTGTAGGCATACGCCAGGTTGCCGAAAAACGTGTCCAGCACTCCCGTCTTTATGCTGGCCTGCACCGTGCCGAAGGCTGCCACGATTATTACGGCCACAACGGCAGCGGCTTTTTTATAGTTTATCTTCTCGCTGATCTTAGGTGTTTTTCTGTAGAGTATGACAAATGCCAGTATGAGAGCAACAAACCCGGCTATGCCCAGCACTATGGCTGTGGTGGAAAAATAGTTTGTCACTATTGAAAGGCCGTCCTCAAGGCTGCTGAAATCCTTTACCGTAAAAGGCGTCATCCTGTTGGCCAGTATGATGCCGTTTATTATTCCCAGCGCCAGGTACGGCAAAGAGAATATACAGATAAAAAATATCCTCTTTCTGAAAAGCAATGACAGGGATATGCCTGCCAGAATTATAAGGGTATTGCACAGAAATACGAGAGGCGAGCCGAAAAGGAATCCAAGGCTCGCGAAAAGCGAGTGTCTTGCCAGCGTCTCTATGAGAAGATTCATGGCAATGGCTATCGCTATGAGCAGTACTATGTAGTTTTTCAAATATTTTATATAAAAGGCTTTGAGCTTTTCCATGTGACGTCTCCCAAAATAACCTGTTTTATTTACTTTTCACAAATTCCGACGCTTTATCGGATATCCTCGAAAATTCCTGTATGGAAAGGGTCTCCGCCCTTCTCCTGGGATCTATGTCCGCCAGAGCCAGGATTTTACCCACATCCTCCTTTGACATATCCAGATACCCTGTGAGGGAATTGAGCAGAGTCTTTCTCCTCTGCCCGAAGCCTGCCTTTACGCAGGCAAAAAACGCCTTTTTGTCGGAAGGCGCAACTGAGGGCGCATCCCTCAGCGTCAGTTTCAGCACGGCGGAATCCACCTTAGGCCTCGGGATGAACACATCCCTCGGGACCTTCATTATTTCCTCTACAGTACAGTAGTACTGTACTGCCACGGATATGGCTCCGTATGTCCTGCTGCCGGGACCTGATCTTATCCTGTCTGCCACTTCCTTCTGCATCATCACCGTGATGCTGTCTGCCTGTATACCGTCTTCAAGAAGCTTCATTATTATGGGCGTGGTTATATAATAAGGCAGATTCCCTATTATCTTCACACATCCTGAGAATCCTTCTTTTCTTTCTTCCTCTATGATCCCGTTTATATCGGTTTTGAGTATGTCCCTGTTTATGACGCGGATATTGTCGTATCCGACGAGAGTTTCCGCCAGTATCGGTATCAGCTTCTCATCTATCTCGACCGCGACTACCCTTCCGGCCGCTTCCGCGGCTCTCGCCGTGAGCACGCCTATGCCCGGTCCTATCTCTATTACAAGATCGTCTCCGGTTATGCCCGCTCCTTCCACTATACCTTCTATGACGTTTTCGTCAGTTATGAAATTCTGCCCCAGACTTTTCGAAAGCCTGAAGTCGTATCTGTCCCGTATATCCTTTATTACAGAGGGCTGATGAAGCTTCATTTTATCTCCTCAAGGGCTTTAAAAAAGCTTTCCTTGGTTATGCCGAACCTGTTCAGCTTACCCAGAAAGGCCTTTCCGTTGCCGTATCCTATTCCCAGCAGCTTACCGAGAGCTTTTCTTCTCGCGGAGGAATCCGCCCGGCCTGTAAGCCCCGCCTCCATAAGATCCTCCATGGTAAAAAGAGGCTTGCTGTCTGCGGCCTCCTCAGCGCGTCTGGCCTTTGCCAGAGCCTCTCTTATGGCCCCGGGGGCGGCATTCTCTATTCCTATGTCTCCCTTCCTTTCAGCGTCCTCTCTGTCGAGGAATGCCTGGGCCGCGTTGGGAAAGCGCTCCGTTATCCTGCGCCTGATGCGCTCTCCGGCGCTGTCCGGATCAGTGAAAACTATGAGTCCCTTTGATCTGTAAGCGGTTTCCATAAGCTCCCAGGTTTCCTCAGTTATACCATATCCATGTGTTTCTATTGTGATGGCATCCACACTTTTTTTCACAGCCGCCGTGTCATCGCGGCCCTCCACCACTATTATCTCTTCTATTCTCATATCTTTATTCTTCGGATCCGTCCGCGGCATCTTCGCCGCTGTTTTCCGTCATCTCTTCAGGAAACATGTACAGAGTCTCTCCCGGCATTATGAGCCTGAGCTGGTCTCTGGCCTCCTCTTCGATGTTCTTCGGATCATTTATCTCTTCAAGCTGTTTCTCAAGCTCCTGTTTTTCGGCTTTGAGCTCTTCCTGCTGCTCCAGCATGTCGTGCTGCTCTTTTTTGAGGGATATGACGTTAAAAACGGAAAATCCGACAGCCCCTGCTATAAGCACGACAATGATGCCTACCATCAGTCGCCGTCTGTTCCTGCTCCTTCTGATAGCCATCTTTCCCCTGGTGCGCTGTCTTGCGGCGTTTTCCTTTTTTGCCTCTTCCTTCTGTCTTTCCGCCTGACGCTTTTTCTGTCTTTTCTGCCTGGCCTCCTCCATGTCGATGACCTGGCTGTTATTTTTGAATTCTCTGCTTCGCCTGCGTTTACCCATGCATTGATTATAACACAGCACATTTTTTTCCACAATAAAAGGCCTGTGAAAAAGCCGGCAGCCCCGTGGAAAGATATTTTTCCGAACGCGCAGTAATATAAAAAAGCGGAGACCGCCGCGCCTGCGGCTGTCCAGAACGAAACCTCCGCGACAGCTCTCACGCTCCTCCTTTCGATCCTCTCCTTTGCCAGGTTCCTGATCTGCCTGAAGGACTCTACAAGAACGCCGCATCCCGCCATGACGGCAAAGGTCCTCGCCTGATCCGCTATAAGCTCGGTCACGGTCATCATATCACTTCATAAGCCTGGCGAGAAAGCTCTTCTCGCTCTTGTCCTTTACCTTTATGTAAGCGAGAGAATCCACGGTCCCCGAGATCACGACCTTTCCCTGCGCCAGATCCAGAAGCTTTACATGAAGACCCTTCCCCTTTATTATCATGGACCCGCTTTCGAGCCTTGCTCTCACTTCTTCCTCGTCAAAGCTGTCTATATCTGATATTTCAGTGATGGTCAGTTTTTCTCTGTTTTCCATCGCTACGGTATGGTTTTCCATGCGCGCACCTCCCTGTATAGTTACATTATATTTTCGGGAGCGCTTTATAGAACGGTTTTCATCCAAAAACAGCAGCCGCGATCATAATGATCGCGGCCTGTCAGGGTCTTTCTGTTTTCTTTTACGTCTTTAAGGCAGGTAGTTGAGCGGATTTTTGGCTTCTCCTCCCACTCTGACTTCAAAGTGGAGATGAGGCCCCGTGCTTCTTCCGGTATTTCCCGACTCCGCTATGTGCTGTCCCTGGTATACCTTGTCGCCCTTGCTCACCAGAAGCCGGCTGTTATGAGCATATCTTGTCTCCATGCCGTTCTGATGGTCTATCATAACGACGTATCCGTAGGATCCGCTGTATCCGGCAAATATTACCGTCCCTCCGTCAGCCGCCATTACATTGCTGCCAACGTCGCATGCAAGGTCAACTCCGTAATGGGTCCTTCCCCATCTTGCTCCGAAGTTGGAGGATATTCTGTATCCTCCGCTGAGAGGCCATATGTATTTGCCCGAGCCGACTGTAGGCGGCCTCTCCTTTGTGCCTACCAGTATGATCTCCTCCACAGGCTCCTTCTTGACCTTTGTAACGAGATCGGTCTCCTCTATGGTCTCGCCGTTGACGCTCACAACTCTGGCTGTCACCTCGTTGATCCCGTTCTCTCCGGACTGCTTTGTCTGAGTATCTCCTTCGTATATGGTGTCGTCCTTCTGCTTTTCAGTATCGAATTCGACCTCTTCTTCATATGTTATCTTCTCTGTGACCTTGAGTCTTAAAAGAGGCGCTGTCTGTTTTATTACAAGAGCGCTTCCCACCTTCAGTCTTGACGGATCCACATTCTCGTTGTCGTCCAGTATCTCCTCCTCGCTCATGGAGTAAAGCCTGGCTATATCTGCCAGAGTCTCGCCTGCCACGACTTTATGGACCGTCTCCTTTTCTCCGCTCGTACATAAAACGTCCACCATCTCGTTTTCTGTAAGGACATTCTCAAGATCCGTGTTGCTGAGTCGGATATCAACGCTTTCCAGGAACACGGCCTCCTCGATCTCGGCGCCTTTATCCTCGTTGGTGTACATGTTCTTTATATCCTGCAGCACAGCGGCAGCGGTCTCCTTGTCCTCCACAGCGCCCGCCTTTTTACCGTTCACGTATATGCCGTAGGCCTTGACATTGACGTCTCCCATGTATGTAAGGTTCTTGAGCACCTCTTCCGACGTGTCTATGGGAACATCCCCTATGGTCGATACTCTCTCGAATTCTATATCGTTTTTGGCGTCAATGACAACGTCAACGTTCCTTTCTTCAGTAAGAGCGCCCTGAACAAGATCGGTGATCCTCAGCACATCGTCCTTTTCCTTAACGACTCCGAGAGTCTTGCCGTTATATGAATAGGAATAGGCTGTGTAATAGTTGAACACGCCGGCCACTCCCACTATGGAAAGAAGAGCTATGGAAAAGGCTGTAAGCAAAGCCGCCTTATGGCGTTCGCAGTAGGACTTGAACTGTTCCATCCTTCTTCCGAACCTGCTGTTTCTGTATTTCTCGATACGCTTCTGCGCCGTCAGGTCCGCTATGGCTCGCGCCTCTTCCCTTCTGCGTTCTCTTTCTTCTCTGAGAGCCTCTCTCTCCTTCTCCGTTGCCGCCTTTCTCTCTCTTCTGTCCTTAAACCCGAAGAAATCTCTCCACATAAATCCCGGCAGCTCGTTTATCTCGGTCTTTATGGAAAGTCCCTTGACCTTTACTATGCCGCCTCCCATCTCGGCTGCGGCCTTGTTTCTCTTCTTCTGTCTGGCAAGCTCCGCTTCTTCTCTTCTCTTTCTCTTTCTCTCCTCGCGTCTTGCCAGTACCTCGGCCTTTCGCTTCTTTTTCGCTTCGGCTCTGGCAGCTTCGGCCTCGGCAGCTCTTGCCTTTCTCTCCCTTTTCTGTATCTCAGCCTGCTTTTTCTGGCGCATTGCCAGATTTTCCGTTACAGCCCTGGCAGCCTCCGAAGTGTCAGCGAGTACCTCCTCCTGTTGTTCATGGACGGAAAGGAGCGTTTCCTTGGCTTCCTCAAGAGCTTTTACCGTCTCCTCGTGAGAAGGCTCTTCCTCCTTCTGAAAATATGCCTGAAGGCCTGACTCGGAACCTCCCGCATCCGCTGCTCTGTCCGGCTCCTGAGACAGGCTGCGTTCAAGCTCCTCCTGAAGCTTTTCTTCAACAGCCTTTGTTTCGGCCTCCATCTTTTCAAGGATGTGTTTTCTCTCTATCTCCTTGGCGCGTATAGCGGCTTCGGCGGCTTCTCTGCGCTTTCTTTCGGCTTCCTTTGCCACGAGAACGGCTCTCTGCTGAGCCTCCAGCGCCTCCTGTGCCTTCCGCTTTTCTTCCTCGGCCTTTTTAAGAGCTTCCTCTTTCCTGCGCCTGTCTTCCTCCGCGTCTCTTCTGGCCTGCTGTATTATAGCCTGTCTTGCTTCTCTTATCTCTTCTGTCTCTTCGAGTACGACAGTCTCCTCTTTTTCAAGCGCCGCTCCCTGGATACCGTTTTCCTTAAGGGCATCAAGGCTCTTTCTCAGCTCAAGAAGGCCGTCGTACATCTTCCTGGCCTCCTGGCTCTCAGCTATGATATCCTCCTTTGTCATGGCCGGGATCTCTTCCGGCGAACGGTCATCATCCAGGCTTTCAGGCTTTCCCGGATCAGGGGTCGTGACGGGTTCCTGATCTTCAGCTTTGGCAGCTACTCCGTTTTCCGGTCTGCCGCTGCCTGTATCTTTTCCCTCGTTACTTCTCCAAAGCATTGACATCTCTCTCCTGTTTCAAGTATTCCTGTATCTTTACACATCGGACATACGTATTTTACATCCATGTGATCCAGTTCAAATCCATTGTCTGTCAGCAGAAAAGCTTTTTCCGTATTGAGCTTTTCCACTTTTTTCTTTATTTCCTCTACCGCCTTTTCCCTGTCAACGGCATCGGAGATAATAAGCTTTGATATCTCCGCGCTGCAGGCGGTTATGGAATCCTCTATTTCCTTTATACGGGGAACTGCCGCATAGACCTCGGCCCGTCTCTTTTCCGCCTCTGCCTCGTCTCTTTCACGAAGCATCTCATAGTATGCCGCTATTTCCGAAACGGTAACGTCCTTGCTTCGTCCCGAGGCTGTCTTCGCGCTTCTTTCTTCATGCCAGTTTATCAGCACTCTGTTTACGTAATTTATGCTGGGGCTGGGTATGCCTGCCGTTTTCCCGCAGGCTTCCAGGACCTTTTCCATGGTGAATCCCAGATCTTCGAACCAGGTGTCCATTATCCTTCGTTCCTCTTCCGTCGGGTTCCTGGAAAATCCCAGAGCCTGGAACACCCTCCTGTATATGTGCTGCTTTTTATCCTGACGGCTCATATATTCCTCTACGGACTGAAGATCCGTCAGGCCTTCTCCGGCCCAGCCGCTTATAACGGCTGCTATGTATTTTATGTTTTTTTTCTTTCTCTGGATACAGTAGGAATATCCGTAAACAACTACCTCAGGCTCAACATTGAAGTCGTTTATCCAGGAAAGCACCTCCATCATCTCAGTGCCGCTTATGACACGGCCCGTTATCTTCTCTATGGCTGAGAACATATCCTTTATGTGCTTGTCGCCCATAAGCGCCTGTGTATTCTGCTCCTGTCCCGGATTTTTTCCCCCGCTTCTGTCTCCGTAAAGCTGCTCCTTGAGCATCAGGAACTCAACGTCATAATCGAATTTGTTTTCGCTGTCGCGTCTCACCTTTCTTATTACCCGGCATTTTTCCCAGTACGTCCACGCTCTCAGCACATCCTCATGCTCCATGGAAAGATGCTTCGCTATGTCCTCATTGCTCAGGGAGAGGCCGAGATCCGCGTACATGAGGGCAAATAGGTACACCTTGACAAAGTCTCCCGGAGCCGAAGCCATGTATTCATTTATAAAGATATTTTCCACTCCCGTATCCAGCAGAAAATAGTCTTTTATCTTTTCTCTGTTAAAGCTCATATTCTCCTATAATCCCGGTACATCCACGCTTCCGGTGCTGTCCACGAACTTTGTGTATTTGTCAAGCCACGTTACCTTGACGGTACCCGTAGGTCCGCTTCTCTGTTTGGCTATTATGACCTCGCACTCGCCCGGAGCCTCTGTGTCCTCATTGTAATACTCATCCCTGTAGAGGAATATCACTATATCCGCATCCTGCTCTATGGATCCCGATTCTCTAAGGTCGGAAAGCATGGGCCTGTGATCGTTTCTTGTTTCCGGCGCCCTGGAAAGCTGTGACAGCACCAGAACCGGGCAGTCGAGCTCTCTTGCCAGAAGCTTAAGGTTCCTGGATATTACTGATATCTCCTGAGTCCTTGAATCAGACTTTCCTTCAGGGTTCATGAGCTGCAGGTAGTCTATCACTACGAGATCAAGCCCCTCTTCAGCCTTGAGCCTTCTGCACTTGCTCTTCATCTCCATTATACTGATGCCAGCCGTATCGTCTATATGTATATTTGCTTTAGACAATACGTCCAGCGCTATGTTTATGTCGTCCCAGTCCCTTCTCTGCAGTCTTCCTGTCTTGAGGCTCTGCATATCCACCCTGGATTCCATGGAAAGCAGTCTCTGTCCAAGCTGTTCCTTCGACATTTCCATGCTGAACACCATAACGGATGCGCCGCCTTTTACTGCGGCGTTCTGAGCCACGGAAAGGGCAAATGCCGTCTTTCCCATGGCAGGTCTTGCCGCCAGTATTATAAGGTCGGACTTCTGAAGTCCCGACGTCATCTTGTCGAGATATCTGAATCCTGTCGTGATGCCTGTGAGGCCTCCTTCCATCTGGGCGGCTTTATCTATTATCTCTATATTTTTCAGCAGCACGTCCTTGATGTGGGCGTACTGATTCCTCTGTCTTGCCTGGGATATCTGGAATATGCCGCTCTCGGCGTAATCCAGCATCTGCCCCGCCTCCATGGTGTCCTCATATCCCTTGACAACGATATCGTCCGCCACGTCTATGAGTCTTCTGAGGGAAGCCTTTTCCGATACTATCCTGGCGTACTCGGCCGCATTGGACACTGTCGGCGTCCCCGCTGAAAGGGATGCTATGTAGGCTCTTCCTCCCACCATATTCAGGCTGTTTCGCTTCTTCAGCTCCTCGGCCACGGTCAGCGCATCAACAGGCGCGTTCCTCCTGCCCAGCTCTGTCATGGCTCTGAATATCTCTTTGTGGTTTTCGTCGTAAAAGTCTTCCGCTTTTACTGTTTCCAGCGCATCGAGAAGAGCATCCTTTGAGAGGAGGGCTGCTCCCAGCACGGACTTCTCCGCTTCCGGGCTGTGAGGAGGTATCCTTTCTTCCATACTTTGCTCCTATGCTTCTACCGTTACCATTACCTTGAGCTTTGCGCTCACCTCGGAAAAAAGCTTGACAGTGACCTCGGACTGTCCCGCCTGCTTTATAGGGCTGTCCATGTCTATTTTCTTCCTGTCGACCTTTATGCCTTCCTGGTTTTCGAGGGCATCGGCAATATCCTTTGACGTTATGGAGCCGAACAGCTTTCCGGAGTCTCCTCCCTTTGATCTTATCTCAAGAGTTATGCTCTCCAGCTTTTCAGCGGTAGCCTGAGCCGCCGCCTTCTGCTCTTCTCTCTTTTCCTCAGCTATGGCCTTCTGCTTTTCAAGGTTCCTTATGTTGCCTTCTGTTGCTTCCTTTGCCAGTCCTCTCGGAAGAAGCATGTTTCTGGCATAGCCGTCGCTAACCTTCACAACGTCTCCGGCCTTGCCCTGTCCCTTTACATCCTTTGTAAGTATCACTATCATGATTTTATCCTCCTAATGTGAAGCTTTTAAGAAGCTCTTGTGTTGAGCGGGGACTTCCCCTAAAGCTGCTCCTCTGCCGCTTCTCTTATTTTTTCCAGTATCTCTTCCGGAGACTCATCCACCTGGGCTCCCGCTGTGGTAAGATGGCCTCCTCCACCGAATTTTTCCATTATGACCTGCACATTGACCTTGCCTAAAGACCTTGCGCTCACCACTGTTTTTCCGCACTGGTTCCTGCCTGCCACAAAGCTGGCCTTTATGCCCTTTATCTCCAGGAGCTCATCAGCCACCTGAGAATTTATCACCTGAGAATTTATGCTCTCTCCCGGGCAGATCGACATGGCTATGCCTTCGTCAAAAAACCTGGCGTTTGCCACGCACATGGCCTTTGTCCTGAAGCTGTCCGCATCAGCCTGGAAATATTTTTTCACGCTTCCCAGATCAGCTCCGTTCCTTCTGAGCCATGAAGCCGCCTCGAATGTCCTGACTCCGGCCTTTACTGCGAACCTGTTCGTATCCACCATTATGCCTGCAAGCAGGGCGTCCGCTTCCATCTTTGAAAGCGTCTTCTTTTCACAGGCATACTGTACGATCTCGGTCACCAGCTCCGAGGCTGAGGATGCATATGACTCCATATATGACAGCACCGTATTTTCTATGCTGTCCGCAGCCCTCCTGTGGTGATCTATCACCACTGTCTTTGTCGCCTTCTCCACGACTTCCGTGGATTCAGCCAGAGAAGGTTTGTGAGTATCCACAACTATGACAAGCGAATTGTCATCAATAAGCCCCAGCGCTTTTTCCGTTGAAAGGAACTCATATGCTCCCGTGGCCTTGGCGTCCTCCATCATATCGGCGAGGGTATCATTGTATGAGTTTATAACTATATAAGCTTCCTTTCCCACGGCTTCCGCGACTCTGTGTATGCCAAGGGCCGAGCCGAGACAGTCCATGTCGGGATTTTTGTGTCCCATTATGAATATCCTTGACGACTGGCTCATGACGAGCTTCAGCGCGTGGGCTATTATTCTGGACTTGCCCTTGAAGCCCTTTTCGACGCTCTGAGACTTCCCTCCGTAATACTCAAAGTTTCTCACATTCTTTACTACCGCCTGATCGCCGCCTCTTCCCAGAGCCATGTTCAGGGCGTCTACAGCGTACTGGTCGCACTCGGCAAGGGTCTTGCCGCCCACTCCTATGCCTATGCTCAATGTCACAGGAAAATCCGATGCGGTCTCTATCTTGCGCGCCTCGTCCAGTATCCCGAATTTCTTATCTATGAGCTGACGCAGGCTCTTCTGCGAAAGGACCACATAATACATATGCTCCTTGTATCTGGTGAGCGCCGCTCCGATCCCGCCTGCCCAGCAGCGAAGAAGCTTATCTATCTCGGTGGATATCTCCATCTCCCTGTCCTCGCCTTCGCTTGACGTAAGCTCGTCAAAATTGTCCACGCTCACCACCGCTATACACGCCTTGTCGTCATTGTACATGTCCTTCAGGTTTTCAAAGGACGTTACGTCAACAAAGTACAGGACTGTTGAGGCCATCTCGCCTTCGCCGATGATGCCGGGGATCATCTTGAACACCTTGTCGTTCTTCTTGAGCTGCATGGATTCTCCGCCTTCCGCGGCTTTCTGTATATCCTGCATCTTTATCCCGGTCAGCACAAAGATATCGGCATCCACTATGCCGTCGTACTTGAACACCTCGTCTATGCTGCCGCTGGCTCTCGATACCTTTCCCTTTGAATTTACTATGCACATAGGTACGGGTGAATAGGCGGACAGCAGCTTTTCTATTCTTCCTAAATACATTTATTACCTCCCTGACGCTCTGAAAGGCCGCTCATCTGGAATTCTTCATCTGTATGATGAGCTTAAGGTTCATTATCATATCTACCATACCCATAATAAGAAGTATGTTCTGTCCTATAAATGTTATCCACAGCGCGACAGACACTGCCACCGGAGCTGCCTTGGGGATCCGCTTCATGTGAAAGAACATGAATATCACAGATATTCCCTGGATGCAGAAGGCAAAATCAAACATGGCGCTGACATTTAGATAGAGCATGTCGCTGTCCACCGTCTCCGACGTGGTCATTATCCAGGCTATGAAGTACATGGCCACAAGAGCCATGACAGTTCCCGGCGGGAAAGAAAACTCCCTGAAAGGCGGCATCTTTTTCACCGCAGAGCGTTTCCCTAAAGACCTGCTCAGTATTATATATTCTATATATGATATTATTGCTCCAAGAGCCATTATGTAAAACGGCGCCAGCTTTATCACGCTTTCATAGGCAGCCGTCAGAAATTCTTTTCGCTCCGCGACGGTCTCATCTGTCATGCGGAAGGCTTCCGCTATCCTGGCATCGGTCGCCAGCGCTCCCGCTGCATCCTTCACATCCTCCATTATCCTGGAAAAAAGCCCGCTTCCCGTAAGAGACGCAGCCATAAAAACAACAGCCGCTCCCGCGGAGACCGCTATGACTCCGTTTATCACGATCCGGTACGGAGATTTTTCACCTGCCGAGATATCCTTCGGCATCACCACAAGGGGCAGCGCTATGATCAGTAAAAAAATAAGTGCGAAATACAATACAGGTCTCCCTTCAAAATCCCGGCAAAATATCCGGAGGCATACATATTAATTATACCATAAGAGAGACCTTTTGTCTTCCCACTACATATTGTGTGTATTATCAGTATTCCGGCAGCTTCGCCACTTTACCGGCCCCGCAGCATGCTTTCAGGCATTCGACATGCTCTTTTCCGCCTCATCCACGCCTGCGTATCCGTAGGCTCTTGCTGTGCTTTCGTGTATCTTCTCCACCATATTGCCGTCACGGCTGTTTTCGCTCTTCAGGATATCGTCCCACAGCGACCGGAGAGTTTCCTCGGAATATGTCTTCAGCTCTCCCGTCAGATATACCTGTGAAGAAACAATGTCCCCTTCCGTTCCGGCCGCAGGTCTCCCCGTCCCGCTGAACACGGGATGCTTTTTCGCAAAGTCCTTTTCGTACTCAGTGCATCTGTCTGCGATCTTATCCACCAGCTCAGACTTTTCCCGTGATATGGCGGGGAGCTGAGGCGCCAGCTCTCTGTCAAAATATTCTTTGCTGGTGTATTCCATCATATATGCGTATTTTTCGGTTATGAGATTCCTTCCCTCTTCCAGAGCGTTTTTCAGATCACGGGCATAAAGCGCCAGCGTATCTGTGCCAAAGGCGCTGAAAAAGCTGCGCCTCATTATGCTGAACGTTTCAAGATCGTCCTGGCAGTCAGCCCTTCCGCCTATATTGTTCACCTTGTCGAACATGAACCATTCCGCGGCAACTATGCCGTCAGTCAGCTCTTCCCTGGTATTTTCCGGCTCCTTCCTGATATCCATAAGCTTCCACCCTTTCGTTCCGTATGCCTATATGGCCATTATGTGCATCTTCCCGAGCCTCTCGTCCTCTATGGACTTCATCAGCTCCTCTCCGTGAGCCATTATGAATGTCTCTTTCGTGGTTGTCAACCCTCTGTTTCCGAACACATCCTCCACCTCGATGCATATATCCTCTATGAGCTCCTCCTTCCTCTTGCTCCATCTGTCTGTATCAGGCAGCTTTATAAGCTGCCTGAGCTTTTCCACTGACGATGCGAGCAGGTCGAGATCTTCCGCGCCTCTGAACGCCCATTTATAAAAGGGCATATACTTGCCGTTCAGCAGATATATGCATGAGAGGGCATTCCTTACAAACTCGGCGCAGGCCATATATGCTCCCTCTTCTTCGCCGCGCTTCATGCACCTTACGTAATTGTACTGTCCTGACTGCGCCATCAGGGCTGCCCTTGCCGCCAGCTTTTTCTTCAGTACGTCATCCGGATAAAACGCCTTCAGCTCTTCTCTTATGGAGCTGAAAAGTCCGTAATTATCCATGAACACTTCGCCGTTTACCGCTGTTGCGAGGAAGTGCTCAGGTATGGCAAACCACTGCAGATTGTCCTTGGGAGCCGCCTCAAGTCCCGTGAATCTCATGTAAAATTCCTCTATGGCCATAACTCCTACGCGCCCTGCTCCCATGGGCGTTTCCATCCTCGTGAATCCCCGGTATTCAGAGGGCAGATCCCGGTAGCTTTCTTCCATGGCCGTTCCGATCTCCCTGCATATTTCTCTCGGCATCCAGATACAGAACCCCGGTCCGAAATCATGATCGCGCGAGATCTCATCGTCAAAGCCGAAGCACTCCGATCCTTCCCCGGCAAGCCCTGCGGCTATGTATTCCATATATCCGGAGAATTTTTCCTCCAGCATCTTGATACCTGCTTCCCGGAAGTATCCCCTGGCCAGCTCCATCCCTTTCATCGCCGTCACCTCTTGTTTGCCTCTTCATTTACCGTGTTGAGGCTCTTCATCAGCATCCTGTAAGTTTCGTTCTCACCGTACCTCTCCCTTATGAGCTCTGCGGCTTCCCTGAACCTCCCGGCGGCATTTTCACAGTCCCCTGTGAGATACCTGACCTTTGCCTCTCCTGCGAGCGCGGCTGCATAATGATGATCGCGGCAATCATTATCCTCGAACATTTTTTCGGCTTTAAAGAAATTTTCCAGAGCCTCGTCATATCTTCCTTCGTCTGTCCTGATGGCTCCCAGGTTGATGTGGGACGTTGCTGCCTCCGCCCATTTATCAGGCATTCTCTCTATTATCTCAAGCGCTCCCTGAATGGCCTTTTCTGCCTTTTCACCATCTCCGAGCGCCAGATACACTCCGCTCATATTGTTGCGAAGAGCCGCTGTACGGTAGTCTCCGTCCAGCCCCAGCTCGCTCAGCATAAGCTCAGCTTCCGTAAATACCTCAAGCGCGCCTTCATTTTTTCCTGCTGCCGCGAACACATCCCCGTAGTTTATGAGCGCTGTGGCATAATTCTCCGTCTCTCTCTGCCCGGCTGCCTCCAAAAGCTCCAGCACCTTCAGGTGCAGGACGATGGCCTCTTCAAAATCGTTCTTCACCCGGCAGAGCCCGCCAAGCTCGTTGCTTGCCGCTATTATCAGCTCTGCGTTGTTTTCATCTTCCCCTTCTTTTAAGGCTTTTCTGAGATAATCCTCTATCTCTCCGGCAGGACGTCCTTCCGCGAACATTCTGTCAAGCTCTCCGTACATTGCTCCCGAATCCATAAATACCTCCCTGCTTTTGTTCCGTGCACATCTTTATTTTTATATTACGATAACTATTATTATATTTTTTCTTGCAATAAAAATCAACTGGGCAGGCAACCGCAAAAAAACAGAGCCGTCCGTAACGGACAGCTCCGGCATTTCTGTATCGGCCCTGTACACGCCGCTTAGTCGGCTGTGTATGGGAGAAGAGCGACTATTCTCGCCCTCTTGATGGCTCTCGTTACCTCTCTCTGATGGAGAGCGCATGTTCCGGTGATCCTCTTAGGCAGGATCTTACCTCTTTCGGTAACATACTTCTTGAGCTTCTCAACGTCCTTGTAATCTATGGTTTCTGTTTTGTCAGCGCAAAACTGGCATACCTTTTTTCTTCTCATGCCGCCGCGTCTCTTGCCTTCCATGTCAGAATTCTCCTTTCTCTAATATAAGTGGTATCAGAACGGGATGTCGTCATCCTGTATGGCCTGGAAGCCTTCAGGTATATCGGCCTCCGCAGGCTCCTGTCTTGCCGGCCTTCCCTGGGAAGGTCTGTCGTTTCTGTCGCCCCATTCGAGGAATTCCACTCTGTCAGCCACCACGTCTGTAGTATATACGGTGGCCCCGTCTTTATTGGTATAGCTTCCTGTCTGTATCCTTCCCTGAATCCCTACGAGCCTGCCCTTGGCAAGGAATCTCTCGCAGTTCTCAGCCTGTCTTCCGAATACCGTTACTCTGGGAAAGTCTGTTTTCTTTTCCTGTCCGGATCTTACAGGTCTGTCAATGGCTACCGTAAATGTGGCCACTGCCATCTGGCTCTCGGAAACATACCTTATCTCAGGGTCTCTGGTAAGTCTTCCTATAAGTACTACACTGTTCATACCGCACCCCTTTTCCTATTTCTCGTCTTTGTTTACGATGAGATGTCTTATAACGTTGTCGGATATCTTGAGTCTTCTGTCAAGCTCCTTCGGCATGTCGCTTCCGGCCTTGAAGTCTATGACAACGTAGTATCCTTCTGTCTTCTTCATGATAGGATACGCCAGCTTCCTCATTCCCCATACGTCTACATTGACAACTTCGCCTTCCTTGCCTATGATGTCCTTTACGGTCTCAACGGCAGCCTCCTTGGCGGAGTCTTCCAGCGCGGGATCGAGGATGAACATTACCTCATAATTCTTCATTTTTTCACCTCCCTGTGGACTGAATGGTGATAAGCGGACTTATCACAAGGATTTGGCGTTTTTCAACGCGCTTGTCTATTATACACTATCTGGCTTTTATTTCAAGGGGTTTTGAAAAAAAGTCAGCTTCTGTCGTTTCTTTCCCTCAGCTCCTCATAGTTCTTCCTTGTTATAGGATATCTGTAAAAGGCAAAGGCTGCCAGAACAAGGAATATGACCGGCACCCATGTGGTTGCGTTCTCTATCCATCCGAGAGCTTCGGCTGACTGTATCTCAGCCTCTCCGTCAAAGCCTCCTATCTGCAGTATGACTCCCAGCAGCCAGCTTCCTCCGCCTGCCGCAGCCGCTTCAACAAGGCCCTGAAACGAAAGTATGGCTCCCTGACGGTCTCTGCCGTTTTCGGCTTTGTCGTATTCACATATATCATAAAATATGGAAGGCACTATCTGCCAGTATATATTGCAGCATATGACAGTGAGGATCATGTAGATCACCACCACGACAACTCCTTCGGCTCCCGCTGCCTTCAAAGCCGCCATGCCTGCTATACCCACTGCATATGCTCCTATGAGCGTCTCCCTCTTGTCTGTGACGGAAACAGCCTTTCCTACTATGGGTATAAAGCCTATAGCCATCACCGCCCTTACCACAAGGCAGACTGAAGCTTCCGATGATGTCAGCCCCTGATTGTATGTCAGATAATATATCATGTCTGACATTATCATGGTGTAGCATATGAGAGAGCTCATGCTGGCAGCCACGAGATATTTCACCGGCTTCATCCGGGCAATGGATATGTACTCCTTGAATATCGCCGCAATGCTGAAACGCTCCTTGTGTGAGGCCTTCCTTTCCTCCCGGCTCAGAGCGCACGGCGGATCCTGCTTCGCCGATACTGCGGCAGTGATTATTATGGTGACCATGGCGATCACCCCGAGCGTGCCTCCTGTTGCTGACCAGGCCTCCTGAAGGGTAAGTCCCGCCTCCCTCAGCATTGATACAAAGGCCGTGGGCATCACCATGGCTATCATGACCCCTATCATATTGAAAAATGATGCGAAGAATCTCAGGACCGTTCTCTCTTCATAATCCGATGTGTACTGGACTCCCAGAGCGGAATAGGGTATGAAAAAGCCCGTGAAGCACGTCCAGAACAGTACGAGCATCGTCCCGTAATACACGGGTCTCAGAGGCTCCGGAAAATCCACGGCAGTAAAAAGCAGAAGCATCGATATCCCCATAGGTATTGAAAAAAGCACCATCATCGGCCTTCTGCGGCCGAACCTTGTCCTCACCCTGTCCGATATGTATCCGGCAATGGGGTTGCATAAAGCGTTCCAGACTGCCCCGACCGCCGATACTGTCCCGGCTGCCGCAGGCTCAAGTCCTGCCACAGTCGTAAGAAAAAACATCAAAAAAGACCCGATGAAGTTGTATCCTACAGCATCACCGAGAGAAGCTGATCCGAATCCCAGATTTTCACGCAAAGAAAGCCTTTTCACTTATCCTCCCAAAGTCATTTGAACAAAATATACCGTACCATGCCTACTGGATCACCGGGACCTGCAGCCCGCCCAGCACAGCAGCCATCATCTCGTCAGTCACCAGTATGTTCCATCCGAAAAACCTGTCGTCTGTCATAGGCACATACACCACCGCTTCACGTACGCTCCCGGAAGCCGCCGCAGCCTCTGTCTGTTCGACGTATATCTCAAGGCACTTCGCGTTGAGAGCATCCTTATCAGCTATGCTGTCACTGTAAAGATTATCCGTAACATATTCATACGAAGCTGAAGAATAGGCATCCATAACGCCGCTGAAATCTCCTCCCCTGACATTGACTTCAGCTACCGCCACATCGTTTTTCTCAAGTATTTCGACTATCTCGTAGGAAAATCCCTCAAAAAGAGCTGAGTACAGCCTGTCAACGACCGCTTCGTCACCGGAAACGTTCATCAGGAGATTTATATACTGATTATCCAGGTACTTTTCCATCATGGCCGTATCTCCCGACTTGAGTCCGTCCATGAACTCGGTCACCGCCTCATGGGGAGTGGTCGTAACGGAGCTGACGATACCCGCCTGCATCAGTACTGTTATGATTATTGTTGTCAAAGCCTTTACGAATCCGTATTTTATCACTTCATATGCCTTTCACAGGGCGTTTGATTTTTTCCCTTTTATTACTTATAATTATAATATATAATTTTATCCTGTGATTTTCAAGTGGATACAGAGGTGTTTAT
The DNA here is from genome assembly GCA_963929955.1 of Bacillota bacterium. Lineage (GTDB taxonomy): Bacteria > Bacillota > Clostridia > Peptostreptococcales > Anaerovoracaceae > Lentihominibacter. Next base: position 22,231 of record CAWVKQ010000057.1, read on the forward strand.
GGATAAATACAGTAAACTGAAACCCGCGCTCATAACAATACTCACGCTGGCTCTTTCGGCTGCCATGTTCGCAGTCGGGATGCTGGCCGGCATAGGCGAAACAAAGGCAAGATCAGCGGCTGCCAGCAGGAGCCTTACCGCAGAAATATCCGCCTTTGGCAAGGAGGTCGATCTGGCGGATGCTCTCAGAGTCTCCACAGTGAACGCAGTCATTGAAGAGGAGTCCATACCCGCCTATACAAACGCCCAGATAAGAAAGCTCGATGTGAGCAAACCGAGCGGAGTGACAAAATCCGATCTTAAGCTTGTTACCCAGGGCGCCCTCGTAGGTCTTGAGGACGCCTTCCTCAAGGCTGAACAGGATTACGGCATCAACTGCCTCTTCGTCATGGCCATTGCCTCCCACGAGAGCGCCAACGGCACCATCTGCTTCAGGCCAAACAACATGTTCGGATTCGGAAGGTCAGGTTTTTCGTCAAAGGCAGAGGGCATAGACGTGGTATCAAGGGCTCTTGCCAGAAACTATCTCAGCCCCGGAGGCAGCCTTTACTCGGGAAAGACCATCTCGGACGTAAACAAAAGATACGCTGCCAGCACCACCTGGGACGATAAGGTGGCAAGTAAGATGACCCACTACTACTCTGTCATCAGCAGCCACCACAATGCTGCCCTGGAAAAGCTGAAATAAGATTTTCACATATCCAAAAAACAGTGAAGAGAGCCACTGTCAGCAGCTCCCCTCACTGTTTTTTATATTATATAAGAATGAGATATTATCTTCTCCGTCTCAGCCATGTCCCTGCAACTGCCGCTATTCCCAGAACAGATGCTGCCATGAGCCCTATGAACGGAGCCATGTTGAAAGGATCTCCCGTCTTTGTGCCGTTTTCTTCTCCGTCTTTCTGCGGTATATCCTTCGTATTTATGAACCGTGCTTTCACTACATCTCCGGCAGGTATTTCACCGGAAGCGTTTTCGGCAAAGGTCTCATACCCGTCTCTTCCCGCCTCGGCTTCTGTCACTTCATATGATATCCCGCCCGGGAGTCCTTCTGCATAAGCCGTTTCACCGTCGCTGAGAGTAAATGAAGCCACGCCGTCTTCAAACGCCATATCCCCGTAAGTCCCCGTAACGGTCGTATCCGTCAGCTCAACGGTGAAGGTGAAGTCCCTGTCTCTGTCACCGTCCCTGCCGCTGACTGTCTTTGTTACCTCAAGAGCGCCCTCTGCCGTATTCGTCAGAACGTATTCGCCGTCTTCGGAAATATCCTGTGAGGCTCTGTATCCTTCAGGGATATCCGCTTCCTCCACGGTATACTCTATTCGCTTTCCTTCGCTGTCGTATTCCGGAAGGTCTTTGAATACATATGACCACGCGTCATGATCTTCACCCGATGAAGGCTCCAGCGTCGCTCTGTCCTTTTCCGCCCCGTTCGCGTAAAGTACCACTGTTATACTGTCAGGGCGGATGCCGCTTTTATCTCCGCTGTCCTCCCACATCTTGACAACAGGTATATCTACAGCGCCGGAAAGGGTGTTTACAAAGTCGTTTCCGCTGCGGGAGGCAGCATATGAGTCTCCGGATGAGGCTTCACTGACTCTGTAACTGTACACCCTGCCCTTCTCATCGCTGTAAGGAAGTCCGCTGAAGCTGTAGCTCCATACGTCTGTCCCCTTGTTTTCCCATTTGAGAGATATGCCCTCGTCCTTCATGGTCTCATCGTCCACCTCGACCCAGGCTCCGCTTTCCTCTGTCCTTTCAAGTATCAGCTTTATATCATCGGGTCTTGTGCCGTAGGCATCGTGATCATCCTTCCAGGTCTTTGTCCCCGACAGCTCTGTTCTCCCTATATTCCTTATTATCGTGGAAAATGTCCCGTCCTCTTTCTGACTGTCGCTGTTTACCGTGATAAATCCCGGCAGCGCATCTTCTCTCGCGTAGTATACATACTCCTCTCCCTCTTCGTTGTATTTAGGAAGATCCGAGAATGTGACGCTCCACGAAGGATCGGAAATATCTTTTCCCGAGAGAACAGCCTCCATGATGCCGCCGTCTCCGTCCGCGACAGGCTCGGAGCTGCCGTCTCCCGGCTCTCCCGTGCTCCTCCACAGACTGACAGTCACAGGAACCATCTCATCCGGGGATACTGTGCTCCACTTCTTCTCAACGGTGACGGACGTTTTCTGAGAGTTGGTGAACACAGTCTCCCCGTATGCTGTTCCCGGCTTCGTGCCTGCAGCCTTATCCACCTGGACGTATCCGGAAGGTATCTTTTCCACTATCCTGTAACTGGTCAGTCCGTGTCCGTCGGTAAGGCTTCCCGGCACTCTGGCAGGAAGGTCCTCCCATACAGCCTGCCATTTTTCGTATTCGTAATAAGGCTTTGCCGGATTTATATCCTTATATCCGTCAAGTATGACTTCAGCCTTGTTCTCAAAGGAAGCCCACTGCTTTTCACCCTTCTCATCCTCTGTCAGGTACTGCAGCTCCAGAGTCACGGAATCAGCGGCAGGGCCGTTCCACTTCTTTTTTGCGTACCTTTCTGTTGTTTCCATGGTGTTGACAGCCTCAAGATGTTCCTTGTCATAGGACACACTGTAGGCCTCGTTATATGCTTCTCCTTCTGAAACCGTCTTATCAGCCTCCGCGTGTCCGTCGGCGTATCTGTCCGGATCAGGCTGAAGCTCCGCGGCTCTGTATATATATTTTACTCCTTCCGGATCGCTCTCAGGAAGCCCGGTCACCTGAGCTGAAGCTTCGCTGTCTTTATCGTTGCCGTAAAGGTATATTATGAGATCTTCAGACATCTCTCCTTTATACACCTGAACATTTTCCCAGCTGTCTTCACCGGCATCGGCAGCCTTTTTCTGTATGACAAAGGCTGTTTCCCAGTCGTAGCCCGTCCTCTCAGTCTCAGGTCTCGTACCGTAGGCATTGTCTCTGTCGCCTTCCCAGGTCTTGCTCACCTCAAGATCCGTTGTTTTCAGGCGGTTGTATGTGTCGCGGGTAAGCGCTCTGTTGACGTCAGCCTCCTCCTGCCCCGGTCCGTCAGGATAATATGCAGGCTCAAAGAGCCCTTCTCCGAAATCATACGTGTATGTCCTGTTGTCCTGAGAATCCTCTGCCTCTGCGGTCTGGATCACCTTGCCGTCTTTTCCGGAAAATTCGATCTTCGTCTCCACTGCTCTGTAGAGAAGTCTTACGGTTTCGCCCTTTTCGTTTTTTATAACAGACGGCAGCTCTTCAAAATATCTATCCTTTCCCCATATGCTGCTGTCGTCTATCTTTCCTGTGATACTGCCTGTGAAGC
>CAWVKQ010000058.1:0-15175 GCA_963929955.1 Bacillota bacterium
TGCTGTGCAGAGCAGGAACAGCATGCACAGAGGCGATGATGTTATGAGGGATAATATAAGTGTCAGCCAGTCAAGATGACCTGTTACCGCGCACACGATGATGCAGATTATGAATTCTAAAACTGCGCTTCCTATCATTCTGTACATAGGGCAGGCCAGCATCGAATCACTTACATCAAGAGCATGTACGCTTATGATGTTCTCAACGGCATAAGCAAGCGGGCAAACACACGCCAGCGCTATTCCCGAATAGAAATTCACTACTCCTTCAGGAGGTCCGAATGTTGCGATAAGAACTCCGACAGTACTGCATATTATTCCGAACCAAACTCTTACGCCCGTCTTTTCCTTAAGGATGATCATTCCCAGTATTGCCGTAATAGCAGGTGTCAGTCCTATGATGCAGTTAGCATATGTAGAACCGCACTGAGCTATGGCCATTACTGCCGCTGCGGTTGCGATCGGGCTGCTTATAACCGAAGCGAGAAGTATAGTCCTTGATGACTTTACTCCCCAGATTCTGCCGTATTCAGCTATAGGCATTCCTTTTACTATTACGTTAAAAAGTACTGCTATGATTCCGCCCATAAGCTCACATATGCCCAGCGTAAATACGCTCAGCACGTATGAAGCCAGCAAGGTTGTTCCAAAGCCTCCGCTGATTACGCCACTAGCCGCCACGTTGAAGTTCTGGAACGTAGTGTTGGCTGCAGCCGCGATAAACGCAATGGTCAGTCCGAATATGGCAAGACGTACCTTACGTTTTTCGTACAATGCATTAACATTCACTTCCATTTTTCTACTCCTTTCAAAACTGTTTTAAAATTATATTGTTTATGCCTTTTATTATATCATTTAATAATGTTTTGTCAAATACTTTGCATTACCTTGCTCTCCCTTTGTATTAAAGGGAGGTAAAGGGTTTGACAATTCTACCTGTCGGTGATAATATCTAAGTATTATTTATATATAAAATTTATATGTAAAACCTAACTATAAATGGTTTAATAAATGCAAGGAGAAGCACGACAAATGGAAAACTCATCCCTAACCAATAACACTCTGCGGGTCAAGGAGTCCAATTCCAATCTGATACTGGACACTCTCAAGGAATTCAGAGTTGCTACCCGCACGGAGCTCGCCAGGGAAACGGGTCTCAGCATAGCCACATGCGGCAACATATTAAAAGAGCTGGTAGGTTCCGGCGAGATCATAGAAGGCGATCTTGAGAACCTCAGCGGAGGGAGACCTGCCCGTCAGTATATCTACAATGAAAATTTTTCTCTGGTGATAGCCATGACACTCCATGCCGACTCAGACGTAAAGACTCTTCGATACGCTGTCACCAACCTTTACGGCGAGATCATAGAAGAGCAGGTCCAGGCATACGAGCATATACATTTTGACACCATCGACAGGCTCGTGGGAAATCTTATGAAGACTCACGAAAACATAAAAGCCATAGGCATCGGAATACCGGGATTTATTGAAAACGACGGCACCATAGGAATAAACGACATAGAAGAGCTCAACGGCGTCAAGCTGGCTGAGCTGCTTGAAAGAAATCACGACATAAACGTAGCCATAGACAGAAGTCCTGCCATAAGCGCGTACGGCTATTACAAAACTCATCCCGAATGCCAGGGGAATACTCTTGCCACAATAGTCGCTCCGCTCGATCACCCGGTGGGGGCGGGATTCATAATAAACGGCCGAATATACAAGGGACACTTCAACAATGAAGGGGAGATACATTACATATACAACAACTTCCTTCATCCGGATATTGCCAAAAATGAGAATGCCGACATAGTCAATGAGACCGTATTCTCCGTAGCTGCCATAATCTCCACCATAAATCCGGCTTCAATTGTTTTTATGGGCGAAAGCTTTACAAGAGATGTTTACGACGAGATCCGGGCAGACTGCAGGAAGATATTTCCCGAATCCTTTATACCTGACTTTATCTTCCAGAAAAACTACAGCGAAGATTATCTTAACGGGACAATCCAGATGGCAATAGACTGTCTCAGACCTAAGGTAAAGCTCATATCAAATTAAATACACAAATAGCAAACAGGCTGCTCAGTCGACTCGCATCAACAGGGCAGCCTGTTATGATCTTACGTCATATAAATCTCGGAGGGCCTACAGCTATTACGTTTATTGCCGTCTCCACGAATATACTGTTCTTTCCGTCATAGGAATCGCAGTATTCGTCATTTATCTCACTGAATATTTCAGGATCATCGCACCCGCACTTTTCCGCTTCCTTTCGGGCGTAATCCTCCGCCTCCGCAAGGCATACTCTCTTAGCCTCTTCCAGATCCTCGAATTCTCCTCTTTTCCACTTTGAATAGCTGACATATCTCTTCGACATATCGTCAAATCTGATAAGGACCTCGACTACCTCTTCTATCTCGCCGATAGCGGCTCCCACAGCGTTGGCTACCTCTGAATGCTTTGGCACTACCAGAGGATTCGGGCTGTCCTTCATGACTATAGGCATCCACGCTTCCGCGGGAGCGCCAAGAGCTACTACCGGTACTCCCTCCTCCAGCTTGTCACTGTCCGCAAGAGCACCGTTCACAGCTTTCCTGAAGGCTTCTACCAGGCAGCTTAGCATCTCTTCTTCGCTCTTTCCCGCTGATTCAGCCATTTTCTTAAGAGCTGCTCCTGCGGCTTCTCTGTCCCAGGCATCGTATATGCCTATCAGATGAGCCATATCCGTAGGCGTGAACCCTATATCGTTGGATATATCGCTGAGCCCGAACATTTTCCTGTACTTTTGTTCCTGGGCTGTCATATTGCCTCTGTCTATACTGCCTGTGATGCCTCGCGAGGAAGCGTACGACACAGGTATGACTTTATCCGGGCCTACCTTTACAGAACCGTCTTCTCTCAGAGTTATGCGGCTGTCGCCTCCTACTCCGCAGGTGTAGACGTCTATGGCTTTGACTCTGGTCTTCCAGCCTCCTACCTGCGCTCCTTCCATGGATATCTCTACTTTACCGGATCTCAGGGCAGCGATATCTGACGTGGTCCCGCCCACATCTATTATTGTGCCATCATCAAGGCCGCTGAGAAACATCGCTCCCTTGATGCTGGCGGCAGGACCCGACAGAATGGTTTCGACAGGCCTTTCCTCTGCATATCCGCTGTCCATATATGAGCCGTCTCCCTTTACCATCATCATGGGCGCCCTGACCCCTCTCTCTGCAAGACAGATCTGCGTGTCATCCATAAGAGTCTTTATGAGGGGTATAAGTCGTGCGTTGAGCGCTACGGTCACGGTCCTTTCGTAATACCCCAGCTCGCATGTAAGCTCGTGAGCGCACACCACCGGCACGTCAAGCTCTTCCCTCACTATCCTTCTTACCGCTATTTCATGTTCCGGGTTTCTGACGCATGCATATCCCGATATGGCTACGGCATCCACCTTTCCCTTAAGCGCCGCTATATTTTTCCTTGCTTCATCCTCATCAAGATCTCTCTGCAGCCGCCCCCTTATGTCCAGAGCTCCTCCTGCCATGACGATCTCAGCCTCAGGAAGCGTCCCGGCTCCGAAAGGCAGCTTGCCGGTTATGACAAGCCCTACTCTGCAGCCCTTGCCCTCAACTATGGAATTCGTCGCAAGGGTCGTTGAAAGGCATACAAGCTTTATGTCTTCCATTCGTTCATAGCTGAGATTCCCGATGCACTCTCTTATACCCACGCAAAGATCGTACTTTGTCGTGGGAGCTTTTGCCTTTTTTACCACTTCCCTGGTATCCTGATCCAGCAGCACGGCATCTGTGAACGTGCCGCCGGTATCCATACCTAATATAAGACCCATGCTGCTACTCCGTATCTCTTATCATGCATATCTGATCATAAAGATCCTCTGTTGCCGTTATGCCCAGCTCGTTTATTTTATCTGTAACATCCGTAGGTACTGAGTCTCCCGGAAGTATGGCGTTGAGCTTTCCTCCCATGAATATGTGGTATTCTCTGCCTCTTTTTGCGGCCAGATCCAGTATCTGCTCGGCATAATCCAGTCCCTGTCCGTTGTGAACGCTTATTCCTATATATTTTACCCCTTCTTCGTCGGCAAGATCCAACGCTGTCGGAGGATCAACGTCAACACCTCCGTTTATAACTTCAGCTCCCATGGCGGAAAGCACGGAATCAACAACTATCAGGCCGTATGTATGACCGTCTCCGGATACGACAGCCACCTTCTTGCCTTTGAGCGCCTCCTCTTCAATTCCCCTGGCTTTTACATCTGCTACTATCTCCTCACGGAGCTCAACTGTCTGTCGTCCCAGTACCGTAGGGTATTTTGGATTGAGATTGCCGTTCTCGTCCACTCTGTGATGGAATGTCTTCTCAAACCTATTAGGGTTCATCTTCTTTAACGTCATGAATATTTCGAGAGGATCCTTCGTGTTTATACCGGCCTCCTCAAGAACGTTCATCGTGTTTTCAAAAAAGAGCTTTCCTTCTCTCTTGAGATAGTCGACTATTTCGTCCATGGTTGTCCAGTCGATCATATCCTCCCAGTATTTAGCTCCTTCAAAGGCTCTCGCGCCTACGGAGCATATATCAAAGAGCGCCTGAGCTGTAGGCACCGCTATCCTCTCCGTTATCGCTATCGTATTGAGAGCCATACCCATTTTGTACTTTCTTTCTACGAGGCAGTCGAACATTATCTCTTCTCCGCTGGATCCGTAGTTGGCAGTAATATCATGCTCCCACTGAGTGACTGTGGATCCGTTCATGTATGAAATCGCTCTCTGCTCATCGTTTGAAAGAAGCTGATGTATGGCTACCGGTATGGCAGCTCTGCTCTTCTGCTCCTTAAGGAGTCCTCCTAATGCCGTCTGATATCTGGTGTGACAAAGGTCGTGTATTATATAGTGCTCAAGCAGAGCATATCCCACGTATGTCACGCAATCCATCGCATATCCCGGAAAACCGTCATCCATATATGAATCGACACTTATATGGTCGTCCCACTTTGATGAAACTATACCTATGGATTTGACGAAATCTATCATGTGCTGTCTGTGATCAGTGAATCCCGGCTGGCTCCAGAAAAACTGTGAGACAAGACCCACTCTCGGAGATCCTGCCTTTACGGCGTTTATGGTAGACTCAAGAGCATTTGGGCTGGCCAGATGGTGATCGGCAAATATAAGCTCTATCGGGGCGGTCTGCATGTTGACCCAGTCCTCCGTCTCATTCATGACAAAACTGGTGGGTTTTGCTGCCTTTTCCCTGTACCCCTTAGGAAGAGCCATAAGCTGACTGGCTATTATCTCTATGGTATCGAGATTTATCCCTGTCCTCTGATTGAACTCGTAAGCAGCCTTTATGGCTTCCTTCTGCTCCTCCAGAGTAGCAAGCCCCATGAATATCTCCCAGGTTATCTTTCCCTTGCGGATATTTTCCTGGACATAATCCTCATAGGTGTCGTATCCGTTTTTCTCGAGGAAAAGGCTTCGTTTCATCTTGATCTCTCTGCCTATTTTTCGGCCTTCCTCCAAAACGGATTCACCGCTTGGCAGTCCCTCGGGCTTCAGCGCGCGCACGTAATTAACTGCTTCCCTGTTCATTTTTTACTCCTTTCAACTGCACATGTTTTAACGATTCTAATGATATTGTTTATTGTTTTTATTTGACTTTTATTTTTTTAAAGTCTTTTTTTAACTATAGAATACTGTTTTGCTTCATTTTTGTCAAACCTTTTCTTCACAGTATTGCTTTAATTTCAGTTTTATGGTAAAATTTTCCATAAAGATTGAAGGGAGTATTGCTATGCGAGATGACAGATACATTTGCACACTGAACCGGCTTCTCAAAGGCCTTGAAGATGAAATATCATATATCAAAAGCGAGCTTGGATCCATAAAGGGCGGGAAGCTGTATATACGAACAAGATCAGGCAGGGTCTACTTCCTTGAGCGTCTTCCAGGCGGCGACAGAGGAATAACGAAAAATACTCAGCGTATTTATCTTCTCGCACGCAGGACATACCTTGAGGGGCTTTTGCAGGACAGGGTCTTTCAATACAAAACGCTGACAGATATGCTGAGCTCACTGGCTGACAATTCCCGCGTCAGCTGTGCTGAAGCCGTTTTGAAAAAACTGAGTCCCCTAGACTGCGAACTGTTCACATCTGCTCCGGAAAATCTGTCCTGGTCCAATGCTCCTTACGAAAGAAATCAATACAAACCGGAATCGCTTATATATGAGACTTCGAACGGAATAAGGATGCGTTCAAAATCCGAACGCTATATAGGGAATATGCTTGAAGCAAACAATATAGCCTATCGTTATGAGGCAAAGCTTCAATGCTGCGGCCATACTTTATATCCCGACTTCACCATCAAAAGAGACGACGGGACGATCATCATCTGGGAGCACCTGGGCCTTCTCGATGACAGTGATTATGCTTATAAAACATTCCTCAAGCTGCTGCGCTACCGTCAGGCAGGATTCAGACAGCACAGCAACCTTATATGCACCGATGAATATGATCTCAGAAGCGAAGAAAATGTAAACAATATAATCCACAGATTCTGTCTTTCATACATCTGCTGACCACACAGGGACAGCTGGTATTTCCGGATTCCCACAAATGCCATATCCATAAAGGTAAAAATGGGAAAATCGCCTGTTTTACGGCTCTCAAAAAAGTATTTTCCCACAGACTCCATGCATATCATGGATCCTGTGGGATTTTGGGTCTCAAAATGTCTTTTTGAAGCAAATTTTTCCCACAAACATATATTTTATCTATACATTCGTTGGAAAACGCCTTGTCAAAATGCTGAAACACAGCTGTTTTCCCATTTCATATGCCGATCAGGCATGATTTGTGGGAAAACAGGAATAGGCAGCATCACTCCACTGCCAGCTTCTCAAACTCCTCAACGACTTTCTTGAACTCTTCTTCGTCTTCAATATCGATGAGCTCATAGTCCTCATCGTATTCCTTGTATCCGTATATATATACGTCCTCGGTGCCCAGAGGATTGAGAGCGATATATTCCTTGTCAAGTGCTTCGAACACGCCAAGAATACCGCACTCCTCTTCTTCACCGTCGTCAAATTCAAGGGTCAGGATGTCTTCTTCATCATATCCGTATAACTCTTTTTTTTCCGCCATTTTTTTCCTCCGTAATGATAAGCAGTTTTTATGGTATTACTATATCATCATGTCGCCCCTTTATCAATATATTCTTCTTATATTCAGTCACGAGCGCCGGGATGAAAATACTCATGCACTTTTGCCGCAGAAGCTTTGTTCATGCCCGGGGCTTTCTCAAGCTCTTCCGGAGAAGCATCTCTTATGGCATCGATGCTTTTGAAATGCTCGAGAAGGGCTTTTTTTCTCACAGGGCCAATGCCTTTTATCTCATCGAGCACCGAGCGCTGAGCATTTTTGCCCCGCACCTTTCTGTGGTACTCGATGGCAAAGCGATGGACCTCCTCCTGGACCTGGCCCATGTATTTAAAAAGCAGCGGTCTTCCCGCAAGCTCCACTTCCTCGTACAGGCCAGTACTGGCGTTCCTGTAGACCAGAGCTCTTGTTCTGTGCCTGTCGTCCTTTGCCATCCCCAGCACAGGTATATGAAATCCCGCAGCCTCAAGGACCTCCAGGGCACAGGCCACATGGCCCCTTCCGCCGTCCATAAGGATTATGTCAGGCAGTTCTTCAAATCCGGGATCGCCGTTTAATACGCGAGCCATCCTCCTTGAAAGCACCTCTTTCATGGACTTATAATCGTCCTGGCCTTCCACTGTCCTGACTCTGAACTTTCTGTAGCTCCTGCGGTCAGGCGCAAGGCCCTCAAACACCACCATGGCGCCGACTGTATCCACGCCGTTCGTATTGGATATGTCATATGCTTCGACTCTGAACTGCCTTCCGTCGTACCTGCCTGATATTTCTCCGGCTTTTTCCAGTACTTCGAATATCTCCGTTCCAAGAGTATGCTTCCTCTCCCTTGCCGCTTCAGCTCTTCCGTCAATGGTCTTGACCATTTCCTCCACATCCTTTGCGGCCATTTCCACAAGAGCGCGTTTTTCTCCTTTCTGGGGGCAGAGCAGCTTAACACTGTGGCCTGCAAGAGATGTAAGGTATTCTTCCAGCACTTCCCTGTCCTCAGGGAGCTGCGTAAGAAGTATTTCTTTCGGAAAATTAGGCAGCCTGTTGTAATGCTGATTTATAAAAGCGGAGATAAGTTCTCCGCTTTCTTCTCCTTCAAAGGCATCGAGCCCGTAAGATTCCCTGCCCGCCAGTTTTCCGTCTCTCACTGAAAATATCACCATGTATGTTTCATCACTTCCTCTGGCAGGTATGACTATATCCACATCCTTGCTGTGGTGCATCACGACCCGCTGAGTCTCTGACAGGGATTTTACCGCTTCTATGTAATCTCTGTAAACAGCCGCTTCCTCAAAATCAAGAGAATCTGAGGCTCTTTTCATCTTTTTTTTCAGTTCTTCCGTTATCCTCCTGTTTTTCCCGTTGAGAAAATCCCTGGCGCCCTCAACAGCCTCCATGTATTCGTCTCTGTCGACTGCACCGATACACACTCCTCTGCATTGGTTTATATGATAGTTAAGGCATGGTCTGAATCCCGGAGGGAACACAGAAGCAGAGCACCTCTTGAGAGCAAAGCTGCTGTTTAAAAGATCCACTATCCTGTTGACGGCTCCCGCATCGCTGTACGGCCCGAAATATCTTCCTCCGTCGTTTTTTACACGTCTGGTCTTTATGATTCGGGGATAGTCTTCGTTTGTGATCTTTATGTAAGGATAAGTCTTGTCATCCCTCAGAAGGACATTATATCTGGGCCTGTATTTCTTTATGAGATTGCACTCTAAAATCAGGGCCTCCATTTCGCTTCCCGTAGTGATATATTCAAACTCAGCGATATTGTCCACCATGCTTCTCACCTTGGGAGACATGTTCCTCTTGGACTGGAAGTACTGTCTGACCCTGTTTTTGAGCGACACGGCCTTGCCTACGTATATTATGTTGCCCAGCCTGTCCTTGTGCATATATACTCCCGGTTTATCCGGAAGCTGCCTGAGATTTTCCTTTATATCGAACATTTCCTACTTTCTTTTAAAGGGCTCTTTCTCCTTTTCCCATTCCTTCCTTCTCACATCACGCTGGAGCCTGGCGCGTCTTCTTTTTTTCTTTCTCCTTTTCATCTGGACGTACAGCATCCTAAGGAGTATGAGAAGCGCGATCACCGAAGCGAGTCCTACGAAAAACAGCGGCAGATCTTCATCGGCTATCCCTATGTATGAAAGCGGCCCGCCTTTCTCAACAGTGCTCAAGGCAATGAGGTCTTCCCTTCCTATAACCTGTCCTTCACCGTTTTTTACGGTTATCGTACCCAGCTTGTCTCCCTTTTTCACAGGCGCGGTTATGTCTTCGTTAAAGTCTGTCACGGTTCTTATCGACTTCTTATCATAGCTGCTGCTCATGGTTATATCCATATCCTCAGCTACGGTTGCTCCTACGCTGTTCTTGGCTCCGCGTCTTACCTTCACTTCCTCAACTGCTTTGCCCGCGACAGCTGCCACGTATGTTTCATATTTGGAAAATCCGTAGTCCCACAGCTTTATAGCATCTCTGAACCGTTCTTCTCCTGTAGTGGAGTTTAATATTACCGCTATGAGCTCCGTATCTCCCCGCTTGGCTGATCCGCAGTAGCAGTAACCGGCTACCGACGTGGTTCCGGTCTTTATACCGTTGGCTCCTTTGTACTTGTATGAGCCCTCTATTTTATCGGATCCTTCAAATTTCGGAAGCTCGTCTTTGTCGTAAAAGCAGAGATTTGTATTATGCAGGACTCTCTTCTTCGACTGTTTGTTTGCCGGGATCGTGTATTTTCTCGTGGAGACCATCTCTCTGAACGTTGAATTCTTCATGGCTTCCATGGATATGAAAGCAAGATCCCTGGCGGTCGTCCTGTGGTTTTCCTGTCCGTATGTGTTGAGACCGTTTGGATTCGTGAAATTCGTATTCTCAGCCCCGCAACGCTTTGCTCTCTCGTTCATAAGATCGCAAAAATTTTCAACCGTACCGCCTGAGGCCTCAGCCAAGATCTCCGCGGCATCATTGGCAGAATGCAGCAGCATGGCATAAAGAAGCTGCTCAACGGTCAGTGTCTCTCCTGCCTTAAGATCTATACTGTTGCCTGTCTCGTCGGCATCCTCCTCTATGGTGACCTTGTCGTCAAGATCCATGGTCTCAAGTACCACAAGAGCTGTCATTATCTTTGTCACACTGGCCGGATCCCTTCTCTCGTCGGCATTCTTTTCATAAAGTACAGTGCCGTTTCCCGCATCGATCATCACAGCAGACGTAGCCATGATGTCAGGAGCATCCTCCCAGTTTATCTCTGTGGCTTCAACCGCTTCATCAGCAAAAGACGGCGCCACTCCCGTAAGAAACAGCGCCGCTGCTATGAGCAATACCAGTATCCTATTTTTCAAAGAAAAAGTCCGCAAGTTCAAATCCACTGTTAAAATACATCCCTTCTGCTCCTGATTTTTCAGAAAAACACTTTTTCTCATCATAAGGCTCTTCCTTCCTGCTGTCGTATATGACGAAAGGAACCGGATCCGCGGAATGGGTCCTTATCGCCAGAGGCGTCCTGTGGTCCGGTACCACCAGCACTCTGAAGTCCTCTCCCGCTTCCCTCAGATACTCAACAACAGGTTTCAGGACCTTTTTGTCTATGCTTTCCATACACTGTATCTTGCCCTCAATATCTCCCTGATGAGAGCATTCGTCGGGGCCTTCAAGATGTATGTAGACAAAATCCATCCCGTCCTTGAACTCATCTATGGCTGCCTGAGCCTTTCCTTCAAAATTTGTATGAAGAGTTCCTGTGGCTCCTTCTACATTTACTGCGGAAAGTCCCGCGCATACGGCGATTCCCTTTATGAGGTCCACCGCTGATATGGCTGTCCCCTTTATTCCGTACTTATCATAGAAGGATGACAGAGCCGGTTTCCTGCCCTGTCCCCATATCCAGAGACTGTTGGCAGGGTTCAGTCCTCTGCTCTCCCTGTCTTTGTTCACAGGATGATCCTTAAGTATGTCATAACTCTTCTTCATCATATCTCTTATGAATCCGGAGCCTTCTCCCTTTGGCAGGTGATCCCCGACCCTCTGGGTAAGAACATCGTGAGGGGGAGTCATATCGTATTCAGTCGATCCGTTATGGACTATCATACAGTGTCTGTAGCTCACTCCCGGATAAAACCGTATATTTTCATCAGCAAAGGCCTCGTTTGCCGCCTCTATGATCTTCGCTGCTTCCTCTGTGGTTATGTCTCCCGCGCTGTGATCCGTTATTATGAGATCCTCGTAGTCACCCTCGCCTGTAAGGGTGACAAGGTTCGTCCTGAACGCCACGTCCGTGTCCGACATTTCTATACCCATGCTTGCGGCCTCAAGAGGTGATCTTCCCGTAAGATATACGGAAGGATCGTATCCCATGACCGAAAGATTGGCTGCGTCGCTTCCGGGAGGCACTCCCTCCGGTATGGTCTTTACCATACCCACTATGCCTCTGTGAGCCAGCCGGTCTATATTCTCTATGTCAGCGACCTCGAGAGGCGTCCTTCCTCCCAGGGCTTCTATTTTTTCGTCTCCGGCTCCGTCCGGAACTAGGATCATGTATTTCATTATCTGTTTTCCTCCTGGAATTTTTCCATGAAGGCTATGAGGGCATCAACGCCTTCCATCGGCATGGCGTTATATATGCTGGCTCTCATTCCTCCTATGGATCTGTGGCCGTTGAGGTTGTGGAGTCCTTCTGCCTTGGCCTGGGAAACGAATTTCTTGTCCAGGTCTTCATCTCCCGTTACGAACACAACGTTCATAAGTGATCTGTCCTGTTTCCTGACAGGGCAGTTGTACAGATCGCTGCCGTCTATGAAATCATAGAGCTTCTCGGCCTTCTCGACATCTCTTCTGTGCATCTCGGCCACTCCGCCCATGTCCTTTATGTACTTGAACACTTCTCCTGCAACGTATATGGCAAAACAGTTAGGAGTGTTGTATGTGGATCCGTTGTCCGCATGTACTTTATAGTCAAGATACGTAGGCACGTCAGACTTGGCAAAGCCTATAAGATCCTCTCTCATTATGGCTATTGCTATGCCTGCCGGCGCGACATTCTTCTGAACTCCCGCATATATGAGACCGAATTTGCTTACATCTATTTCTTCCGAAAGTATGCAGGATGACATGTCAGCCACGAGAGGGATCTTGCCGGTATCCGGGATGTACGGATAATGGGTTCCGTATATGGTGTTGTTGAATGTTATATGCACATAATCGGCATCAGGTCTGAAATCCTCTCTCTTTACCTCAGGTATGTACGTAAAGGTGGAGTCCTCCGAAGAAGCCACTATTTTTATGTCTCCGAATTTTTCCGCTTCCTTTGCGGCTTTTTTCGCCCATGTTCCGGAAACTATGTAATCAGCCTTGCCGGACTTTCTGAGAAGATTCAGCGGAACCATGGCAAACTGGAGGGTACCGCCTCCCTGTATAAACATGACCTTGTAGTTGTCCGGAATGTTCATTATGTCTCTAAGGTTCTTTTCGGCATCCTCCAGTATGGCCTTGAACTCTGCCGATCTGTGGCTCATCTCCATTACGGATTCGCCGCAGCCCTTGTAATTGGCCAGATTGGCCGCTACATCCTCAATAACGCTCAGCGGAAGCATTGAAGGGCCCGCCGAGAAATTATACGCTCTCGTGTTACTCAAAATCGTCACCTCTGCTTTCATATTCCAAAATTATATTCACGCCTTCGTGTCAGTCCGGCGATTTAATAACTTATATTATATCACCCGGGGCTTTTGGCGTAAAGCTTTATGGTCTTTTATAATGATTTTACGTATTTTTTTCGCTGCTCTGCCACTGGTTTTAACGAAGATGATCTATAATAGGCGACAAACGGGAAAGGAGACATACACATATATGAAAAAGCTCATCGTATACGGCAGCAGATACGGCTCGTCAAGGCTTTACGCCCATAAGCTTTCCGCCGAGACAGGCATAGGAGCCGTAAACTACGAGAAGGTCACAGACCTCTCAGACATTGACACGGTAATATACGTCGGAGGCCTTTATGCCGGCGGGATCCTGGGCCTGTCAAAGACTCTCGCCAAAGGCCGTCTTAAAAAATCGGCTTCCCTTATAATAGTTACCGTGGGTCTTTCCGATCCACGGGATCCGAAAACTTCCAAAAACATAATAACTTCCGTAAAAAGGTCTCTTCCGAACGATCTATGCAGGCGAGCCAGTTTCTTTCATCTTCGCGGCGCCATAGACTATTCACGCCTCAGCCCGGGACACAAGGCCATGATGTCGCTGCTCTGCTTCAACCTGAAGCGCCGGCCGGCCGGCAGTCTATCGCCCGAGGACAGGGAATTCCTCCGCACCTACGGAAAAAGCATCAGCTTTATGGATTTTTCATCTCTTGAGCCCATAATAGATGCCGTTGATTGCGATGCCGGGGTGAAATCCGCAGTATGATTGCACTTTACCTCTTTAACGTAAAATGGTATAATAGATTTCAAAATCAAATCTTTTACAAGCTGCGGAAAAGCGGCATGATGATACGGAACAAGAGGTGAAATATGTATAAGATCGGAACTTTAAACAAAATATCACCGGTAGGCCTTGCAAGACTCACCGATGACTACACTTTAACAGAAGATGTGAACGAGGCGAACGCCATAATCCTGAGAAGCTATGACATGCACGAAATGGATCTTCCCGAAAGCCTTCTGGCTGTTGGCAGAGCAGGAGCAGGCGTCAACAACATCCCGCTTTCCAAATGCGCCGATAAGGGTATCGTGGTATTCAACGCACCGGGAGCCAATGCCAATGCCGTAAAGGAACTTTGCCTCGCAGGCATGTTCATGGCAGCGAGAAACATCCCGGCAGGCCTGCAGTGGGCTTCGACTCTCGTCGGAACAGAAGGCGTGGGCAAGGCTGTTGAAAAGGGCAAGGGCCAGTTCGCCGGAACCGAGATACAGGGCAAAACCCTCGGAGTAATAGGACTCGGAGCTATAGGCGCCATGGTTGCCAATGCCGCTGAAGGGCTCGGAATGGATGTTATCGGATATGATCCGTTCCTTTCCGTAAAGGCCGCCCTTTCTCTTTCCAATACCATAACCATAGTCGATGCTCTCAAGGATCTCTATCCTAAGTGCGACTACATATCCATTCATGTTCCCGTTACCGATGATACAAAGGGAATGGTAAATTCCGAAGCCTTCGCACAGATGAAGGACGGAGCCGTATTCCTCAACTTTGCCAGAGACAAGCTTGTAAACGATGAAGACATGCTCAAGGCTCTTGAAGACGGCAAGCTTCGTTATTATGTCACGGATTTCCCTAACGACGCCGTAGTCGGAAAACCGGGAGTGATATTCACTCCGCACCTGGGGGCTTCATCTGCCGAAGCTGAGGACAACTGCGCTTCCATGGCTGCCGACGAAATAATGGATTATCTTGAAAACGGCAATATAACGAATTCCGTAAACATGCCGGCCTGCAGCCTTGGCCCAAGGACAGGCGCGCGAATATCCATAATATCAAGAGCCGGATCAAACGTGTCGGAGACCGTGGCTTCCATAGCCAAGGGGGATATGATAAGCAAGACAAAGGGCGATTACACCTACACACTTGCTGACATAGACGCAGATACGGATACTGCAGCCTCCATGGGCATCATCGGAGACGATATACTGAGGGTCAGAATAATAAAATAATATAAGACAGTATAAAATTTCTCCCTGCTTACTGCCATAAGGCGAGTTTGCAGGGAGAAATCTTTTTTTGGTAAATGCGGGAGCTCAGATTATCATCATACCTATAAGCCGCACCGCAAACGCTGCCAGCCATGCTATAACGCACTGGAATACAACAACCATAAGCGCCCATCTGCCGCCCAGCTCTCTTTTTATGGAGGCTACCGCTGCCACACACGGAGTGTACAGCAGGCAGAAGACCAGAAGAGAAAGAGCCGCAAGAGGCGTTATGGCCGCAACGAGAGCCGACGTGGAGCCAAAGAGCACCGAAAGAGTCGAAACAACGCTCTCCTTTGCCATAAAGCCTGTTATGAGGGCTGTGGATACT
>CAWVKQ010000059.1:0-14435 GCA_963929955.1 Bacillota bacterium
AAACAGCCTGACAACGCAAAGCGGCGGCACAGCCCTTCGGCTGCTCCGCCACCTTACATATTTACTTCGTTATCGCACCTCGGCTAATTGAACCGACCTCTTTTTTTTAGCGCGATTGCTGCGCTTTAATATTCCTGGCTGAATATTTCACTGCCGTCGCCGTTGAGGTATGAAACTTTTACGATGACGCCGCTTATGCCTGATTCTTCTTCAAGACTGTCTCCTATGTTGCTGAAGGTAGACCCTGCGCTCGCCATATAGCTTTCAAACTGCGGAACCATCTGAGCTATGGCAGCATCATCAAATGTCTGAGAATACTGATATACATATTCCACTGTGTTCCCGTTTATCTCCACTGTCATGCCGCCACCGCCTGCTGACGTTGATGAGAGAGAATCGATCTGCTCCTGGACCTCCTCATTGCTGTTAACATAGTCCTCAAGGGTTTCAGGCTCGCCGCCGCAGCCGGAAAATACCAGAGTTACTGCCATCATAAGTGAGATCAGAAGCACTGTGCAAAGTGATCTTGAATTCTTTTTCTTCATAACACTTCTCCTTTTCAATAACCGTTTTAGATCCTGCGTTTCCGGTGATACGTTGATCCATAAAACGATTATATCACAGAAACTGTTCTAAAGAAATTACTATTATTTAAAATATACGTTCGAGCCTTGTTAAAAGGGGGGATGAAATGTCATCGCAAGGTATAAGAACTTGTGTTCATAAAAGTATTGAACATATGTTTGCGAAGTGATAAAATATCCATATGAACGTTACGGAAGAAACGATGGAAAAACTAAAGATACTGGCAGACAGCGCCAAGTACGACGTATCCTGCTCCACAAGCGGAGTCGGAAGAGGCAATGACAGAAAGATAGGAAACGCCTACTGCGCCGGGATATGTCATTCGTGGTCAGCGGACGGAAGGTGCATTTCGCTCCTTAAAGTGCTGTTTACCAATAAGTGCGCTTATGACTGTGAATACTGCGTCAACAGGCGGAGCAACGATTTTCCGAGAGCTTCCTTTGAGCCTGATGAGCTGGCTGGACTCACCATTGAATTTTACAGGAGGAACTACGTGGAGGGGCTGTTCTTAAGTTCAGCCGTGGAGCGTTCGCCGGATCATACGGCGGAGAGGATAATGGAGTGCCTGTCCATCCTCAGGAACAGGTACGGGTTTGCCGGATATATCCATGCCAAGATAATTCCGGGAGTGTCCCGAGAGCTGCTTCATATGATAGGGCTGCTCGCTGACAGACTCAGCGTCAATATAGAGCTGCCGTCAGCAAAAAGCCTTGAAGCCTTTGCCCCTCAGAAAAAACCGGAGGCAATATTCAAACCCATGAGGCAGATAACAAACACCCTCATAGAGAGAAAATCCCTGAAAGGGCCGGGGACAATGTTTAAAGGAGTGGATATAAACACGCCTGAAAATTATCTGGCAAAGGGCGAAGAGGCGTTTTCCGTTCCGGGCGGCCTTCCCGCAGTGCGCGAAGGGAAAAAAGACATATTCGCGCCCGCGGGCCAGACTACCCAGATGATAATAGGAGCCGGCGGAGAAACCGATAAAAGCATACTGACCACCAGCGAGAACCTCTATCATGCATTTAAGATGAAGAGAGTCTACTATTCGGCATATGTGCCTGTAGTGGATTCCCCCATCCTGCCGGGAACAGGCACAGCGCCGCCCCTTGCCAGGGAACACAGAATATATCAGGCTGACTGGCTTCTGCGTTTTTACGGATTCACAGCAGGGGAGATATTCGGAGACGGAGGTCCGAATCTTGATCCGGATCTTGATCCCAAGGTCATGTGGGCGCTGCGTAACCTGGATCGATTTCCGGTTGAAGTAAACAAGGCTTCATACGGGGAGCTCCTGAGGATACCGGGAGTGGGAGCTGTTTCGGCGAAGCGTATAGTGAGACAGAGAAAAGTTTCTGCTGTCAGATTCGAGGATCTCAGGAAAATGGGAGTCGTGATGAAGCGGGCGAAATACTTTATCACGTGTATAGGCAGGTATTACGGGGACAAAGCCTTTGAGCCTGAGACCATAAAGAATTCGATCCTCCAGATGGAAAACGGCCTCCAGCTGTCTATGTTCGACAGCGGATGGAACCGGATAGAAGAAGGGGAGCGGAGAGAAAAACTGTCATCATCGGGCATCATATAGAGGAAGGGAGGAAGGGCCTGTGCTGGATTATCTTTACGACGGTACGTTTGAAGGCGTTCTCACCTGTGTCCATCATCACTATTACACTGACAGGGCGTCGGGAATATTCAGGAAAGAATATTATCAGTCCACGCTTCTTGGAGGATTTATGGAGGTGGAGACCGATCCGGTAAAGTCGGCGGCCGTTTACGATGCTGTTGAAAAGAAAATATCGACATTTGATCTCAGGAGGATATACAAGGCGTATCTGTCTTCGGTGGAGAACAGGGAGATGAAGATACTCAGATATCTTGTTCTGGGATTTAAGATGGGAGGGAAAGTGTCATCCCTGCACGGAAACAGCGCTGTATTCGATATCCAGCAGGCTGAATACAAAGTGAACAGAGAAGTGGACAGGATGCTGGGGCTTCTCAGGTTTTCCGTAACAGAAGGAAACGTGCTTTACAGTGTCATAGAGCCTGACAACGATATACTGGAGCTTATTGCGGGACATTTCTGCGACCGCCTTAAAAACGATCCATTCATCATCCATGACAAGGCGAGAGGCAAGGCTCTCATAGCCTATTGCGGCCGTTGGTACATATCGGCGTTTGGCGAAAACGACATACCCCCAATGTCAGAAGACGAGGAAATGTACAGGAACCTTTGGAAGCGGTATTTTGAGAATATAGCTATAAAGGAACGAACAAATCCGAGATGCCAGAAAAATTATATGCCTGTTCGGTACTGGAAGCACCTTACGGAGATGGAGGCAGACTTGCGCTGAAGCATGTCCGGCGGCATATGAGAAAACGGCTTTCAAAAAACGCATAGGGATCGCGCCAATTATCCTCAGGACGTGATATAATAAAAAAGGGGATAAGAACAGGAGGAAAGCTTATGGACAAAAGAGTGCGCGATATAATTGACAGAAGCAGCAATACGGTCTTTTTCGGAGGGGCCGGAGTCTCAACGGAGAGCAACATACCGGATTTTCGTTCCGAGACGGGATTGTACAGGGCTATGAACGACTACGGGTATCCGCCTGAGTACATTATTTCAAAGCCTTTTTTCGAGCGTCATACAGAGGTGTTTTTTGATTATTACAAGAAAAATCTCGTATATCCTGACGCCAGGCCGAACAAGGCGCATATCGCTCTGGCTGAGCTGGAAAAAGAAGGAAAGCTGGCAGGGGTGATAACTCAGAATATAGACGGCCTGCATCAGAAGGCAGGAAGCAAAAAAGTAACAGAGCTTCACGGCTCCATACTGAGAAACAGATGCATCGAATGCGGTATGCGTTACGGACTTGATTATATAATGAATGAAAGAAACTGTGTAAAGGGTGTTCCCAAATGCGAAAACTGTGGAGGCACATTAAAGCCTGAGGTGGTTTTATACGAGGAATCCCTTGACGAAAGAGTCCTGAAGCAGGCCATAGACCTGATAAAGGAAGCGGATACTCTCATAGTGGGAGGGACATCCCTTGTGGTATATCCGGCGGCGGGACTCATAGATTATTTCAGAGGCAATGACCTGATACTCATAAACAAGTCGGATACGCCTTACGACAGCAGGGCTACCCTTGTCATAAACGAGGCAATAGGAGAAGTCCTGGGAGACTGACGCTGTTTTGACAGAGGATCCGGATCACGCCGGCCTGGCAGACATATTATATGTAATAAATATGTAATAAAACGAAAAGATGCAAAACAGCCCCGCGGGGCTGTTTTGCATCCTGGATCCTCCTTTACGGAGAATCCCTGATGACTTTATTTTTTTTGACACCTATGGTATAATTTCTGCTGTATAACGATTTTCAGAACAAGGTGAAAGATCGTGACAAATTAGATGACGAGAGGTACTGACTATGAATATACTGGTTTCCAATGATGACGGAATCGATGCCAGAGGGATACGGGAGCTGGTGGAGGCTCTGTCAGAGGAAGCTGACATCTATGTGTTTGCGCCGGACTCGCAGAGAAGCGCCAGCGGCCACGGTATAACTGTCTCAAAGGCCATAACCGGGGAGGAAGCGGAATTCAAAGGCGCCCGGTTCGCTATGAAATTCTCAGGAACGCCTGCTGACTGTGTGAAGCTGGGTATGAGGATCCTTGCAGCACAGGGCATAAAGATAGATATGGTGTTTTCGGGGATAAATCACGGAGGAAACCTGGGAACAGATACACTTTACTCAGGGACTGTCGCGGCAGCCATAGAGGGCTCCATATGCGGAGCGCCGGCAGTTGCTGTCTCGATAAACAGTCATCATCCTGAGCATTTCGGCTGCGCCCGCAGTCTGGCTGTTGATACTGTAAGAAAAGCTGCGGACAAAATATCTCCTGATACTGTTCTGAACATAAATATCCCGAATCTGCCGGATGATGAGATAAAGGGAGTTAAGTACGCCGGCCTGGGAAGAAGAGAGTACAAGGAGTTTTTCGCGCCCATAGAA
This sequence comes from Bacillota bacterium, assembly GCA_963929955.1. Lineage (GTDB taxonomy): Bacteria > Bacillota > Clostridia > Peptostreptococcales > Anaerovoracaceae > Lentihominibacter. The sequence continues at coordinate 4,605 of CAWVKQ010000059.1, forward strand.
CTGGAAAACGGCAAAACAGGCTACAGGTATTCGGGAGAACCGGTTATATACGAAGGCCTGCCTGACACAATAGACGTTATAGCCATGCAGGAGGGGTACGCGACCATAACGCCCCTCAAAAGAGATCTGACGGATTACGCCATGATCGAGAAGATAAAGGAATGGAGGATAGATAAATGAATATGATAACGGGAAAGGACGTCACCCTCGTAGTGGTAGATGTACAGGAAAAGCTAATGCCCGTAATGAGCGGAAAGGAAGAGCTGGAAGAAAAACTCACAAGATTCGTGAAGGGAATGAAGACCCTGGGTATACCTGCTGTTGTCACCCAGCAGTACACAAAGGGAATAGGCGAAACCATCCCATCGATATCAGAGGCGCTCGGCGATTTTGAACACGTGGAAAAGACCAGCTTCGGCTGCATGAAAAACGATGAGTTCAGAGCACGCATAGAAGAAGCCGGGAACAAGACCGTAGCCGTATGCGGAGTGGAAGCTCACATATGCGTACAGCAGACAGTGCTGCAGCTTCTGGACGAAGGGTATGACGTATATCTTGTTGTGGACTGCATAGGCTCAAGAAGCGAAGAGGACAAGGTATGGGCAGTGGCCAGAATGGGAGAAGCGGGAGCTGTGATAACCACATACGAATCGGTGCTCTACGAGATAATGGGAGATTCAAAAGCTGATGAGTTCAAGGAGATATCAGCCATAGTGAAATAAGCCGGAGGAAATTGCCTATGTATATGTTCGATAACAGGATAACCATAGAGGACAGGGAGATACTTGATGAATATCTCAACGGCTTTGAATACAAGACGTCAGGCCTGTCGTTTTCGGCTCAGTATATGTGGAGAGACATAAACAAGTTCAGCTGGGACATAATAGGTGACTATATGTGCATAACCGGCATAAGCCACCTGGAGCTTGAAGAGGGAATAATACTCCCGTTTATGTTCCCGCCGCTTACAAGGACAGGAGAATACGATAAGGAGTCTCTCAGGGAGACGATCTTTAAGGCAAAGGAAGTGTTCGATAAAGCGGGACAGCCTTTCAGCCTCAGACTTGTGCCGTTTCATCTCATGGAGATAATAAAGGAGGCCTGCCCTGAGATGTCGTTTAACGACGACAGGCCTAACTACGACTATATATATCTGACACAGGATCTCATTGACCTTAAGGGAAGAGCCTATCACAGCAAGAAGAACCATCTCAACTATTTCAAGAAAACATATGAGTACGAGTATTTGGAGCTGTCATCCCACATGGCGGATGATGCCATGAAATTCATAGATGAATTCAACAGCAGGAAAGATGTTCCGCCCCATGAAATGGAGATGCTCAAAATGGAAGAAGAGGCGATGGAGGATGTTTTCCGCAATATAGAGAGCGTCGGATACAGCGCCGGAGCCATACTTATAGACGGAAAGATAGAAGCAATAGCCATAGGCGGGCAGCTCGGAAAGAACACGATAACAGAGCATGTGGAAAAAGCCAACGTCAACTTCAGAGGGTTGTACCAGGCAATAAACAATGAATTCTGTAAAAACGTGGCTTCAAAGGCAAAATATATAAACAGGGAAGAGGACATGGGTATAGCGAATCTGAGAAAGGCCAAGCTGTCATACAAGCCTGTAAAGCTTCTTGAAAAATATATAGGAGTATTCAAATAACAGGCTTTTTAGACCGGATCGAAAAAATCTCAGGTAAAATTTAAAATGCTTGAATTTTAAAGACAAATATGCTATCGTGTGTAGGTGTAGTAAATTAGGAAAACGGCTGAATACTGAGCAAATCGACCGGTAACGCGGATGCCGGCGGAATTTAAGGAGGAAAATTTGTTATGAGAGATGTTGTAATTGCCAGCGCGGTGAGAACGCCAATAGGAAGCTTCGGAGGCAGCCTTAAGAACACTTCTGCGAGGACTCTGGGAGCCATTGCCATCAAAGAGGCTATAAAGAGAGCGGGAATCGAACCGGCAGCTATAGATGAAGTTGTTTACGGATGCGTTCTGCAGGGCGGTCTGGGACAGAACGTTGCCAGACAGGCGTCTCTGGATGCGGGTATCCCTAAGGAAGTACCTGCAATGACGCTGAACAAGGTTTGCGGATCAGGTCTGAGGACTGTTTCACTGGCAGCTCAGATGATAAAAGCAGGAGATGCCGATATCATAGTAGCAGGCGGAACAGAGAACATGTCAGCTACAGGATACGCTATCCCTACGGCAAGATGGGGAGCCAGAATGAACGACAACAAGATCGTTGACATGATGACAAACGACGGTCTTACATGCGCTTTTAACAATTACCACATGGGAATAACGGCTGAGAACGTAGCTGAGCAGTGGAACCTTACAAGAGAAGAGCTCGACGAGTTTGCTGCCAGATCACAGCAGAGAGCAATAGCTGCAATAAAGGAAGGAAAATTCAAGGATGAGATCGTTCCTGTAGAGATCCCTCAGAGAAAGGGCGATCCTATCGTGTTCGATACAGACGAGTACCCTAGAGACGGCGTAACAGCTGAGAATATTTCAAAGCTGAGACCGGCCTTCAAGAAGGACGGAATGGTTACTGCTGCCAACGCTTCCGGTATAAACGACGCCGCAGCGGCCGTGATCGTTATGTCAAAGGAAAAGGCTGACGAGCTGGGAATAAAGCCGCTCTGCACAATAAAGTCATACGCTTCGGCAGGAGTTGACCCTAGCATCATGGGAATAGCTCCTATCTACGCTTGCCAGAAGGCTCTGGACAAAGCAGGCATGACAGTTGACGATATCGATCTTATCGAAGCCAACGAGGCTTTTGCAGCTCAGTCTGTAGCAGTAGGCAAGGATCTGGGATTTGATCCTGAAAAGCTCAACGTAAACGGCGGAGCTATCGCTCTGGGACATCCGATCGGAGCATCCGGAGCAAGGATACTGGTTACCCTCATATATGAGATGATAAAGAGAGATTCCAAGACAGGAATGGCTACTCTGTGCATCGGCGGCGGACAGGGTACTACCATGATAGTTGAGAGATAATCAAAGACTTCTTATTAAAAAGCCTTTTAAGGAAGCGCGCAGGCGCTTCCTTATTTTTTTCACATGAGGCGCGAATCCTCAAATATCATATTGCATTTATCGGCGAAGTTGGGCTATACTAAATCCAGCGGATACCGGACAGGGGAACGCAAAATGCTTTAGGAGGAGAAATATGTCGGACATAAAGGAAAAAAAGACAACAGAGGCGGAGAGCAGAGAAAGCGCGGCCGCTTCATCGAATTTCATACACAATATAATAGAAAAGGATCTTGAAAATCATAAATACGGAGACAGGGTCCATACCAGGTTTCCTCCTGAGCCTAACGGATATCTCCATATAGGACATGCCAAGTCCATATGCCTTAATTTTACCACTGCGGAGAAATATAACGGAAAATGCAATCTCAGATACGATGATACCAATCCTGTAAAGGAAGATATGGAATACGTGGATTCCATAGAACAGGACGTAAAATGGCTGGGATTCACATGGGACAGGAGGCTGTGGGCTTCCGACTACTTTGACGAGATGTACGACTGCGCTGTGGAGCTCATAAAAAAGGGCAAGGCCTATGTATGCGACCTTGATGCAGATCAGATAAGGGAGTACAGAGGAACGTTAAAGGAGCCGGGAAAGGAAAGCCCTTACAGGGGCAGGAGCATTGAGGAGAATCTGAAGCTCTTTGAAGAGATGAGACAGGGCAAATACGAAGACGGAGAAAAGGTGCTCAGAGCCAGGATAGATATGGCTTCGCCAAATATGAACATGAGAGACCCCGTCATATACAGGATAGCCCATGCGGAGCACCACAATACAGGGAGCAAATGGTGCATATATCCTATGTATGATTTCGCGCATCCCATAGAAGATGCCATAGAGGGAATAACCCATTCCATATGTACGCTGGAGTTCGAGGATCACAGACCTCTTTACGACTGGGTGCTGAGAGAGGTAGGAAGATGGCCTCAGCCTCCGCAGCAGATAGAATTCGCCAGGCTGAACCTTACAGACACCATTATGAGCAAGAGATATCTCAAGGCAATGGTGGACGAAGGAACGGTAGAGGGCTGGGATGATCCGAGGATGCCTACCATAGCCGGGATAAGAAGAAGAGGATATACGCCTGAAGCTGTAAGGGATTTCTGTGAGAGAATAGGAGTTTCCAAGGCCAACAGCACCGTTGATTCAGGACTTCTGGAGCACTGCGTCAGAGAAGATCTTAAGACAAAGGTGGAGAGCAGGAATGTTGTTGAGAATCCTGTGAAAGTGATAATAACCAATTATCCCGAGGGAGTGACTGAAGAGCTTTCCCTTGAAAACAACAGAGAAGCGCCTGAAATGGGCGAGAGGACTGTGCCTTTCAGCAGAGAACTCTATGTAGACGGAGACGACTTTATGGAAGTGCCTGTCAGGAAGTATTTCAGACTGTTCCCGGGAAATGAAGTCAGATTCAAGGGGGCTTATTTCATAAAGTGCGACGAGGTGGTAAAAAATGACGATGGCTCCGTAAAAGAGCTTCACTGCTCCTACGATCCCGAAACAAAGAGCGGGAGCGGATTTGAAGGCAGGAAGGTCAAAGGCACCATACACTGGGTGGATGCCGCAACGGCTGTGAAGATAAGGATAAGGAATTACGACTGCCTTATGAAGGACGACGGTCAGGGCGGACAGGTCTTCAATACCGGATCCCTGACAGAGACCACAGGATATGCTGAGCCGCTTATCGGAGAGGCAAAGCCCGGAGAGAGATTCCAGTTTTTCAGGAAGGGCTACTATATAGCTGACGAAAAGCTGACTACAGATAATGAAAAGGTTTTTAACAAAATAGTGGGGCTGAAAAGCTCCTGGAAAAAATAAAAGGAGCATTTACGTACAATGGATTATTACAAGGAATCGCTTAAGATGCATGAGGAACATAAGGGCAAGATGGCAGTTGTCAGCAAGGTGAAGGTCGAAAACAAGGATGATCTTTCCACAGCCTATACTCCGGGAGTAGCCGAACCATGCAGAAAGATACATGAGAATCCCGATGATGTTTACAGGTATACAAATAAGTCGAATACTGTGGCAGTTGTGTCGGACGGTTCGGCGGTGCTGGGGCTGGGCAATATAGGAGGCCTTGCATCGATTCCTGTCATGGACGGCAAGTCTCTGCTGTTCAAAGAGTTCGCGGGAATAGATGCCTTCCCTGTGTGCCTTGAGACGCAGGATGTGGATGAGATCGTAAATATAGTGAAGAATATAGCGCCCACACTGGGAGGGATAAACCTTGAAGACATATCAGCGCCAAGATGCTTTGAGATAGAAGAAAAGCTTCAGGCTGCCGTTGATATACCTGTTTTTCACGATGATCAGCACGGTACTGCAGTGGTGGTTTCCGCGGCTGTCATAAACGCCGCGAAATTCACGGGAAGAAAGCTTTCGGACATAAAAGCCGTGATCAACGGAGCCGGGGCTGCGGGAACAGCCATAGCCAGGATGCTGGGAAATCTGGGAATAAAGGATATAGTTGCCTGCGACAGCAAGGGCATACTGACAAAGAAAAGAGAAGACCTCAATGAGGCAAAGAAAAGACTCGCCGCTGTCACCAACGACGGGGATCTTGCCGGGACTCTGGCCGATGCCGTAAAAGGGAGGGATCTCTTCATAGGAGTATCCGCAGCAAAGGTGCTCACAACCGATATGGTCAGGACCATGAACAGGGACGCCATAATATTCGCAATGGCCAATCCGGAGCCTGAGATACTGCCTCATCTGGCAAAGCAGGCAGGTGCGGCTGTAGTGGGTACCGGAAGATCGGATTTCCCTAATCAGATAAACAACGTGCTCATATTCCCGGGCCTTTTCAAGGGCGCTCTCGCGGCAAGAGCAAAGAGGATAACGGAAGAGATGAAAACAGCAGCAGCCTTTGCCCTGGCAGGGATAATAAAGGACAGTGAGCTGGCAGCGGATTACATAATACCGAGCGCATTTTACCCTCATGCAGCTGACATAGTCGCGGAAGCTGTAGCAAAGGCATGGAAGGAGTAAGGAAATGCGAAGGATGGAATAAAACGATAAAAGCGGTGATTTGAAGGCTTAGCCTTCAAATCACCGCTTTTATATTTTTATCTTATGCGCTCCCCGACGATTCGATCCGTGTCAGGCAGGACTTTCGTGATCCTCTGAGGCGATCTTTCGTTCCTTGCTGTTCGCCCATTTTACCACGAAGATCTGTATGACTCCTGCGGAAGGTACGGCCAGCACCATTCCCAGTATGCCTCCGAAATATCCGAAAACGCTCACTGCCAGCAGTATCATAAGAGGGTGAAGTCCCGTTGAAGTACCCACCACCTTGGGATAGATTATATTGGCGTCTATCTGCTGTATTATGAGAAGGATTATAACCGCCAGAGCCCCGTGCCAGAAGCCTCCTGTGAACAGTCCCATGAGAAATGCAGGTATCATTCCTATTACAGGGCCGAAGTAAGGTATGATATTTATGATGCCGGCGAAAACTCCGATGAATACAGCCGCCTCAAGACCCATAAGCGAAAGGCATATGGAGGACAGTATGGCGACGAAGACAGAATCTATCAGGGCGCCTCTTACGAATTTGCTGAGGACCTCGTTGATCTCGCTGATAGTCTCCGTTACGACTGCATTGGCTTTCTGAGGAAGTACGAGATGGAGGAACTTTCGCCAAAGCCCCAGGAAGAAGTCCTTGTCCTTCATTAGATATATGCTTATGATTATCCCTATAACAGCATCGACCACGCCGCCTCCTATGTCGGTGGAATATCTTATGACCAGTGAAGCGCTGAAATTATCGCTGAGCCATTTGAGGAGGGAATTGGTTATATCCGTAAGCTCCTCGGAAAATACTCCGGCGGGTATGTTGTTGCTTATCCAGTTTTTGAAGGCTGTCTCGTATTGTATGATGCCTCCGATGAGATCGTGTACAGTCTGAGGAAAGTCGCCGAAATTCACACGGCCGATTATCATGACAGCGAACCCGCATATTATGGCGGCAACTATCGCTATGACGAGAACATATGTCAGAAGCACGCTTATGAAATGGCGGCGCTTTTTACCCCTGTCGGCCTTGATGGGATCATCGGGAAGCCGGAAGATGCGGGTAACAAACACCCTGTCGATAAGCTCAGCCAGCGGATTCAGAAGAAAAGCCAGGATCAGACCTATTATAAGAGGCCAGAAAGCATCGGCGAGAGTTGATATTATCTTGAAAAAGCTGGATGACAGCCAGCTTATATTGGTTATGACAGCGTAAATTACGTATAATATGAGGGCGTTGAATATTATGAAAAAACTCGCTTTTATAAAGGCGTGTTCCTTCATTATAGCCTTGAATCTTTCCATGCTCTTTCCTCCCTTGTCAATTTATTATATACTATGGGAAGCAGCTTATCAATATTAAAAGGACGGTGTATCCAGAGGTGAAAACTATTAAGATCCCGGAGCTTCTCGCGCCGGTCGGAGGAAGCGAACAGCTCAGGGCGGCAGTACAGAACGGAGCGGATGCCGTTTATATGGGCGGCCCTGCATTTAACGCCAGGATAAAGGCAGAGAACTTTACACGCGACGCCATGAAGGAGGCAATCGGCTATGCCCACGAAAGAGATGTAAAGGTATATGTCACGGTAAATACTCTTCTAAAGGATGATGAACTTTTCAGAGGGTTTTCATACATAAACTTTCTCTGTGAGGCAGGCGCTGATGCGGTGATCCTGCAGGATATGGGACTTGCCCGCCTTGTCAGGAAGTATATGCCTCACATGCCTGTTCATCTCTCCACTCAGGCTACCGTATACAGCGCCGGAGGAGTTGATGCGGCATCTCGCATGGGGTTTGCGAGAGTGGTGCCGGCAAGAGAGCTGAGCCTTGAGGAGATAAAGGATCTTTGCGGCAGGGGATGTGAGATAGAGATGTTCGTACACGGGGCCATGTGCATGTGCTATTCCGGCCAGTGCCATATGAGCAGGCTCATAGGAGGCGTGAACGGAAGAAGCGGCAACCGCGGGCTGTGCGCACAGCCATGCAGGCTTCCCTATGAGGATGAAAACGGCAGGAGAGGGTATTTTCTCAGCCCTAAGGATATGTGCCTCCTCGGCAGCCTTGACAGGATCTGCGAGGCGGGAGTGGATTCACTCAAAATAGAAGGCCGCATGAAATCGCCGGAGTATGTTGCGACAGTCACCGGCATATACAGAAAGTATCTTGATATGTGCGGAGAAGGAAGGTTTTTGTCGCCTGAAAGGGATGACATGAGAAAGCTAATGCAGGTGTTCAACAGGGGAGGATTCACGGAAGGATATATTTACGAAAACCCGGGAGCAGGGCTTCTTTCCGGGAAAAGCCCCAAGAATTCAGGACTTTACGCGGGAAGGGTCAGATCCGTAAGAAAAGGGAAGGCAGGCGGGCTTCTTGTGGACATCAAGGCTGAGGAGCCGATTTCCACAGGAGACGGCGTAGAGATAATAAACGGGAAAACAGGAAACATATGCGGCAATGTAATATCTTATCTGAAGCCTGTTGAAGGCGGGCTCCTCAGGATCGGCGATATAAAGGGAGACGTATCGGCGGGAGACAGGGTGTATAAGGTAACTGACAGAGCCCTGATAAGAGAAGCGGAGGCATCCTGTAAAGACGATTTCAAAAGAAAGGTCACAGTGAACATGAGATTCACAGGCAAAAAAGGATGTCCGCCGGTACTTGTCATGGAAGAGGCGAAAGAGGCGGGAACTTTCGTGAGAGTCAGTATAACCGGAAAGCTTCCTGTGGAAAAGGCGATAAGAAAAGCATGGGACAGAGAGCGGATAGAGGCGCAGCTGAGGAAACTGGGCGGAACTGTTTTTGAATGCGGTAATATCTGCGTTGATATAGATGAGGACGGGAGCATGCCTGTATCGGCAATAAACGATATGCGAAGAGAGGCAGCCGCAAGACTGTGTGAGATGAAGAGGGTTTCTGAAAAGACACCTCTTACAGAGGAAGAGCTGAACGCAGCTGCCGAAGCAGAAGGCCTGGGAAGAGACGTAATAGACGGCAGCGACAAAGGTTATTCTGTATATTTATACAGCCGCCGGGCATATGATGATCTTAAAGCAGATGACCTTCCGAAAAATAAAGGCAACCTCAGGGTGTTCATACCTCTTGAAATATATATGAAGGAAACCGAAAATAAAAGCGCGCCGCTTTTTGAGGCGGCTGAAGCAGGAAGGCTGAAGATCATACCGTATATATTAAATGTAAGCAGAGGGCGGCTCGATGAATACGTGGAAAAAAATATGGAAGACATAGTCCGCAAAACACGAAGCACAGGGATAGCTCTCGGAAATCCGGGGTGGATAAAAGCGTTCAGAGACAGGGGCATAAAAGTCTGGGGAGACTACGGACTCAATATTTTCAACAGACAGAGCGAGAAGGCCTTTGAAGAAGCAGGCGTGGAAACAGCGGCATATTCTCATGAAGCAGAGTGGTTTTCACAGGGAGACATCCCCCTCATGATATCGGAGCATCCAATAAGGCCGCGCAGGTTCAGAGACAGAAAGGGAGAAGGCTACGTTGTCATGGAATGGTATGAGAAAGATAAATATCTCTTGTTTAAAGAAAACAAGAGCGAGAGAGACATCCGATTTTCCGAAAACCGAAGAATAATATATATAAGGTAAAAACCTTCTGACCCGTTGAATATAAAGGAGTCCGGGACCCAGGAAAAAAAGGCTAAATTGCAAGATCAAATAGGACAGAATGAAAAACTTCATCAGGTGAAAGGTAATGAAGGAATTTACGAGGTAAATTGTTGATCC
>CAWVKQ010000060.1:0-18347 GCA_963929955.1 Bacillota bacterium
TACTTGTTTTTTTGGTCGAAAACTATTGTATCAAAGTATCTCTCTTTTTTTATTTATTTCTGTAACATATGTCTTAGCACATTACAAATCTGCATTCCGGCGGTCGCTCATAGACCCTTGTCTAACGCGCCGGCGGGCTCGGGGCTTTATGTTAAATTAATAGCAACCGAATCCCTGCGGCTACAGAGCTTTCAACGCCCTTTTAATATATTTCATGACACTTTTTACATTTTTTTCCTGATTTTTTATGATCCAGGCTGCTTCAATCCTTTTGCCCAGCCCTTTCAGAGCTTTATTCAAGCCTGCTTCATAATACTATATATATGTAGGAAGTTGTTAAACCAAAAAAAGTTTGATAAAAATATGTCATTTTTTTGATGTTTCTATTGCTTTTTTCTGAATTTTCCACTAGAATTAACCTGGTGTATAAATTAAGTTGATGAAAGAGAGTCAAAAAAATGAAAAATCGTATTTCGCGCATCGCGCTCATGTGCGTTGCCGTATTATCTTTGTGTACTTGTGCGTCTTTTGCAAATTCAGAAAATTCGCACGCAGATATAGGAACCTCGCTTCCTATCTGGAGCTGTATCCCATTTGCATGTATGCTGCTCTCAATAGCTGTCATTCCTCTCGTGAAGCCTCACTGGTGGGAAAAGAACATGCTAAAGGTAGCTGTCTTCTGGTCTCTGGTATTTCTCGTACCCTTCGGCATAGCCTACGGCATGGGCATGCTTACATACCAGCTGCTTGAAATAATCATTCTCGATTACATTCCTTTCATCGTTCTTCTGTTCGGCCTCTTTGTGACTGCAGGCGGTATAGTAATAAAAGGCTGTATAGTCGGAACGACAAGATCCAATCTGGTGATGCTTCTTATCGGAACAGCCCTCGCCAGCTGGATCGGGACTACAGGAGCTTCCATGCTCATGATAAGACCTCTCATACGCGCCAATTCCTGGAGAAAGAAAAAAGCCCATATAGTGATATTCTTCATATTCATGGTATCAAATATAGGAGGCTGCCTCACCCCTGTGGGAGATCCTCCTCTGTTTCTTGGATTCCTGCGCGGCGTATCCTTCTTCTGGACCATGGAGCTTCTTCCTTTGATGCTTTTGAATGTGGCAGTTCTTTCTGTTTTATTTGTTATCATGGATACAAAATACACGAAAGAAGAGCTGGCGGCAGGCCGCAGTCCTGTTACGGTCCAAAAGGCCTGCAATGAGCCTCTGCGCATAGAAGGCGCAGTTAACTTCATATACATAGCAATGATAATCGGCGCTGTTATCATAAGCGGAATGATACCTGAGATGGAAATGTTCTCAAAAATAGAAGGCATCACCGTATACGGCGTCAACCTGCCTTTCAACAGCATAGTTCAGATAGTGATAATACTTCTTGCCGCTCTGCTGTCATGGAAGACCACCAGGAGATCCACAAGAGAGCTCAACTCGTTTACCTTCGGCCCCATTGCCGAAGTCGCGAAGCTCTTTATCGGCATATTCATAACCATGATACCCGCTCTTGCAATCCTCAGAAGCAACTGCGGGCAGCTTGGACTCACCGAATCCTGGGAGTTTTTCTGGTCAACGGGACTGCTTTCATCATTCCTGGACAACGCTCCTACATATCTGGTGTTCCTCACCACAGCAGCCTCACTGGGGTTCACGGAAGGTGTTGCCACTACCATAGGGAACGTGCTTCCCGAAATACTCGTGGCAGTGTCCGCAGGCTCTGTGTTTATGGGCGCCAACACATATATAGGCAATGCGCCTAACTTCATGGTAAAATCGATCGCAGAGGAAAGCAGGATAAAGATGCCGAGCTTTTTCGGATATATGGCATGGTCAGGGTGCATCCTCATCCCGCTGTTTGTCATAGACACTCTTATATTTTTCATTTAGTATTCAGCCTTAACAATTTTACTCATACAAAAAGAGACCGGCGGTGAATAAGCGCGCCGGTCTCTTTTTATCTTACCCGAACATCGACAGCATGACGCAGGCTGCGACGGCAGATCCTATGACGCCTGCCACGTTAGGTCCCATGGCGTGCATGAGCAGGAAGTTCGAAGGATCGGCCTTCTGTCCTTCCTTCTGCGAAACCCTTGCAGCCATAGGCACAGCCGATACGCCTGCCGACCCTATGAGAGGATTCAGCGGGGTCTTCGAAAATACGTTCATTATTTTGGCGATGATAACGCCTCCCGCTGTGCCGACTATGAAGGCCAGTACTCCCAGGACCACTATCTTCAGCGTCTCGGCCCTTATGAATGTAGTTCCCGTAGCCGACGCGCCCACAGCCAGTCCCAGCATTATAACCACTATATTGTTCATGGAGTTTGAAGCAGTATCGGAAAGCCTGAATGTCTGACCGCATTCCTTGAACAGATTCCCCAGCATCAGCATTCCCACAAGAGGAGCCGCTGAAGGAAGGATGAATATAACCACTACCGCTACAGCTATCGGGAACAGTATCTTTTCTCTCTGCGACACTGACCTGAGCTGTGTCATCTTTATCTTTCTCTCCTTTTCGGTCGTCAGCAGCCTCATTATAGGAGGCTGTATAACGGGAACGAGAGCCATGTATGAATACGCCGCCACTGCTATGGGACCCAGAAGATGGTCAGCCAGCTTCCCTGTAAGGTATATGGCGGTAGGCCCGTCAGCCCCGCCTATAATACTTATGGAGGCCGCCTCCTGTGCATTGAACCCAAGTATAACGGCTATTATAAAAGCGAAGAATATTCCCAGCTGCGCCGCTCCTCCCATGAGGAGAGACTTTGGATTGGCTATGAGCGGCCCGAAATCGGTCATTGCGCCCACCCCAAGGAATATGAGAGACGGCAGTATGGGCTTAAGAGCATAGAATATCGTAAGAAGGCCCACATCCGCCAGCTCATCTGAGTTTGTTATATTGTAATGCTCAGTAAATATCCCGCCCAGTCCGTTTTCATCAAGCGCGGCCGGCAGATTTGACAAAAGCATGCCAAAGGCTATAGGCACAAGAAGCAGAGGCTCAAACCCCTTTGCTATGGCCAGATACAGAAGCACCAGAGACACCGCGATCATAATGCAGTTCTGATATGACATATTGGCAAGGCCGGTATCTCCCCAGAATCGCATCAACGCATCAGCTATAGTTCCCATATCGTTTCCTTTCTCAAGTCAAAAATTACAATAACGATCGGTTTTGGGTTCTGCAGATCCGGCGCCCCTTTTTCAGCGCCAAAGGCCCTTTCCTGTTCTAGCACTATACTACAGCTTCTGTTGAAATTGCAAGGATTTTCGCTGATATCACATTAATAAATACTGTATACTGTATTGTCGTTTTTTTCTCTTCCTATATATATAACGCTGTTTTTTTCGCATTAATGGAAAAAAAAGACAGGGAGCAACGTACACACAATCCTACACAAAAATTCCCTGTCTTTTTTATTATCATATCTTCTTTTTTTCTACATTAAAGAAGAGATTCTGAATTGCTTTTTCTGAATTCCTCAGAGAAGAGATCCTCTTCCTCAGGCTTGTTGAACGGAAGCGGTCTTGATACGTGAGTGATGTTTATGAGGTCCTTCCAGTTTACGTTATGAGAAACGCTGTTGTTGCCCCATGTCCCGCATCCGAGGGTCATTGTCATCGGCATGCCGTTTTCCCATGATCCGCTGTTTCCGACTCCCTGCGGCTGGTTCACCATCATTCTTGCCACCGGCATTCTGAGAGCCATGCGTTCCACTTTCTCGTCATCGCTTGTATGGATGCCGCAGCCGTGTCCCTTACCCATGTAATTCATCACAGCTTCCATCTTGTCCATGGCATCTTCAAAGTTTTCCGTCTTAACAAGAGTTGTCACTCTTGACAGCTTTTCTCCCGTGAACGGCTGATCGTGGCCTATACCGTCGTTTTCCTCCACAAAGAGGAACTGCGTATCAGCGTTGATGTCTATGCCTGCCAGCTCCGCTATCTTCTCTATCGGCTGGGCCACTATATGCCTGTTCAGAGTGTGGTTCTCAGGCCACTGAGGCCACATGGTCTTTCTGAGCTTTTCCTTCTCTTCCGAGTTTTCCTTTATCAGGAATCCGCCTACGCCTTCAAGAGCTTTTACGAACTCATCGTAGCATTCCTTCTGTATGAGCATCACATTTTCCGTGGAGCAGCTTGTAGCGTTGTCAAAGCACTTTGAAGTCCTTACCATTTCAGCTACTTTTTTAAGATCGGTTGTACCGTCCACATAAACGGCATCGTTTCCCGTACCTACTCCTATGGCCGGCGTTCCTGACGAATACGCGGCCTTTACCATGCCTGCTCCGCCTGTAGCCAGAACGAAGTCGCACTGTCTCATAAGCTCTCCCGAGCAGTCAATGCTCACATATTCAGGCTCTATGGTAAGGATGAGATCCTCCGGAGCGTTGAATTTTCTGAGTACCTTTCTCAGATAATCCACAACGAACATGTTCACCTTTGCTGCCTTAGGATGAGGCGAAAGTATTATGGCGTTCCTTCCTTTTATGGCATTCATAGGCTTTACCACAGATGTGTTCTCCGCATTGGTTACAGGTGCCAGAGCTCCTATTACTCCCATAGGCTTGGCATACTTTGCCACCTGCTTTTCCTTATCGTATTCGATAAGTCCTACGGATTTCTCATCCTTCATCTCTCTGTAGTGACCTATAGCCTTGTTCCAGATCTTTGCTATTTTATCCTCCACGTTTCCCATGCCGGTCTCTTCAACAGTCTGCTCAGCCACCTTCCTCATGAAATCAGGGCGCGTACCGTAGTATGCTATGGCTGTGACCAGCTCGTCGACCTGCTCCTGAGAATACCCTTCAAGAACCTTCTGAGCCTTCCTGGCTCTTTCCATAAGTCCTCCTACATATTCTTCATAGTTCATTTTCCTAATGCCTCCTTCATGTTTATGGCCCTGGCAAGGCCGTCATGATCATTATCTTCAGTTACGTAATCGCCGTGTTCCTTTATGCTTTCGTCAGCGTTTCCCATGACTACCGAAAATCCCGCAGCCTTAAGCATGTCAAGATCGTTTTCGTTATCTCCGGCAGCCATGACCTCCTTCATGGGGATCCCCAGCATACGGCACAGTCCTCTGAGAGCATCCGCTTTGCCGCATGTTTTTCCTATCATTTCCGCATTGTTTCTTCCCGACGAAGTCACTCTGGCGTTTCTTATGCTTTTCAGAGCCTCCTTTGTACGGCCTCTGTCAAACCTTGAGTCAAAATACACAGCGACTTTTTCTATCCTGTCTTCGTGTACACTGAGAAGCTGTTTTACACCCATTACAGGTATCCTGGTCTCAAGGACATATTCCCTGTCCCTGTATGGGATATCGCCTTCCTCCAGCTTCCTGTACCAGCTCTTTTCTATAAAAGCCTTTCCCTTGACATATACCTCTGTCATTACGTCCATGTCGTCCAGAGCCTTTTTTATCTCTGCCGCGCCTTCGGGACTTATATAGTTTCCCGAGACGATGTCGCCTGTTTTCAGATTTCTCGTCTCAGCTCCGTTAGATGTAATGGCAAACCGTATATATCCTCTCCTTCCCATATCCGCAAGCTTTTCTGGGAGCGCCTCAAAGCATCTTCCCGTGACCGGTACTATCTCCGTTCCCGCCAAAGATGCTTTCATAAGCGCTCTTACGGTCCCCTCTGTAAGTCTGTTCCCTGAATCCAGCGCAGTGCCGTCAAGATCAAAAGCAATGAGATTTAAAGCCACTTGAAAATCTTTCCTTTCTTACGATAAGCTATTTACATTAAAGAGGAATGTTGGAATGTTTTTTATAAGGTGTCGACACCTTCTTATTCCTTATGATCCTCAGGTCGCTTATGAGCCTGCTCCTAAGATCCTCCGGATCTATTACGTCGTCTACGATGCCGTATTCCGCTCCCTTGTAAGGGTTGAGGAACACATCCTTGTAGTGCTCCGTAAGCTCTTTTCTCTTTGCCGCCTGATCCTCGGCCGCCGCTATCTCCTTTTTGAACACTATGTTGGCAGCTCCTTCGGCTCCCATTATGGCCAGCTCTCCCGTAGGAAGGGCCAGCACGAAGTCAGCTCCCATTCCCTTGCCGCACATTGCGGAATACGCTCCGCCGTAATCCTTTCTTACAACTACCGTTATCTTCGGCACAGTTGCCTCCGAGTAGGCGAACAGAAGCTTCGCTCCGTTCCTTATTATGCCGTTGTGCTCCTGAGCCACTCCCGGAAGATAACCGGGAGTATCCGCCAGAGTTATTATCGGGATATTGTAGCAGTCGCAGAATCTTACGAATCTGGCAGCTTTCCACGAGGCGTTGACATCTATGCAGCCTGCCAGTATGCGCGGCTGATTGCCCACGATTCCTACAGTCTCTCCGGCCATTCTCGCGAATCCTACCACCATGTTCTGCGCAAAGCTCTCCTGCACCTCAAAGAAATCTCCGTTGTCCACAAAGCTCCTTATGACGCTTTTCATATCAAAGGACTTCTGAGGATCTACAGGTATAAGATCTCTGATCTCAGGAGTCTTCCTGTCCGCCGGATCGTTTTCCGCGTATCTCGGCGGCGCCTGTCTGCTGTTTGAAGGAAGGAAGGAAAGGAGTCTCTTCGCCACCGCGAATCCCTCCTGCTCCGAATTCACGATGAAGTGGGACAGTCCCGTTATCCTTCCGTGGACTCCCGAGCCTCCTATGTCGTCAAATGTAGTCTCTTCTCCGGTAACCGATTTTATAACGGCAGGTCCTGTTATGAACATCTTTCCCGCAGGGTTCACCTGTATTATAAAGTCAGTGAGAGCTGCGCAGTAAGCCGTTCCTCCGGCACACGTCCCCATTATGAGGGATATCTGCGGTATCCATCCCGAAGCTATGCTCGTCTGCCCGAATGTGGAGCAGTAGGCATGGAGAGCCGACACGCCTTCCTGTATCCTGGCTCCCGCAGCCTCGTTAAAGGAAACTATGGGAGCTCCGCTCTCTATTGCCTTTTCAAAACAGTTCACTATCTTATCTCTTCCCGCTTCACCAAGGGCTCCGCCCATGATGGTAACATCGTTGGCATAGGAAAACACAGGTCTTCCGTCTACGGTTCCGTATCCGCTCAGGACTCCCTCGTTGCCAAGATCCTTTTTATTGAGGTCAAAATCAGCGCAGCGATTCCTCGTCCAAGGCTTCATTTCCCTGTATGTACCGGCATCAAAGAAGCCTTCCACTCTCTCTTCTGCCGTCAGCTTGCCGCCGCTGTGCATCTTTTCCACCCTTTTGGGATCGTTTTTTATCTTAAGCGCTTCCCGCTTTTCCCTGTATCTTTCATATATGTCAGCCATATTACGCTCCTTTTACAGTTCCGGTCCGTTGAATTTAAGCTTTCTGCAGCGTATCAGCTTCCCGTCTCCGCGCTTTCCGAGGAACTTTCCGTCCTTGAATACGAGCTTTCCTCTGCTGTATGTGGCATGAGGATATCCCTTAAGCTTCACGCCTTCCCATATGGTATGATCCGTATCGCCGTGCATGGCCTCGTTCGTTATTGTAAAGTTCTTTTCAGGATCATATATCACTATATCCGCATCAAGCCCCGGTCTTATAGATCCCTTTATGTGATCCAGTCCGAAAAGCTTTGCCGGATTGGACGAGCACAGCTCAACAGCTTTGTTGAAGCTGATCCTGCCCGATACAGCCTGCGACAGTACGTAAGGATACATGTTTTCCACGCCGGCGCAGCCGTTAGGTATAGTGGTGAAATCTCCCGGAGTGCCGTCCTTCTTCACTATTCCCCAGTCTTTTTCCGACTGCTTGAACGGACAGTGATCCGTCGCTATGGTGGATATGTTACCGTTCTTTATGCCGTTCCATAAAGCTGCCTGCGACTCCTCATCCTTCATTGGCGGGGAACATACGAAATCCCTTCCCCTGTCTCTCTTGTAAACCTCGTTTGTGAAATGGAGGTACTGAGGACATGTCTCCGCAAAGATAGGATATCCTTCGTTTCTCGCTCTTGTAACTGCCTCCATTCCCATCTTATCGGCAAGATGCACTATATAGAGAGGCGCTTCCGCCATCTTTGCCAGATTTATGGCTCTTACGTCAGCTTCGCCTTCCACCATCTCGTTCTTTGACATGTAGTGCCACCAGGCCGAGACCTTGCCTTCGCTCAAGTACTGCTGTACAAGATAATCGTTTACGGTCTTGTTCTCCGCATGTACTCCTATGATGGCTCCTATCTGGCTGGACTTTTTCAGCACCTTGTAAAAAGCTCCGTCGTCCACGCCGAAATCATATACCATGTATACCTTGAAGGAAGGTATGCCGTATTCCACAGCCTCCTCCATGGATTCAAGCATCTCATCGTTTGATACGTCCCCTACGCCGATATGGAACGAGTAGTCCACTGCCGCGTCTACGGAAGCCATTGCATCCCTTCTCTTTACGGCGTCCAGCATCCTCTCGCCCTGCTCCTGCTGAACGAAATCAAATACGGTAGTCGTTCCTCCGCATGCCGCTGATCTTGTTCCTGCATAATAATCGTCAGATGATATGGTCCCTCCGAAAGCCAGCGCCAGATGCGTATGTCCGTCAATTGCTCCCGGGAGCACCAGCTTGCCCTGGGCATCCTCTACGGAATCGAACTTTTCCTCTTCAAAATCGCTTCCTATGGCAATGATCTTTCCCTTGTCCACTGCTATATCGGCTTCATATGTGTCAGCCGCTGTAACGATGGTTCCATTTTTGATCAATAAATCCATTAGTTTTTCGCCTCCTAAATCCACATGTAAGAATCCCGCCGGGCGGGATCCTTACATGGTCTGAACACCATATCCTATTCAAAACAG
The DNA here is from genome assembly GCA_963929955.1 of Bacillota bacterium. GTDB lineage: Bacteria > Bacillota > Clostridia > Peptostreptococcales > Anaerovoracaceae > Lentihominibacter. The sequence continues at coordinate 8,809 of CAWVKQ010000060.1, forward strand.
GTCTTGTACGTGATATTTTCGTGGGCGGCTCCTTCATCGAACACCACTTCTCCAGGAGTTATGCAGTCCAGTACAGGACATACCTTCTGACAGAGATGGCAGCCTACGCATTTGTCTGTATTGAGCGAAGGTCTTCTCTTTTCGTCATCCCATTCGATAGCCTGATGTCCGCCGTCATAGCATGAAACGTAGCACCTTCCGCATCCTATGCATTTTTCCTCGTCGAACTGAGGTCTTATCTTGAATGTCCTTGTGAATTCCGACGGTGAAGTTATGTTAGGCAGAGCCAGTCCTACGACCTCGTCGAGAGTCTCGAAGCCCTTTTCTTCCATCCAGTATGAAATACCTGATATGATATCCTCTATTATCCTGTATCCGTATTCCATTACAGATGTGCATACCTGGACGTTTCTTGCTCCCAGGAGCAGGAAGTCGAGCGCATCCTCCCATGTGTATACTCCGCCTACGCCTGAAAGAGGAACTCCCTTAAGTCCCGGATACTGAGCCATCTCTGACATGAATCTCAGAGATATAGGCTTTACGGCCTTTCCGGACAGTCCTGAAATAGCCGATTTGCCGTTTACTACAGGCTCTGTTGTCAGCAGGTCCTTATCCAGGTCTATGATGGATTTTACAGTATTGATCGCCGAAATACCGTTGGCTCCTCCCCTGATGGCAGCCATTGCCGAAGGTATCATGTTTGTGATGTTAGGAGTCATTTTCGCTATGATAGGGATATCGGTCCCCTTTCTTGCGGCTCTCGCATACTGCTCAACAAGCTCAGGATTGCAGCCTACGTCGGATCCCATATTGTCACGGCCCATATGAGGACATGACATGTTGAGCTCAATACCGTCTATGCCGGCCTGAGCGGCGCACTGAACGAGATTTGTCCAGTCCTCGTCGCTTCCGCCCATAAGTGTTGCGAATATCCTGTGTTCAGGATAATCTCTTTTCAGTCTCATCATGTATTCCATGTTCTGCTCCATGCTGTTCTGTGAAGCATGCTCGCAGTTTTTGAACATGGACCACGGGCCGCCCATGTCGCTTACACCGAATATAGGCGAGATCTCGTGCTCAGGCACCGAGTCCTGATTCTTGTAGAATACGCCGGCCCATCCTTCTTCGAAGGACTTCGCGATCATATCGTAATTATTGCAGACCGGAGACGAGGCGAGAAAGAATGGGTTTAAGCATTTCACTCCCGCAAATTCGATTGATAGATCTTTCTTGAATGCCATTTTACTTCACTCCTTTCTCTTCCAGATAATCCACAATGGCAGCCGCGGCCTTCTTGGCTTCCGCAACGGCTTCAACTACTGTCTGTCCGCCGTTTACGATATCGCCTGCCGCGAAGATCCCGTCACCGGCGATTCCGTTATCGTCAGCAGCAATGGTTCCCTTGTCTGTAAGCTTCACGGCAGCTACCCGGCTCTGATCTTCCGCCTTCTGGCCTGTTGCGAATACCAGAGTATCTGCGCTCAGCTTCATGCCTGCGGCCTTGTCTTTGAATCCGGCTGCTTCGATCTCTTCCAGTTTGCCGTTTCCCTTTGCAGCCACAGGATAGAATCCGGTAGTGATCCCTATACCCAGATTGAGAGCGTATTCGAACTCAGCCATTTCTGCAGGCGCCTCTTCTATGGATCTCCTGTAAAGTATCCTTACGTCCGTAGCTCCGAGAAGCTTGGCCGTAACCGCACAGTCAACGGCAACGTCTCCGCCGCCTACGACTACGACTGTCTTTCCGGGATCAAATCCTTCTCCCTTTTCTCTTGCTTCCTTGAGGAAGTCGATAGCCGAGTATACTCCGTCGAGATCCGCCCCTTCCATATCGGGGATATTGGCTGCCCAGAGACCCGTTCCTACAAAGACAGCGTCAAAGTCGTCAAGGTCTCCTGCCTTTACTTCGGTATTGAACTTGAATTCAACGCCCAGATCAGCAATAAGCTTTATATCGTAATCAACGACTTCCTGAGGCAGTCTTGCGGGAACGATACCGTATGTCAGGACGCCGCCCGCCTTTGCTTCTCTTTCAAATACAGTCACCTGATATCCTGCCTTTGCCAGTTCAGCGGCGCATGCGCAGGACGCAGGTCCCGCGCCTATACATGCTACCTTTCCGGCCTTTTTCTCAGCCGGAGCCTTGTTCACCTTCATGTCAAAGGCCTTTTCCTGCTCAACAAGATAGCTCTGCAGCCTTCCGATCTGTATAGGCTTGTCGATGCCGCATCTGGAACATGCTTCCTGACAGAGCTTGTCGTAAGGACATACCTTGGCGCAGCTTCCTGCCAGAGGATTGTTCGTCCTTATGGTCTCAACAGCTCCCTTGACGTTCTTGAACTTCAGCGAACGGATGAACTTTGCAGGATCAGTGCCTGCGGGACATGCCTTGCTGCACGGCGCATCGTAGCACACAAGGCATCTTGTTGCTTCTTCAATGGCTGTTCTCAGATTGTAGCCTTGAATCGCTTCGTCATAGTAACCCTTTTTCACCACTTTACTCAATTTGATCCACTCCTATCTCAGTTAAAAATCCAATGCTTTAAAATCTTCCTTTTTCATTTCACTGGCTGTCAGGAAAATAGCGGCGTTTCCTGCCATTGCCTTCTCAATGAAGTCTGTCCTGCACTTGTCGTAAGGCGTATGAGCGAACTGCTCCTGCATTCCCGAATAACCGATAGTAGGCTTTCTGTAATATCCCGCCGTTACGGCCGCGTCTGTGGCAAACGACCAGTATCCGTATTTAACAGGCTGTCCCACGTTTTCAAGAGCTGCGGCGCATGCCTTTGTGAAAGGATGATCCTTCTTTATCTTCCAGGCTTCCGTAAACTTGTATCCTTCCATGACTTCACCCGTATAGCATTTGTCTATGCAAGGCTTTACTTCTATCTTTGCCTTGAACTCAGGATCTTCCGCAGCTATGTCGTCAAGCACCTTCTGCAGTATCTTCATGGCGCTTTCTTCTGTTTCGCCTATCATGGTCCTTCTGTCGTATGAGAGGAAGCACTGATCCGGTACTATAGACAGGGCTCCCGGCGAGCATTCGATTATATTGAGGGATATGGAGGCAGGTTCAACTTCTCCGTCCGGATCCTTCGGCAGGTTCGGTATCACCTCGTTTCTTATTTTCTCTATAACAGGGATAGCTTTGTAGATGGCGTTTATGCCGTTCTGCGGACAGCTTCCGTGGCTGGTCCTTCCGTATACTGTTATGAGATACTCTATCCTTCCTCTGTGTCCCAGATACAGGCTGAGGCTTGTGGCTTCCGAAGATACCATGGCATCAAAGTCAAGACCTCTCTCAGGGAACGTCTCCGCCAGCATCCTTCTCGTGCCGCCGTTCTGGCCCGATTCCTCATGTACAACACCCGTATACATAAAGTCTCCCTTTATCTTTATGCCTTTTTCTCTCAGCTTTAAGAGTATCCCTCCGGCGTAGATCTGAAAACCGTGTCCGCTCTTTACGTCGGAAGCGCCTCTTCCGTGGATGCATTCGACCATTTCCTTGGCTGTATTGTCTATGTTGTCGCATTCACAGACGTCTATCTCGCCGCCGTAAGGATCATAGCCTTCCCAGTTATTGGGATCGCCCGGATCTACGTGATCCATGTGAGAATTATACATGATCACAGGGCCCGGCTCGTCTCCCTTGATTATGCCGATGACATTTCCGTATTTGTCACGGCTTATATCATCATATCCTAATTTTTCCATCTCCGCTATGAGAATTTCAGTGAGCTTATATTCGTCACCGCTTATGGACGGAGTCTGTATCAGCTTTTGTATAAACTTTACACAGTCCTCCTTCATTTCCTTTGCCAGCTCGTTTATAAGAGCATAGGTTTTCTCGTCGTACATGTCTGTCATTGCCTCCTTGCTTTCAGTCTAATATCTCTTTTCTGTTATCTCCGCGAACTTCTCCTCGGAAACATATGATTTCTTCTCGCTCTTCATAAGTATAGTGTACAGTACGAAGGCGATGATGAATCCTATAACATAGCTGTTGGCGCTTACCCATTTAGTAAATTCTCCGCCTATACCCAGGTCTCCCAGCAGAGGAATGATGAATGCCGCTACCCAGGCTATGATGGCTCTTATGTTCCATCCGCCGTTGTAGTTGTAAGTATCGTCGTTCTCATCGTAGAGAGCCCTTACGTTTATCCTCTTCTTCTTTATCACGAAGTAGTCAGCTACCAGTATGGCCGCTACAGGTCCGAGTATTGTGCCGCATGTACCGAGCCATGTGAACATGAAGGCTCCGGCGTCTCCGTATATCCACCAAGGTCTGTAGACAACGCACAATATACATGTGATAACGATACCCCACTTGTAGCTGATCTTCTTAGGAGCCAGGTTGGCGATACCGTTGGCCGGCGCTACTACGTTGGCTGCCATGTTTGTTGTCAGTGTTCCGATTATTATTCCCAGTGAAACGACAACTACCAGGAACTTATTGTTGAGCTGAAGAAGCACTGCGGTCGGATCGTACTGTGCCACTCCTGTCGTAACCTCTGTAACCTTTGCGAACATTGCTCCGATCGTAGCCAGAACTATAACCGAAGGAAGCATAGCGTAGAGCTGTCCTCTGAACTGTACCTTCTGTGACTTTGCGTATCTTGAAAAGTCAGGTATATTGAGAGCCAGCGTAGCCCATACTGCTATATTACTTGTGATACCTGCCAGGAATACATAGAGGAAACCTCCGTTGGCTTCCAGAAGAGCGTGATCGTTAGGAGCGAAGAACATATCGCCTACCGATACTCCGTTGGCATTTCCTTCCGCCACTATCCAGAATATGAGAGCTATACAAAGTATTCCCAGTATAGGGCTTCCTATGTTCTCAAGCCACTTGATACCTTCCGAGCCCTTGAGTCCCAGTATAAGAGTAACGATCATGAAAAGAGCGAATCCCACGAATCTTCCCGTGCCGTCCGTGTCCCAGCTGTCGGAGAATACAGATATGATGGATGAAAAGGCCGCTCCGCCTACCCAGCACTGGATAGCGCACCAGCCTGCCGCTACGAGAGCCCTCAGAAGCGACGGTATCTGGGATCCCACTTTACCGAAGGAGATCCTGGCGAACACAGGGAAAGGTATCCCGTACCTGGTTCCCGCGTGTGAGTTGAGCTGCAGCGGAACGAGAACGATAACGTTTCCTATAAGTACGTTTATAAGTGCCGGTATAGGCGCCATTCCAAGGGCGATGAGCGCCGCAGCGTAGGAAAAGCCCGTTATGCATATTACCATGCCCACCCACAGCATCGCTACGCTGTATGTGGTCCATGTTCTCTCCGACTGAGAAGTCGGAATAAGGTCATCGTTCATGTACTTTGACCCTGCCAGCTCCTTGAGACTGTCTTCGTTTAATACAAACAGTCCTTCACTAAATTCTGTTTGAGTATACATGTTTTTTCCTTTCTTACCTCTCTAACTAATACGATCGCATTCAGTATAGTAACGGCCATTATTACTACCTGACCTCTATAATGGCAAATCCCGTGCCATAATAATCTGAAAACTCTTTACATTCTTTTGTAAAATTTCGACCTGCACGCGCTTTCCAGTCGTTTCAATGCTTTTCAGTTCCAAAAAAACAAACAGCCCTTTAAAAACAAGGCTGTTTTTGATAAAATATTCTCAATATTTTAGTTTCGTTTCCGAAACAAGCGAAACACCACTGTTTCGATTCAGAAACACCAAAATCATTCGTTCCTGTTCATTCTCCTGTACAGAGAAGCAGGCGAAATGCCCAGAAGAGCAGCGGCCTTCCTTATGCTCCCGCCCTCTTTCATGGCCTTTTCTATGTACCGGTCCTCCACATTCCCAACGATCTCGGGAAGCGATACGGGAAGTTCGGACGGCGTCGCGGCGCCCATGTCTCTTTCGATGCTCTCATCCTGAGGCATATCGTCCACCGTTATCTCTCTCCTGACGCTCATTACCACAAGCCGCTCCACCATATTCTTCAGCTGCCGGGCGTTTCCCTTCCATTCCGCGGCTTCCAGCGTGTGGAGGAGCTCCTGGCTCATGGTCTTGTTTATGTGATTCTTTTTGTTTATCTCTCTTAAGAAAAAGAGAACAAGAGGTATTATGTCCTCTCTCCTGTCTCTGAGAGGCGGTATCTCCACGGGGATGACGCTCAGCCTGTAATAAAGATCCTCCCTGAACAGCTTTTCCTTTACCATTTTCTTAAGATCCTTATTTGTGGCGGCGATCACACGGCAGTCCACCTTCTTGGCCTTTACGCTTCCCACCTTCATGACCTCTCCCGTCTCAAGGAATGTAAGGAGCTTTGGCTGAAGGGCAAGAGGCAGTTCTCCTATCTCGTCAAGGAATATGGTTCCTCCGTCAGCCACCTCAAACAGTCCCACCTTTCCTTCCCTGCTGGCTCCCGTGAACGCTCCCGGCACATATCCGAACAGCTCCGATTCAAGCAGGTTGGCCGGTATCGCTCCGCAGTTTATGGACATCATGGGCTTTCCCTGTCTCCTGCTCATGCTGTGGATAAGGCGTGCTATCATCCCTTTGCCTGTTCCCGATTCTCCCAGTATCAAAACGCTGCTGTCATTGGCAGCCACACGCTCGGCAAATGTCACCACGTTCCGCATCTCGCTGCTCTCGGCTATGATCCCCTCTCTTTCCACATTGGTGCGGCTCTCTATATCGCTTCTGTATGTGTCTATGAGGGCTGCCTGCTTCATCCTTTCCTCGTAAAGCTCGTTGAGGATCGGTACATCTCTGAGATTGTTCACGATCCTGTATATGCGTCCCGTCTCATCGTATATGGGAGTCGCGGTTACCAGTATGGTCTTTCCGTTGGCAAGATCCTGGGTTATGGTCTCCTGATGCTTTGTCTCAAACACCACCGCTGAAGCTGATTTCTGGATCTCTCCGTTCACGACCAGATCGTTGACATGCTTTCCCACTATTTCGCTTCCCTTTACGCCCATTATGTTCTTATGAGCGCCGTTTACCATTATGGTTATGCCGTCCTCATCCACGACAGTAAGGCCCTCGTCAGTGAAGAAACACGATCTCAGAGCCTCTATTATGAATTCCTTGACATCGTCCAGGTCATCGTTTAATATCTTTTCTTCTATTTCCTCAAACTTGTACTCTTTCCCTCTGAATGTGATCATTTCAATGCCTCCGTGAGCCACGCCATATGCTCCGCCCTTATGAGAGGCGGCATGTGCCGCGAATATCTTTCGGCAGCTCTGTCCGCAAGGCGCAGGTAGCCGGCTGTGTCATCCTCAGGCTCAGGCAGATGATAGAGCACTACGCGCCCGGGTCTGAGGGCCTTTAAAAAATCTATATGCTCTCTTATGAGAAGATGTATGACATTGACAAATATGCAGTCTATGGATCCTGCATCGTTTTTCTCCATTACCCGAAGCAGGCTCTCATCCAGGACGCTGTCTCCCGATACCATAAAGCGGCGGCCCCGGAAGTCCAGTATATAGCTTCTGCTCACCACGCCGCTGTACATGCTTTTGTCCTTTGTAAGATCCAGATGATCCGCTGACAGTATGCCGATCCTGAGGCCTTCCTCATTTGCCTCCCAGTATCTGTCATCCTTCCTTACAGGCATGATATCGCTGATGCCGTCTTCAGGGAGAAATATCCTCGTCCTCCTGTGAGACGACATGTATTCGGACGTCATGTCCCTGTTGAAATGATCCGCATGGTCATGGGTAAACAGCAGGATATCCGGATCACTCAGTATCCCGCTTCCCCGGATCATCATGCGAAAATATTCCCGCGGCATATTCGACATGCCCAGATCTCTTACTGTCCCGCCATTTCTTATGTCGCCTCCGTATATGCCGTCTACCAGTATTCTCTTCCCTTTCCCTTCAAAGTACAGAGCCGAATCATTGGCATGGAACACCTTTATATCAGCGCTCACTCTTTTCCTCCTCAGGCTCCTCTTCATGGATCTTTTCGATCTTTACGCCTATCTTATCTATCCTGTGACGTTCCATATGCATTACTCTGAACGTAACTTTGGTATTCCTGTGCTCCGTGGATACGGTGTCGCCCTCCTTAGGTATCCTGTTAAAAAGATTCAGGAGGAGTCCTGCCGCTGTCTCGCACTCATCTGTGCCGTCAGGCTCAAAGCCTATGAGCTCCACAGCATCCGAGACCGGCAGAGACCCGTCTATGAGGAATCTGTCATAGCTTAAAGGCACCACTTCGGAATCCTCGCTCTGTATGTATTCATCATCATCCACATTGCCCACTATCTGGAACATTATATCAGAGGATGTGACGATGCCCGCAGTACCGCCGTACTCGTCAACTACGAGAGCAAACTTCGTTTCCTTGTCCTGCATTATCTGCAGCAGACGGTCAAGGGAAAGGGTTTCGGACACAGCAACGATATCCCTTACAGGCAGCTTTTCGTAATCTGTTCCGCTGATATCCTCATCGCTCCAGTAAAGATCCTTTATATGTATGAAGCCCTCTATGCGGTCCTTATCTCCCCTGCACACCGGGTATCTGGTGTACTTGCACCTTTTTATCATCTCCATGTTCTCGCTGAAAGGAACGGTAAGATCAAAGCATTCCATGTCCGTCCTCGGAGTCATTATGGAGTCGACCGTTTTGCTGTACAGCTCGAATATATTGTCCACAAGCTCATTCTGCCTGGGATCTATGAGACCGCTCTGCGTGCTTTCATCTATGAGTATCTGTATCTCCTCGCCTGTATACACCTCATGCTCGTTGGCTATATCATGCCCCAGCATCTTCATGACCCCGTTTGTAATGGTGTTGAACAGCCACATTATAGGCGCCGTGAGTCTGTAGAACCACACGAGAGGCGATGCGGTAAGGCGTGCGTATCTGTCCGTTGAGAAAATTGCCAGCGATTTCGGTATAAGCTCACCGGCAACTATATGCAGAGCTGTTATGAGCGCGAATCCAACCGCTATCGCTATGGCTGAAACCGCCGATTCCGGCAGATCGAAGACCTCGAGAGCGGGATGTATCAGCTCCGACACGGCAGGCTCGCCCAGCCAGCCCAGAGCCAGCGAAGCCAGAGTTATACCGAGCTGACAAGCGGAAAGATAGGCGTTCACATTGTTTGCTACGAGAAGAGCTGCCTTTGCTCCGCTCTTTCCTTCCTCCTCAGCTATCTGAAGCTGGGATTTTCTCACCCTTACCAATGCGAATTCCGCCACAACGAAAAACGCGTTCATGAACAAAAAGAAAACTACTAAAATCAAGCTTAGCGCCACCGGCACAAAGATTCCCCCTTCTTTTACATAAATTACAGCAATTGCGTTTTCATGCAATAAAGTATACCAATAACTGACCTTTAAGTCAATTTATACGGATATTCAGAAGATCTCTCACATGGTCTCCTTGAGTTTTCTCACCTTTTTCTCTATTTCCCGCAGTTCTCCGGCATCCAGCTCCGAAAGATGCTCCAGCTTGTCCATAAAGACTGTGACAGTGTACTTTTCCCTTCTGTGTATGACCTCAAGATAGTGACTTACTATTACTCCCGAAAGCATTGCAACCATAAGCATCTC
>CAWVKQ010000061.1:0-9836 GCA_963929955.1 Bacillota bacterium
TACGGCCACCAAAAAAGCAGATTATGACAGCGCTGTCATTATCCCTGATGCACCTTCGAGAGAGCACTACACCTTCGAATTCTGGGAAGACAAAAGCGGGAACAAATATAATCCGGCACACGAGTACAAGGTGAGAGACGATCAGGAGTTCAAGGCTATCTGGGAACCTGTGGAATATGTCATAGAATACGACCTTGCAGGCGGAACTGTTGAAGAGGATGCCAACCCGATCGCATATACTGTGGAGACGGATGACTTCACTTTGACAGCGCCTGAGCGTGTGGGCTATGAATTTCTGGGCTGGACCGGCTCCAATGGTGATGATCCGGAGAAAGAAGTAACAATAGGAAAGGGCTCCTACGGAGACAGACAGTATAAGGCTATCTGGGAGCCTGTGAAGACGGCGCCGTCGGAAGAAGGGGAAAACGGCACGGGAACACCTACAGGAGACGACTTTGATCCGGTTTTATGGGGAATTTTACTTCTGGCTTCGGCAGCCGTGGCGGCAGGCCTCATTGTAAGAAGGCGGAGGATAAGGTAAAATGAAGCGGACCTTCCCTCGGGAGTCAAAGCTCGTGAGCGTGGATAAGGAGTCTCTTTTCATAAGGAGAGAGGCTCTTTTTAATATCAGGGCGAGGAAACTCGGTTTTTCAAAGCCGAGATGAACGCCCTATTTTAGTAATAAAATATAGCATAAGGTAATGATATATAGTATAATAATCTTATGAATAGAAATAACTCAAAATATACACATGGTAGAACCTGCGTCTACAATATTAACTATCACATCATCTGGGGAACGAAGTATCGCAATAAATGGATGACTCCAGCTCTCGAAGATGAGATAAAACAAATCCTTCACGATATTGCCAATGAGAACGGCTTTGCCATTGAGCATATCGAAATTGGGTTGGATGACCATATCCATCTTCTTGTTTCGGCACCGCCGAAACTGTCCGTAACAGTTATCGTAAAATGCCTTAAGGGTACGAGTTCCTTCAGGTTGTTCAGACGGCATCCGGAGCTTAAAAGTTTCTACTGGGACCCGCGTGACAGGCATATCTGGTCGCCGAGTTACTTTGTAGAATCTATCGGAACAACCAATGCTGATGCCGTCGCCAGGTACATTGATGATCAAAGACGAAAGGAAAGACGTAATGAGCTTAACTCACAGAGCCATAAAGTACAGAATATATCCGACTGACGAGCAAAAGGATCTTATTGCCCGTACTTTTGGCTGCTCTCGTTTCGTCTATAACCATATGCTTGAAGCAAGCAGGGAAGCCCATGCAAAAGGTGATAAACTTTGCTCAAGGAACAAGTTCAACTATCTGCTGACAGATCTTAAGCGTGAATATCCCTGGTTATCAGAAGTGGATGCTACCGCACTTACTTCTGCCAACGATGCTCTTGCAGCTGCCTTTACCAATTTCTTTGCAAAGCGAGCAGGCTTTCCTAAGTTTCACAAGAAGAAAACTTCCGGCTCATACACATCAAAACGCATCAAGGGCTCCAATAACATAGCTGTCGGAGATAAATCAGTCAGGCTTCCTAAGATCGGATCCATTAAAGCAAAGCTGCATAGGCTGCCCGGTTCTGACTGGACTATTAAGTCTGCTACTGTCTCACGGACAGGCGATGGAAAATACTATGTCTCTGTGTTGTTTGAATATGACAGCCCTGAAAGTCTTTATACTGCGAATATCAGTAACGCCATTGGACTTGACTATGCCTCTGATGGCCTGTTTGTAGACAGCAACGGTAATACCGGAAGCAATCATAAATACTATCGCGAGAGCCAGAAAAAGCTCGCAAGGGAGCAGAGAAGGCTGTCACGGATGGTCGGCTCAGAAAAAGGTGCGCTGAAATCTCAAAACTACCTGAAGCAGATTGCAAAGGTCAACAAAATCCATCGGCATATTGCAAATCAAAGACTCGATAATCTACATAAACTCTCTACCGAGATAGCCAATCGGTATGATGTTGTGTGCGTCGAGGATCTTAACATGCGCTCTATGTCAAACAAAGGCTTTGGTAACGGAAAAGCCACTCTTGATAACGGGTATGGCATGTTTCTTACCTTGCTTGAGTACAAGCTTTCCGACAGAAACAAATACCTCGTTAAGGTGGACAAATGGTATCCGTCATCACAGATCTGCTCCTGCTGCGGATATCAAAATACTCTCGTAAAGGACCTCAGTATCCGCAACTGGGATTGTCCGAACTGCGGTTCTCATCACAACCGTGATATAAATGCTGCCGCAAACATATTGAAAGAAGGTCTTAAAATCCTTTCCGGCGTGGCATAGCTGAATATATACAGTAGGGATGGAACAGCCCGAACTTAACGCCTGTGGACATTGTGTAAGACGTTGACTACATTGTAATCAACGCAGTAGTGGTTGAAGCAGGAAGCTCGGTAATTTATTGCCGAGTAGTTCACCGCTCAGATTTGTGTTGTGCGCCGGGTGAAATAGGTGTATATTATAGATGATGTAGATTCAGTAAATATCTCAGTCCGTTCAGGATATATCTGTTCAGATCGATTCCCGTAATAAAATAATGATTTTATAATTTTGAATTTGGAAAGGAATACAGAGGTCTATGTTTGACAGGGCAAAGGAAGAGAAGGCTTTAAAGGGGAAAAAGGTTGCCGAGCTTAAAGAGATGGCAAAGGTTTTTTCCATAGACGGGTGTGAAAAGCTCAAAAAGGCAGAGCTTATAGAAGCCATAATGTCTAAAGCGGAAGAAGGCGAAGCCGGAAAGGAAGCGGAGGGATCACACGAATCCCATGAGGCTGCTCCAAAAGACGAGAAAAAAGAAAAGCACAAGGGCAAGGTCGTACCTGACAGAGACGACAGGTTCGAAGTCGAGGGGATACTAGAGCTTGCGGACGGCGGGTTCGGTTTCCTCAGGTTCAACAATTTTCTCACCAGCGAAAAGGACATATATGTGGCGCCTGCTCAGATAAGGCGGTTCAATCTTAAAACAGGCGACAAGATAAGGGGCATATGCAGAAAGCCCAATGACGGCGATAAGTTCGGAGCCCTGCTCTATGTTATAACCGTCAACGACGATGAGCCGGGAATAGCCATAAAGAGAAGGGATTTTGAATCCCTGACCCCTATATTCCCCAACGAAAGATTCATACTTGAGGACGGAAGGGATCTTTCCCTCAGGCTCATAGATCTTGTGGCGCCAATAGGAAAAGGACAGAGGGGCCTCATAGTTGCTCCTCCAAAGGCAGGGAAGACGGTGCTCCTCAAGAAGATGGCAAACAGCATCGAGAAGAACTATCCGGACGTTGAGATGATAGTGCTTCTGGTGGATGAAAGGCCTGAAGAAGTAACGGATATGAAGCGCAGCCTCAAGGGAGGGGAAGTAATATATTCCACATTCGACGAGCTGCCGCAGCATCACGTAAAGGTGGCGGAAATGGTCCTGGCAAGAGCCCAGAGGCTGGCGGAGCACAAAAGGGACGTTGTTGTCCTTCTGGACAGCATCACAAGGCTGGCAAGAGCGTACAATCTTGTCGTGCCGGCTTCGGGAAAAACTCTTTCCGGAGGATTTGACCCGGGAGCGCTCCACAAGCCGAAGAAGTTTTTCGGAGCAGCAAGAAAACTTGAGGAGGGGGGAAGCATCACCATACTGGCAACAGCCCTCGTGGAGACGGGCAGCAGGATGGATGATCTCATATTCGAGGAATTCAAGGGCACGGGAAACATGGAGCTTCATCTTGACAGGAGGTTGTCGGAAAAGAGGATATTCCCGGCCATAAACTTAAATAAATCAGGCACAAGAAGAGAGGATCTGCTGATGAACCAGGATGAGCTGGAAGCCATATGGTACATGAGAAGAGCTCTTGGGAGCAGGGATACCCAGGAGGTTACGGAGATGATCCTCGATAATCTGGCTCATACAAAGGACAATAAAACGTTCATAGAGGTAATAAAAAAGATCAGACTTGAGGGGTAGCGATGGATCTGAGCAGGATTTTTCTTAAAGATGCCTGTCCTACCAAAATGGGCGGTCAGGCGGTCATGGAAGGAATAATGATGAAGGGGGAGAAGAAGACGGCTCTGGCCGTAAGGCTCCCCAACGGCGATATAAGAGTCGAGACCGACAGGACGAAGACTCAGGGTAAGTGGGCAAAGATCCCTGTAGTGCGCGGAGTGGTGACATTTGTGATCTCGCTGGTGACAGGGGTTAAGATGCTCATGGATTCCGCGGAGATACTGGAGGACAGTGAAGAGGGGGAATACGAGGAATCCGGATTTGAAAAATGGCTCAATGACAGGTTTGGCGAAAAGGGAGCCTGGAATGTGATGATGTATGCATCCGTTGTGATGGCTCTGGCTTTTACCATAGGAGTGTTCATGATACTTCCGACAGGTGTGGTGAGCATCATGAAGCTTTTTACAGACAGTATATTCTGGCTCAATTTCGCGGAAGGAGTATTCAGAATAATACTCTTTGTGGCATATGTATGGGCCATATCGTATGTAGGTGAGATAAAGAGGGTTTTTCAGTTTCACGGAGCCGAGCATAAGACGATCCACTGCTTTGAAAACGGCAGGGAGCTGACTCCCGAAAACTGCGCCGAGTTTTCGACGCTGCACCCAAGGTGCGGGACCAGCTTTCTCATGTTCGTGTTTATAATAGCCTTTGCCCTCCATTTTCTCATGGGATGGCCTGATCTCATACTGAGGATAGCGTCAAGACTCCTTGTGCTCCCCCTGATAGCGGGGCTTTCGTACGAGCTTCTTCGCTGGGCGGGGAGGAGCGACAGCGCTGTGGTGAAGATACTGAGCCTTCCGGGGCTTTATCTTCAGAAGATAACTACAAAGGAGCCTGACAGGGAGCAGCTTGAAGTAGCCATTGCCGCTGTAGAGGCGGTCCTTGATGACAGGCCGGCAGGGACCAGGATAATAAAGAAGGAAGAGACGACAGATGAAGACGAGAATACTTGTTAAGGAAGGAGAATACAGGCTTTCAAAAGCCTTTTGCATGGATCCCAAAATAGATGCCGAGGAGCTGTTCTGCTTCTTGACAGGGATGGATAAGGTGACTTTGTTTTTAAAGGCAGAAGAGGAAGTTGACAGCGAGACAGAGGAAAAGTATATGGAGCTCATAGAAAAAAGGGCTTCAAGGATACCTTTGCAGCATATAACAGGGGTTCAGGAATTCATGGGGCACACATTCAAGGTGAGCCCGGATGTGCTGATACCGAGACAGGACACGGAAACTCTCGTTTCCGAGGCTGCGAAGATCATACAGGAAACTCCCAGGGAAAAGCTCACATTCATGGAAAAGCTAAGGGGCGCCAGAGAATGGGAGATACTGGATCTGTGCTGCGGGAGCGGCGCCATAGGTATATCTCTGGCAAAGATATTTTCAAATGTAAGAGTGGTGGCAACGGATATAAGCCGGGAAGCGATAAAGCTGGCTGAGGAGAATGCCAGAGCCTTAAGGACAAAGGTCAGATTCATACAGGGAGATATGTTCGCGGCGGCAGGCGACAGGAAGTTCGATATGATAGTTACGAACCCTCCCTACATAAAGACAAATATGATATCCATACTTCAGGACGAGATAAAAAAGCATGAACCGCTTTCTGCCCTTGACGGAGGAAGAGACGGGCTGAAGTTTTACAGGATAATAACAGAGCATGCGGCTGAGCATCTTAAGGAGGGCGGATTCCTGCTGATGGAGATAGGCCATGATCAGGGAGAAGATCTGAGAAAGATGCTGAAGGATTCGGGAAAGTACACGGCGGCAGAGGTTATAAGAGACCTTCCGGGAAAGGACCGCGTTGTAAAGTGCAGGCTGAAATGACCCCGGAAGGGCAGGTGACATACCGGTGTATAATATTGAAGGGCTGATCGAGAGCCTGACGGAATATAAAAATCATATGGACGAAAGATCGGAAGCTCTGAAAGCGGAAAGGCTGGCGGAGCTTTTTGCGCTTGAGGATTTTTCGCCCGTATATGAGACGGCGGACAGGATAAGAAGGAAGAACAAGGGCGATACCGTCCACCTCAGAGCCATAATAGAATTTTCCAACATGTGCGGAAGGAACTGCCTTTACTGCGGACTGAGAAAGGAAAACAGCTCCCTGAAAAGATTCAGGATGAGTAAGGAGGAAACGGAGGAGACCGCGAAGGAGGCGGTAGATGCAGGCTACAGGACCATAGTGCTCCAGTCGGGGGAGGTCCGGGAATGCTCTGTGGAGGCGCTGGGAGAGCTGGTAGGAGATATAAAAAAGCTGACGCTCCATGACGGTTCGCATCCGGCTGTTACGCTGAGCTGCGGAGAAATGAGCAGGGAAGATTACGCGTTTTTAAAAGACAGTGGAGCTGACAGATATCTTTTGAAGCACGAGACTGCCGATGAAGCGCTTTACGGCAGCCTTCATCCGGAGGGGAGTCTCAGGGAGCGCATCGGATGCCTTGAGAGCTTAAAGGAACTGGGCTATGTTACAGGGAGCGGGTTTATGACAGGCCTTCCCGGGCAGACTCCAAAAATGCTTGCAGAGGATCTTCTGCTTTTAAAACGTCTCGGATGCCATATGGCCGGCATAGGCCCGTTTATCCCGAACCCCGGCACGCCCCTTGGGAAATGCGATCCGGGAAAGGCTGAAACAGCCAGGAGGGCAGTGGCGCTGGCCCGCATACTGCTGCCGGAGGCTGATATCCCGGTGACAACGGCTCTGTCGGCTGTTTCGGGCGCAAAAGAGGGAAGGACAGGCCCTGAGGGGGAGGATCCTTTTGCCTTTGGAGCCAATGTGGTTATGAAAAAAGCAACGCCGGACAAATACGGGAAATACTATGAGATATACCCGATGAAGACATCGAAGACAAGGATAAGGGAGGACAGGCAGGAGCTTGAGAAGCTCATAAGAAGCTTTGGCCGAAAGCCTCTGTGAGAGAATGGAGGAGCATATGATAAAATACGATGTCAGATCACGAAAAGCTGATGAATTTATAAATCATGGAGAGATCACGGACACCCTGAAATGGGCTGAGGAGAACAGAGAAAACATCGAGCTTGTAAACAGCATACTGGACAGGGCGGCGGACTGCGGAGGCCTTACTCACAGAGAAGCAGCCCTGCTTCTCGAATGCGGAGACAGGGGAGCGGAGGAGAGGATATTCAGCCTGGCAGGAGAGATAAAGGAGAGATTCTACGGAAGCAGGATAGTGATGTTCGCGCCTCTGTATCTTTCCAATTACTGCGTGAACGGGTGCGTATACTGTCCGTATCACGGACAGAACAGGCATATAAGAAGGAAAAAGCTCACTCAGGATGAAATAAGAGCTGAGGTGACGGCTCTTCAGGACATGGGGCACAAGCGCCTTGCCCTGGAGGCTGGGGAAGATCCGCATAACAATCCCATAGAATACATACTGGAAAGCATAAAGACCATTTACAGCATAAAGCATGAGAACGGAGCCATAAGACGCGTCAACGTCAACATAGCGGCGACAACGGAGGAAAATTACAGAAAGCTGAAGGAAGCCGGTATCGGCACATATATACTTTTTCAGGAGACATATAACAGGGAGGCTTACGAAAGCCTTCATCCGTGGGGACCAAAGAGCGATTACGCCTATCATACCGAAGCCATGGACAGAGCCATGGAGGCAGGGATAGACGATGTGGGCTGCGGAGTGCTTTTTGGACTGAATATGTATAAGTATGATTTTACGGGCCTGCTCATGCATGCGGAGCATCTGGAGGCTGTGTTCGGATGCGGGCCGCATACCATAAGCGTGCCAAGGGTCCGACCGGCTGACGATATAGACCCGGGTGCATTCGACAACGGAGTCCCGGACGATATATTCAGGAAAATAATAGCTGTGCTCAGGATCGCCGCGCCGTATACAGGCATAATAATGTCCACAAGGGAGAGCGAAGACATGCGGGCTGAGGCAGTGAAGATCGGAGTTTCGCAGATATCGGGAGGAAGCCGCACAAGCGTGGGAGGATATGTTGAAGAGGAAGCCGAAGAGGATAATTCCGCTCAGTTCGACGTAAGCGACAGGAGGACGCTGGATCAGGTGGTTAGCTGGCTCATAGATCTCGGATGCGTTCCCAGCTTCTGTACAGCCTGCTACAGAGAGGGAAGGACGGGAGACCGGTTCATGAGCCTTGTCAAATCGGGACAGATAGCCGATATATGCCAGCCGAACGCTCTTATGACCTTGAAGGAATATCTGGAGGATTACGCTGCTGAAGAGACGCGGGAAAAAGGACTGAAGCTCATAGAGGACAGCATGGAAAGGATACCTTCCGACAAAGTGAGACGGATCGTAAGGGAAAGGCTTGAGGATATGGAGGATGGAAGCCGTGATTTCAGATTCTGATGTTCCGGAGAGGAGGCCTGAAGGATGAGTCTTGATAAAACGCCGAGAGGCGAAAGGATACATATAGGTATATTCGGAAGAAGGAACAGCGGTAAATCATCTCTCATAAACGCTGTTACAGGCCAGGATATCGCGCTTGTCTCCGATGCTCCGGGAACGACCACGGATCCTGTGCTCAAAGCTATGGAGCTGCCGCCTGCGGGACCTGTGGTATTCATGGATACTGCGGGATTTGACGATGAGGGGGAGCTGGGGAGCCTGCGGGTCAGAAGGACGGAAGATATACTCCAAAGGACAGACATAGGGATCATCGTCATAGAGGGCAGCCGCATGAAAAAGGGCGGATCGGAGCTCTCCTGTGAAATAAAGTGGCTTGATATGATGAAGAGCAGAGATATCCCCGTGATAATAGCTGTGAGCAAATGGGATGGCGGAGAGGATGCTGCCGGGATGGAGGCTGCAAAATCCAATGCGAAAGAGGCTTTCGGATCGCTGCCCGCTGTCTTTACGAGCGCTTTTGGGAAAACGGGGCTTGAGGAGCTCAGAGAAGCAGTGGCCGGTGTGGCTGATGATATGGAGGAAGGGGAAGGGCTTCTTGGATCTATGGTGAAAGAAGGGAGCCTTGTGCTGCTTGTCATGCCTCAGGATATACAGGCTCCAAAGGGGAGGCTGATACTGCCTCAGGCCCAGACCCTCAGGGAGCTGCTGGACAAAAGGGCTGTGGCCGTATCCACAGGAGCTGAAAATTTCGGCAATGCGCTCAGCTCTCTCTGCCGGGAGCCGGATCTGATAATAACAGACTCCCAGTGCTTTGATACAGTATGGCAAAGCAAGCCGGAGGGCGTGCCTCTGACCTCATTTTCCATTTTATTCGCAGCATATAAAGGAGATGCGCCAATCCTTGCCAAAGGGGCATTGGCATTAGACGATATGACTGAAAAATCAAGGATACTCATAGCCGAAGCCTGTACTCATCCTCCGCTTTCAGAGGACGTGGGCACAGTGAAGATACCGGCTCTTCTGCGTGAGCGGCTTGGGGAAAACATTAAGATCGTCCATGTTCGCGGCGGAGATTTTCCGAAGGACGAAGAGCTTTCCGGATTTGACATGGTAATACACTGCGGGGCATGCATGTTCAACAGAAAGCATGTCATGAACAGGATATACGCCGCTGCCCGTGCCGGAGTACCGATAACAAATTACGGTATGATACTGGCTAAGATTTCGGGGATACTGGACAGAGTGGAGATCCCGGGGCTTTGATATCCGGCGGCGCGGCTGCGGCTTTGAAGCGGCCGGTCAAAAAAAGCTTGTGTTCAGCAGTGATATGTGATATGCTTTATAGGCTGCAGATTCAAGCAGTAATTATGCAAAGGTGGTAAGCCTGAGCAGGAAAGAGGTGATTAGCATGAAAAAAGGAATCCATCCTGAGTATAAGGAATGTAAAGTAACTTGCGCATGCGGTAACAC
>CAWVKQ010000062.1:0-10897 GCA_963929955.1 Bacillota bacterium
ATCGAAGGGCATGGGGATAAGATCGAATATGCTGGCAAGAAGAGAAAGCCCTGATATTATGAGAAGGGCTATTTCCTTCTTTGTTCCACCGAGCTCGAGAAACGCTTCCAGCTTTTTTATGGCTTTTTCCATTTTCAAACCTCCTGCAAGTCAGAATAAACAGTTATAAGTCACTTTGATTATACCTATAGGGGTCTAGGTTGTCAATGGATAAAAGAAAAAAGCAGTGAGAGCTGAAGATCGACTTGCTCTTTCACTGCTTTCTGCTGTGATCTTATTTCATGTTGGCGAAACGCTCCACGGCTTTCGTAAAATCCTCGATGGTCTTATCGGGATCCCCATGCTCTATTCCGTCGCGCACGCAGTGCTTTATATGGCCTTCAAGGATCACCTGTCCCGCTTTGTGAAGGGCCGATTTGGCGGCGTTTATCTGCGCGAGCACATCCTCGCAGGGTACGTCCTCGTCCACCATCCTGTCTATGGCCTGGACCTGCCCTACGATCTTTTTGAGCCTTCTGTGAAGGTTTTCGGAATCCATGCACTGTCTCATGTCAGTCGTCCATTTCCTTAAGGAGCTGCTCCGCTATCTGTACGGCGTTTGTGGCTGCTCCCTTTCTTATATTGTCTGCAACGACCCATATGTTGAGGCCGTTGTCAACGGAAAAGTCTCTTCTGATCCTTCCTATATATACTTCGTCTGTTCCGGCGGCGTCTCTTGCGAGAGGGTAGACGTTGTTCTTAACATCATCCTGGACAACTATGCCCGGCGATTCCTCGAAGAGCTTTCTCACATCCTCAAGTTCAAAAGGCTTCTCCAGCTCAACGTTTATGGATTCGCTGTGGGAGTCGAAGACAGGAACCCTGACAGTCGTTGCGGTTACCTTGATGTCGTCGTCGCCCAGTATCTTGTGGGTCTCGTTTATCATCTTCATCTCTTCCTTTGTATATCCGTTATCCGTGAAAACGTCTATGTGAGGAAGACAGTTGCCTGCTATAGGGTGGGCATAGGCCTGGAGCTGATCGTCTTTTCCCGCGAGACCGTTCTTAAGGTCGTTTATGCCTTTTACGCCTGAGCCTGAGACAGCCTGGTATGTTGAGTAGATTACCCTCTTTATGCCGTATTTGTCCTGAAGGGGCTTGAGCGCCACCATTGCCTGTATGGTGGAACAGTTGGGGTTGGCTATTATACCCTTGTTCCAGCTTATGTCCTGAGGATTTACTTCAGGCACTACCAGGGGAACGTTTTCATCCATCCTCCACTGGCTGCTGTTGTCCACTACAGTAACGCCGTGACTGGCCGCTATGGGAGCGTATTTGGCGCTTGTGGATCCTCCTGCGGAAAAGAGGGCTATATCTATAGGCTTGTCGAAGGAATGCTCGTTGAGCTCTTCCACAGTATATTCTCTGCCTTTGAATGTCAGCTTCTTGCCTGCTGATTTGGCTGATGCCATCATATAGATATTTTCAAAGGGAAAATCCCTTTCCTCAAGTACTTTGAGAAATGTGGAGCCAACCACGCCCGTGGCTCCCACTACCGCTATGTTGGGCTTTCTTTTCATGATAATGACCTCCTGTGTATATTATTATCCCACGTTATGTATATGTCGGTCCGTTCAGGAACGGGAAACATTGAAATACCGCTGTACGTGCGCTTACAAAGCATTATACTACCTGGGATATCCCCATGTAAAGAGGGATGGGAAATATTTTTAGATGCCCATCATTGACATGAGTGATAAAGGAGTATAAGATATTTTTGATTTTGTAAAAAAGGAGGCAGGTCATGGCAAAACTTTCGATGATGGAACAGATGAAACTGTTCGCCGTAAAGCAGGTGCTGTCATATGTTGACAGGGATCCGGAAAACAACCTGCCGCGGCTTATAGATATGATACAGTCAGGCGATGCTGCGGAGAAAATGGGAGTGCCGGGGATCGATAAGATAAAGGAGAGACTGGGAAACAGACAGAGCGGGTGGTACAGGCTGCTTCTCAGTCTGTGGACCGATGTTGACGGGAGAATAAGAAACAGGATATTTGAAAACATCATGGCAAACAGCTCGGGTCTCGGAGGGGATATACCGTGGGCCGAGATAAGGATAAGCGGAGAAGGCAAAGCGGAAGACGCGAATGTGAAGACAGGACAGGGGAAGTTCATGCTTCTTGTAAGGCCTGAGGGAAATCAGCTCAGCGCAGAGCCTGTTTTCGATCTGGCGAAAAAATATCCGGGCTGCATACTTGCGGCTTTTTTGAAGGGGGAACTGGTCGATGAGGATGTATGCGGACGTATACTTGAGGCTGAAAACGTGATCCCTGTGATAGATCTTGAAGAAGAAAGAGCCGAAGAGGCTATGGCGCGGCTTAGGGACAGAAAAGTGCTGTTCGGCGCTGCGGGACGCTACAGCGGCGAGGAGGCTGAGATGATTTCATCGGAGGATTTTGCCGAAAGGATGGCCGGGGCCGGAGCCAGGGCGGTATGGCTGAGCAGCAGAGAAGGAACGGATCCTGAGGTGACGGATGCTGTCAGGGAAAGGGTGAAGGAGCATACGGAAAAATGGCCGGTGATAATATTTGAAGGAAGCGGCAGGATTGTGGTATAATCTAATACGTATGGAAAAAACGCACGGAGGATTTTGATATGACATATTTGGAAGCGGTGATATTGGGTTTGGCACAGGGACTTTCGGAGTTCCTGCCTATAAGCAGTTCCGGCCATCTGGCGCTTTTGCAGTACTTTTTCGGTATAGACGAGACAAAGGTGTTGCCGTTTGCGGTGCTGCTTCATTTCGGCACGCTGATCTCGGTATTCATCGTATACTGGAAGGATATAGTGGCTCTCGTCAAAGAGCTGGGAGCTGTAATAAAGGACATATTTACGGGCAAGGGACTCAGAGTCAGCGCCAATCCCACGAGGAAGCTGGGATTCATGATAATAGTGGCGACCATACCGACAGGCATAATAGGGCTTCTTCTGAGCGATTTCTTCTCAGCCATGTACCTGTCGCTCACAGCGATAGGAGCAGGTCTTCTCATAACGGGAACCATACTTAGGATAGCGGACGTAATGGGGAAAAACAACAAGTCAATAAAGGAAATGAAATTCAGAAACGCGTTTTTCGTGGGACTGATGCAGGGCGTGGCCATATGGCCCGGAATCTCAAGATCGGGCTCGACACTTTTCGGAGGTCTTGTGTCCGGACTCAATAAGGAATTTGCCGTGAAGTTCGCGTTCCTCATATCGATACCGTCCATAATGGGCTCAGTCATAGTAGAGGCGCCGGACGCTTTTGCCGGAGGGATGGATATGGCATCCGTGGGGCCTGTGGCTGCAGGCGTTATAGTTTCGGCTCTGTCGGGACTTTTTGCCATAAAGGCCATGATAAAGCTGGTTTCAAACAGAAAGCTGATAGGGTTTTCCGTATATACATGGGCGTTGGGGCTGTTTGTCCTGACATATGCGCTGGTCATGGCGTAAAAGAGGTTGAAGATGGCCAATACAGGACGAAAGACCGCTAAAAGCGCGGCAAAGAGAACCGGTACGGCGAGGAAAAGGACTGCCGGACATCCCGGAAGGAAAAAAGGCGTCGAAAAGGCAGCCAAGACAAACGAACGGGTAAGAGACGAGATAGTCTCCATAATAATCATAGCTGCCGGCGTGTTTCTGACAATAGCTTTCCAGACATCGGCAGCCGGTGCTCTCGGCACCGGACTGTCGCAGTTTTTTAAAGGATGCTTCGGATTCGCCGCCTATATACTGCCGTACTACTTTATAGTGTACGGTATATTGCTGTTCGCGAAAAAAACCATACATACCGGTGTTAAATCCGCAGTGCTTCTGGCGATAATATTCCTGATGACGGTATTTATAAACGCGGGAAGATATATAGATCCGAGGATAATAGGGTCAGGGCTCAGCAAGGTATCCGTATATTACAACAACGGCATGATACTCGATGACGGAGGCGTGTTCGGCATGGTTGCAGGCGGCTGGATAGTCAGACTCATAGGCCTGCCGGGGCTTTATATAATGTCGATGGTGGTAATAATAATATGCCTGCTGCTTTTAATGAACACTCCTGTATCGAGGTTCCTGGAAAAAATAAAGGAAAAAAAGAAAAAAAGATCAGAAGACAGGGAGATGCGGCGCATACAGAAGGCGCAGAAGCAGGAGGAAAAAGCCAGACATATGGATGCCAGGCGTTTTCAGCCTCAGCACGAGGCTGCTGAGGAAAGCCCCGGATCCATGACAGAAGGTCAGAGGAAGATACTTGGATACATGAAGGAAGAGACGGGCGCGGAAAGCCCGGAGAGGGAAAGCGCGCGCGGAGAGCTTTCACCTGATGCTGAGGCTGTCATAAACGAGCCGATAATAACAGGCGGATTCTCGCCTAAGGCCATAGAGGAAAAGCTCACAAAGGAAGAGGCCAGAAAGAGCATGTTGAAGGAAGAGGATTTCAACGCTAACGTCACATCCGCAGAGAGCTACAGGTTCCCTCCCGTCAGCCTTCTCACAAAGGGGAAGCAGCCTGCCGGAGGATCGAATGATGAGAAGGAGCTGAAGGCAAAGGCAGAGAAGCTGGAGGAGACGCTGCACAGCTTCAATATAGACGCAAGGGTAACAAATGTTTCACAGGGACCGGCAGTGACAAGGTACGAGGTGCATCCGAGCAGCGGCGTCAAGGTAAAGGGCATAGTGAATCTTGCGGACGATATAGCTCTGAACATGGAGGCCAGAAGCATAAGGATAGAAGCGCCTATACCGGGAAAGCCGGCAGTAGGTATAGAGATAGAAAACGACAGGGTAAACATGGTCACCATAAGGGAGATAATAGACTCCATGGCGTTCAGGAACGCTGCGTCAAAGATAAGCTTCGCGGTTGGACGAGACATATCTGGCAACGCCGTGGTGGCTGATCTCAAGTCAATGCCTCATCTTCTCATAGCGGGATCGACGGGATCGGGAAAGAGCGTATGTATAAACAGCATAATAACCAGCATATTGTATAAGGCAAGGCCGGATGAAGTGAAGCTGGTCCTCATAGATCCAAAGGTGGTGGAGCTGTCCAATTATAACGGTATACCTCACCTTCTCATACCTGTTGTGACAGAGCCGGCAAAGGCTGCGGCAGCTCTCAACTGGGCTGTTGCCGAAATGGACGAGCGATACAGAAAGTTCGCAGAGGAAGGCGTCAGGGAGCTTTCCGGCTACAACAGGACTGTAAGCGGAAGAGGCGAAGAAGACATGGTGATGCCGCAGGTCGTCATAATAATAGACGAGCTGGCTGATCTTATGATGGCGGCGCCTTCTCAGGTGGAGGAGTCCATATGCAGGCTGGCTCAGAAGGCGAGAGCCGCGGGGATGCATCTGATAGTAGCTACGCAGAGACCGTCCGTAGACGTCATAACAGGAGTCATAAAGGCCAATATACCGTCAAGGATAGCATTCGCTGTATCGTCACAGTTTGATTCCAGGACAATACTGGATATGTCCGGCGCTGAAAAGCTGGTGGGCAAGGGAGATATGCTGTTCAATCCGCTGGGGAGCGGCAAGCCGCTCAGAGTCCAGGGGACTTTCATATCCGACACGGAGGTGCACAGGGTAATAGAATTTGTGAAGGAACAGGCCGAAGATGTGGAATATTCGGGAGACGTGATGGATTCCATAGAAAAAGCCAATTCATCTCCTGAGGGAGGAAGCAGACAGGAGGATACGGATGAGCTGCTGCCGGATGCCATAGAGCTGGTCGTCCAGTCGCAGCAGGCTTCGGTATCCATGCTGCAGAGACGGTTCAGGATAGGCTACAACAGAGCCGCGCGGATCATAGACATGATGGAGGAAAGGCAGATCGTGGGGCCTCCTGACGGAAGCAAGCCGAGACACGTGCTCATAACAGAGGAGGATCTCATGAACATGAAGGACAGCGAAGAGGAGAAATGAAGGAATGAAGATCTATATAGAAACTCTGGGCTGTCCGAAGAACTTCAACGATTCGGAGGCAGCGGCAGGGATATGTGAAATGTCGGGGATTACGGCGACAAACGATCCGTGGGAGGCCGATGCGGTACTGGTCAATACATGCGGGTTCATAAACGATGCCAAGAAGGAGTCCATAGACAGGATATTCGACATGATCAGGCTGAAGGAGCAGAAGGAGGATATGATACTGGCGGTGTCAGGCTGCCTTTCGCAGCGCTATGCAGACGAGCTTTATAAAGAGATGCCGGAAGTGGACATTTTTCTGGGCGTGAACGATTATGAGGCTCTCCCCGGAGCGCTGAAAGGATCAGAGAAAGGAGAACGGAAGAGGATATTCAGTCCGCATCCGGAAGCCTTTGAGGAATTTTCCGCAAGAAAGCTGCCTGAAAACCCGTATTCCATGACGCTGAGGATAGCGGAAGGATGTGACAACTGCTGCGCCTACTGCGTTATACCGGGCATAAGAGGATCATACAGGAGCAGGCCGATGGAGCATATACTGGATGAAGCCCGGGAGCTGGCCGCAGCGGGATGCCGGGAGCTGATACTGATAGCTCAGGATGTGACCCAGTACGGAGAGGATATATACGGAGAGCTCATGCTTCCCGAACTGCTCAGAAGGCTGTGCGGTGTGGACGGCGTGAGATGGATACGCCTCATGTACTGTTATGAGGATAAGATAACAGAAGAGCTGACAGAGGTAATGGCTTCAGAGGATAAGATCTGCAAATACATAGATATACCGATACAGCACGTTTCCGACAACGTGCTCGCGGCCATGAACAGGAGATCCACAGGAGAATCCATAAGAAAAACGATAAAGAGGCTGCGTGCGGCCATGCCGGACATACATATAAGGACCACCCTCATAACGGGATTCCCGGGGGAAAGTGAACAGGATTTCGAAGAGCTTCTGGATTTTGTGGAAGACACAAGATTTGAGCGTCTGGGGGTTTTTGCCTATTCCAGAGAGGAAGGGACTGCTGCGGGAGATATGGACGATCAGGTGGATGAGGAAGTGAAAGCCTCAAGAGCCGATGCGGTAATGAGGATCCAGATGGATATTTCCAGGGAAATAAACGAGAAAAAGAAAGGAAGAGTCATGGAGGTGCTCGTGGAGGGCTCTGAAGACGACGGCTCATATGTGGGAAGAACAGCTTACGATGCTCCTGAGGTCGACAACTCGGTAATATTCACATCGGAGAGACATTTAAGGCCGGGCGATATGGTCCATGTAATGATAACGGATGCTTTTGATTACGATTTAGCGGGAAGAACGGAGGATGGGAATGAACTTGCCAAATAAGCTTACCATAGGGAGGGTACTGGCGATACCTGTGTTCATAATAGTGTTTATAATGGACTACAGATACGCAGCTGCCGTAATATTCATTCTGGCTGCATTTACGGATATGCTGGACGGAAAGATAGCGAGAAAATACAACCTTGTCACAAATTTCGGAAAGCTGATGGACCCTCTTGCAGACAAGCTGCTTGTAATGTCGGCGCTGGTGTGTCTGGTACAGGCGGGAGACGTGGCCGGATGGATGGTGATAGTAATACTGGGAAGAGAGTTTATAATAACTGGAATGAGACAGGTGGCCGCAGCTCAGGGGACAGTCATAGCCGCGGGCACTACGGGAAAGATAAAGACCGTAACTCAGATGATAGCAATACCTCTGCTTATCCTGGAAAACTGGCCTTTCAGCCTCCTGAGCGTCAACGTACCGGCTGATATGGTGTTCCTGTGGATAGCGCTGATAATGACCATAGTTTCGGGAGTGGAGTATATAATAAAGAACAGACAGCTTTTTTCGATGTAAGCGAAGGAAACGTCTGTCATGCATATAAATAAATTATATTCAATATATTATCACGGATAAAGGAAGGTATTATATGAAAGCAGCGATTTTAAGCGTAGGTACAGAGCTTCTCTTCGGCCAGATAACAAACACAAATACGGTATATCTTTCACAGCAGCTGAATATCATGGGCTTCGACGTTATGTATCATTATACTGTAGGAGACAATCCCAAAAGAGTGGAGGATATGATAAACCTCGCCTTCGAGGACTGCGACATCATACTTACAACAGGAGGGCTGGGGCCGACCCAGGACGATCTCACAAAGGAAGTGGCCTGCCAGGTGATGGAAGACGAGCTGGTGATGATGGACGATGTTCTTGAAGAGCTGGTAAAGTATTTCAAGACTGTAGGACGTGAGATGACAGACAACAACAGAAAGCAGGCAATAATGCCTTCAAGGGCAACTGTCTTCCACAATGACGCGGGTACGGCGCCGGGCTTTGCCCTTGAAAAAGACGGAAAATACATAATATGCATGCCGGGGCCTCCGAGAGAGATGACTAGGATGTTTGAAAAGAGCGTGATGCCTTTTCTCCAGTCAATGTCCGATGACGTCATATATTACAGAGTGGCCAGGATGTTCGGAATAGGAGAATCCATGCTGGAGACAAGGCTGCTGGATATGATAGACAAGCAGACGGATCCTACACTTGCCACATACGCAAAGGAGGGTGAATGTTCCCTCAGGGTGGCTTCAAAGAGACATACGATGGAGGAAGCTGAAAACGCTGTAAACGAGGTCATGAAGGAGGTCAATGACAGACTGGGCGAATACATATACAGCTTTGACGATGAGGACCTGGTACAGGTGGTGTGCAAAAAGCTCATGGACAGAGGACTCACCCTTTCATGCGCCGAATCATGCACGGGAGGACTTTTCGCGAAATCACTGACAGATATACCGGGAATTTCCAAATGCTTTGACAGAGGAATAGTAACTTACAGCAACAGAGCCAAAAGGGACGAGCTGGGAGTGAAGAGCGAGACTCTTGAAAAGTACGGAGCCGTAAGCGAGGAAACCGCGCTTGAAATGGTCAGAGGACTCAAAGAAGTCAGCGGCAGCGATATCTGCATTTCTGTCACCGGAATAGCAGGCCCGGGAGGCGGAACTGAGGAAAAGCCGGTAGGTCTTGTGTATATAGGATTCATATATAAGGAGAAAGAGATCTGCGAGAGAGTACAGATGAGAAATGTAAACAGGAAGTGGAACAGGCATTACGCGCTTTTAAGCATGCTGGATGTGATAAACAAAAATATTTAGATACGGATCATACAAGTGTATGGAAAATATTGACAGATGAGACCTACAAGAGTATAATGGAAAATAATTCCATAAAATTCAATTTAAACTTGACTTGAGAATATTGATAAGGTATCATTTAACCAAAAGAACAGGTGTTCACATTTCGGAGGTACTTAAATGGCGGTAAACAAAAATCAGACAGGCAACAGCGACGACAGGGAAAAAGCGCTGGATGCCGCTCTTGCCCAGATACAGAAGCAGTTCGGTAAAGGCGCTGTTATGAAGCTGGGGGACGATGGCGCCAAGCTAAATATAGAAGCCATATCCACCGGCTCGATGAGCCTTGACCTGGCAACAGGGATCGGCGGTGTTCCAAGAGGAAGGATCGTAGAGGTTTTCGGGCCGGAATCATCGGGAAAGACGACCCTTGCGCTTCATATAATAGCAGAGGCACAGAAGCAGGGAGGAAAGGCGGCCTTTATAGATGCCGAGCATGCGCTTGACCCGGAATACGCGAGAAATCTCGGCGTAGACGTGGATGAGCTTCTTGTATCCCAGCCTGATTACGGCGAACAGGCTCTGGAGATAGCTGAGATGCTGGTTCGAAGCGGAGCCATAGACATAGTGGTAGTCGATTCGGTAGCAGCTCTCGTGCCAAAGCATGAGATAGACGGAGCCATGGGAGATGCGACTGTGGGAATGCAGGCACGCCTCATGTCCCAGGCTCTGAGAAAGCTGGCAGGCATAATAAACAAGACAAACACCACAATAATATTCATAAATCAGCTCAGAGAGAAAATAGGAGTCATGTTCGGCAATCCGGAGACTACTACGGGAGGACGCGCTCTCAAGTTCTTCGCTTCAATGAGGATAGACGTAAGGAAGGTAGAGAGCATAAAATCAGGCGATCAGGTGCTCGGCAACAGGACAAGGGTGAAGATCGTCAAAAATAAAGTAGCTCCTCCTTTCAAGCAGGCTGAATTCGATATCATGTACGGCAAGGGAATATCCAGAGCGGGAGATGTCCTCGACTGCGCGGTAAACGGCAAAATAATAGAAAAGGCCGGATCCTGGTACAGCTTTGAAGGCAACAGGATAGGGCAGGGAAGGGAGAACGTCAAGACGTACCTTGAGGAAAATCCACAGATAATGGAGAAGATAGAGGGGCTTCTTCTCGATACGCTGAAAAAAGACAGTGAAGAAAAGCCTGAGACCGCAGGGGATCATATGGGAGACATGCTGGTGGATGAAGACGGGGTGATCATAGAAGAATAGACATTGTCTCAGATGTTTTACACTTGAGCGCATGGACGATATGTTATAATGGGAAGAGATAAAAACGGGGGAAACGATCATGCTCACGAAAGAAGATATGCTTATGATATCCGATCTTCTGGATATAAAGCTTGAAGCCCAGTCAAAGGCTACAGATGAGAAAATCAGACAGATGGGCGGAGAACTCAGAAATGAGATGCGCCAGATGAAGCTGGAGCTTAAAGACGAGATCCGGGAGGTCAGAGTTGAACTGTGCGATGTCAGGGATGATGTGAAAGTCCTGAAAAGGGATGTGGATGTCCTGAAAGGAGACGTGAGCGTCCTTAAAACGGAAACGAAAAAGCTTAAGGAAGACGTACATATCCTTAAAACAGAGACAAAAGAACTCAGGGAAGATATACGTGTTCTCAGGACGGACGTGGATGTCATGAGAGGAGACGTGAGCGTTCTTAAAACGGAGACAAAGGCACAGCGAAAGGATGTAAACGTACTGAAGGATGATGTCCACGGCATAAAACTGCTGCTGGAGAACGACGTA
>CAWVKQ010000063.1:0-16706 GCA_963929955.1 Bacillota bacterium
GCATCCACAAACATTTCCGGGAAAGCAGGTGCCAGGGCGGGCACAAACCCGTCGGCACCCATCAGGACAGCTGACAGCGCTTGTCCCGTAACACCCTGCATCACAGAAAATCCTGTATTTTCAAATGTGGAGAGCACTCGCATAAATTCCGCAT
Organism: Bacillota bacterium; assembly: GCA_963929955.1. Lineage (GTDB taxonomy): Bacteria > Bacillota > Clostridia > Peptostreptococcales > Anaerovoracaceae > Lentihominibacter. Next base: position 155 of record CAWVKQ010000063.1, read on the forward strand.
ATGATCCGGAGCTGTCCTTATATGCGACTACCCTTTTATCTAAATTGGAGATTTTTATAACTGTATCGGCGTTAAGCTTTATTCCTGTAAACGCAGGGATATTATAAATAATTATATCCAGTGAGGTTTTATCAAGTATCCTGGAAAAATGTCGTACGCTTTCCTCCTGAGATGTATGTCTGTCGTAAAAAATCGGTGTTACTGCAGCGCATCTGCCGCCCATTGCCTCTATTTCTTTTATATTCTCAATGACCCTCTTTGTACTTGAATCCATAGCTCCGGCTATTACCGGCACTCTGTCGCTGACATGCTCCAAAGTCACTCCGATTATCTTATTTCTTTCCTTCTGCGTAAGCGCCATGGTCTCTCCATTGGTTCCGGCTACAAATATCCCGTGAAGTCCGCCTTCGATGCAATAGTCCAAAAGAGCTTTGTATCCTTCCACATCTATGGTTTCATCACTTTTGACCGGAGAAATTACAGGCGGTATTATACCGTGATACTTCTTATCCATTACGTACGATCCTTTCCACCAGCTCACTCCTTAATAATCGCTTGCCTTCATTATCACCTTGAGAGCCTCCTTGTTTTCCAGGAGCTCAAATCCTTTTCTGAATTCCTCCAGAGGTATGGTATGCGTTATAAGCGGCTTTAAGTTTATTTTTTCCTGTCCCATCAGCTCCAATGCGCTTTTCCATGCCCTGAACGTGGCTCCGAACGAGTAGCTTATTGTGCATGATTTAAATACGGCCGCCACCCACGGGAATTTCAGATCCTTTCTCAGAGTTTCTCCTATCGCTACGATCTGCCCTGTCTTTTTTATAAGATCCACCATATCATATATGGCTGAATCAGCTCCCGAAGCCTCTATTACCACGTCAACGCCCTTGTTGTCCGTAAGCTCCATTATTCTTTCCTTAAGGTTCTCTCTCTGTACGTTGATGATCGTTCCCAGATCGAGGCTTCGCGCGATGGGAAGTCTCACATCCTCATCGATATCCGTTCCTGTCAGTATCACTTTTTTGGCTCCTATGGCCTTTGCCACCATGGCGTTTATAAGTCCGATAGTGCCGCAGCCCTGGACAAGGACGATATCGCCGATGTGAACAGTATCCCTTACTATGAGCGCCTGCGTGGCCACGCTTACCGGTTCCGTCATCGCCGCCTCCTCAAACGTCACATTGTCCGGTATCCTGAGAAGCAGGTGTTCCGGAGTACAGAAATAGCTTGTCCATCCGCCGTTTATCTTGTATCCTACAGACTTTCTTTCCGGACATAGAATGGGCTGTCCGGTCCTGCAGAAATCACATACGCCGCATACGCTTTTATTGTTCTCGCTTACTACTCTGTCGCCTACCTTCCACTTTTTAACTGCCTTCCCCACGCGGACGATTTCTCCCGCGAACTCATGCCCCACTACTACCGGCGGAGTATATACATGATTGTCATGGTACAAATGCAGCTCACTGCCGCATATCCCCGTTGCCATTATTTTTATCTCAACTTCGTTTTCCTTCGGATCCGGCCTTTCTATATCTCTTATCTCCCAGCCGTCCTTTCCGTCTTTGAATTTTACTACTGCTCTCATATTTTTCACCTACCCTGTATATCCTCCCAGTATCTCAACACATGTTCCTGTTATATATGAGCCTCCCTCTGAGGCCAGAAAGACAATAACGTTGGCAACTTCCTCGACAGTGCCCAGTCTCTTTAACGGGATCCTTTCAAGAACGGTTTTTAACTGCTCCTCGGAAAGCATCCTCGTCATAGCCGTATCTATCCTGCCGGGAGCTACGCAGTTAACGGTTATATCGTATTTTCCCACCTGTTTTGCCAATGTTTTGGTCAGGCCTATTATTCCTGCTTTTGTCGCTGAATAATGAGCCGCCGAATTTATTCCTCCGTGCACTCCTGCAAGAGACGAAAGACTTACTATCCTCCCCCATTCGTTGTCCTTCATATATTTAAACGCTTCCTTCGAGCACAGGAAATTACTCTTTAGGTTTATATTCAAAACCTCTGTGAACTGCTCTTCCGTTATCTCGTAAAAAGGCAGTTTCGGTGATATACCGGCGTTGTTTACAAGAATATCTATGTGGCCAAATGCTTCATGTGCTTTTTTAAAGAGCTTCTGCACATCCGGTTCAGACGATACGTCGCAATGCACGTAAAGTGACGTCACTCCATAGCTTTCCACTTCACCTGCTGTTGCTGCGCCTGCTTCATCGTCTATATCGCTTATTACTACATTCGCTCCTTCTTTCGCAAACCTAAGCGCACACGCTCTTCCGATCCCTTTCCCGGACCCTGTTATAATGGCCGTCTTTCCTTTTATTCCCAGATCCATATTGTTTCCTCCCGAATTTCCTGTTAAGTGTGAATATTTTTTAAATTAATTAAAAGCAAATAGCGTGCCACTCGGTCCGCAGCCGGATCAAATGCAGTAAGTCCAGTGTTTTCAAAGAGTTTCGGGACACGTGCTCTAAATGATCACATTATGTGTTCTGCCAAAAGTGTTCCATTTGGTGAATAGTGTTCTAAAACGGAACATTTTCCAAAAAAAAGAGCGAGATCATATAGAGATCTCACTCGTTTTTAATAAATCATATAAAACCACTGCCTGCAGGCTAACACTGATCCTCTGATTTTACAGTCGCTTTTCTGTATTCTATTTCGTACTTTTTTATCTTTCTGTACAGCGTGTTCCTTGCAATTCCCAGTTCTTTTGCCGTGGCCTGTATGTTTCCGTTGTTTTTCTCCAGAACATCTTTTATCAATACCTTCTCAGTATCATCTATGGATGTTTTGACATGAGCCGTTTCTTCCGCATGATCGCCTTCATTACCCGTCAGCTCCTCTTCTATTCCCTGATACGCACGCACCGCATCCTCTGTTATCCGATCGGCTCCGTTGGTGCGCGCGATGACCCAGCTGCGTTCCAGCACGTTTTCCAGCTCTCTTACATTCCCCGGCCAGCTGTATTTCTTGAGAAGCTCCACGGCTTTATCCTCAACAAGGATCGGCTGATTCAATCTGTTTGATATCTGTGACAATATATCATATATAAGGATCTCCGTATCTCCCTTTCTCTCACGCAGAGGCGGAATGCTGATGCATATGACATTTATCCTGTAATACAGATCTTCCCGGAATTTCTCCTCCTTGACCATCTGCCACAGATCTATATTTGTAGCCGCTATGATCCTCACGTTTACGGGGATCTCCTCATTACCGCCGACATGTGTTACAGTCTTGTTTTGAATCACCCGGAGCAATTTAGCCTGCATTTCCAGCGACATGGAATTTATTTCATCAAGAAATATCGTCCCTCCTACGGCCGCCTCAAACTTACCTATGTTGCCCCCTTTTCTCGCTCCTGTAAAAGCTCCGTCCTCATACCCGAAAAGCTCGCTTTCCAAAAGGGTGTTCGGTATTGCCGCGCAGTTGACAGGAACAAAAGGTCCGCTGCAATAATTGCTTTCGTTGTGTATAGCTTCCGCAAACAGTTCTTTTCCCGTACCGCTTTCTCCCGATATCAGTATGTTATTATCCATTTTCGCCGTTTCCCTGGCCAGGCGTACAGCCTGCTTTATCTCATCGCTCGTGCCTGCGATGTTTTCAAATGAATGGTGCGCCCTTGACCCGTGGGAGATCTCTCTGCGATTCGCCTTTTCCCTCGGCTTCTGCGTTGAAATTATGATACCCAGCAGGTTACCGTCGTTTTCAAGTATCGGAAAACTGTTTGTATAATACTTATTGTCGTTAAATACCAGCAGCCTGTTTATGATTGGTTTTTTCTCCTTTATAACATCCTGCACCGGATTTCTGATACCCCATATATTCTCGCAGGAAAAACCTATGGCATTGTTCCATCCCGCAAGAAGCGTATCATAAGCTTTGTGATTGGCAAAAATTATCTTACCCACCTTATCGGCAGCTACTATAGCAACATCCATCATCTCTATCAGCTCACTGTTGAAGGCCTTCATGATCTTGCCGTATGAATCGACTCCTGCGTACAGCCGGTCTTCCACACAGTACTTGAGAGCGACCAGAAGGGCCTCCGTATGTTTGTGCATCGGCCATATGTAGCCTTCAACACTTAAAACAGCGACAATATCGTTATTTCTATCCTCTATGGGAACCGATACGCACGTAAGCTCATGCAGCGTCGTTCGATAATGCTCATACGCCATTAATGTCACGGGCTTCCCCAGCAGGGCTGCGAGATTTGTAGAATTCGTCCCTACGTCCTTCTCCTTGTGGCTCTGTCCCAGAACGACTTCCCTTCTTTCTTCATCTCCTTCTATAAGCCTCTTACCGAATCTTTCGATCAGATACAGATCCTTATCGTACAGGTCTATCCTGTATCCCGAATCCTTTATGCTTCCTGCTGTTTCCTGCAATATAGGGCGTACTATATCTATGAGCCGCTTATTATCCGCCCTCCTCTGCTGCAGCTGCTGTTTTGACAGCACTTCAATACTGTCATCGTACGGATTGAGGCCTATATCTCTGCAGCGCTTCCAGGAGCTCAGTATCTCCGGAGCTATGGTGCAGTCTGCAGCCATATTACCTGTCTTCACAAATGTTTCCCATGCATTGAATTTTTCATCCAGCTTGTCCTGCAAAAGCTTCCATTCTTTTAAAACGACACCGTTCCATTGATAATTACCCATCTTGCCCTCCTGTATGTCAATAATGATTATTATACAATATCCAAAAAAATATAGCGAGGAACGCTCGCTATATTTTCCCGGAGGTGGCACGTCAGCTTACAATGCATTCGGTACATCTGCGTCCCTTTCAGTCCTCGCATCTATAACAGCCGGTTTCCCGCAATTAAGGGCTTCGTCAATCAAAGCGCCGATATCGTCAGGGTTTTCAGCTTTTCTTGCCCAGCATCCGTATGTTTCAGCTATTTTGCAGAAATCTATGTCAGGATAATGGAAACGGCGAGGCATTTTTTCCGGATCATTTTTATACACCAGCGAAAGATCCGGCCTGCACTGTACCAGCGCCTTGTTGTTATTTATGACCGTTACTGTATTGATGCCGTTTCTGGTAGCCGTTTCCATTTCGTTCAAATGATAATAGAATGCGCCGTCTCCGGTAAAGCACACTACCGGAAGCTCCCTGGCAGCGCATTTTGCTCCCAGCGAGGCCGGAAAGCTCCATCCAAGTGATCCTGCCGCTCTCAGATACTTCTGCCCCGGCTTCATCCTGAGCATCGTTGCGGACCAGACTGCCGAATAGCCGGTATCAGCTACCAAAACAGCATTGTCCGGAAGAGCTTTGCTTATCTCTTCACACAGCCTTTCAGGCCTCATAGGCAGCACATCGCTCTGCTGCTGCTTTTCATATATGGCAAGGGTAGCGTCCACGTATTCTCTGCAATGGTCGATCCACTCTTTTCGTGTCTTTTCTTCGATTCCTGCCAGAAGCTGTTTTGTTACAGCCTTCGCATCTCCCGGGAGTCCTATGCAGTTAGGATAATTTTTTCCTATTTCTTCAGGATCGATATCTATCTGTATGACCTTTGTGCCTACTGCAGGGACCCTCCAGTCAAATGTCGTCTGATCACCGGTCTGCGTTCCTATAAAGATTACGAGATCCGAGTCAAGCACTACTTTATTGGCGCAGTCCATTCCATAGCTGCCCACTATCCCGCACCACAGCCTGTCCCTTTCATCTATGAGCGCCTTCCCGTCCGGTGAAGTGACCACCGCTATATCTCCCTTTTCGGCAAGAGCGCATATCTCCTCTCCGGCTCCTGATATCATGGCTCCTCTTCCTATGACTATGACAGGCTTAAGAGCGTTGTTGACAGCTTCCGCTGCTGCCGCCACCCTGCTTTTCTCCGCCTCCGGTCTGTAAGGAGGATATTTCATATATGTTTCTTCTACAAATACATCCTGATCCACGCGTCCCACTTCAATGACTCTTCCGGTATGGTTGCTCATATCGGAATGTACAGGTCTCGGTTTTCCTGTGGTAGCTGCCCTGAAGCACTGTCTTAAAACAACAGGGAGCTGTTTTGCATCGGAAACGTCGGCATTGAATTTAGTGATGCCCTCGTAAAGGAGCCTGTGATCTGCTTCCTGATAAGATCCTCTGTATTGATATTCCGGCGTCTTCTTACCTGTAAACGCGATCACCGGCGATCCGGCAAGCCATGCTTCATGTACGCCTCCGGCAAGATTCGCAGCGCCTATAGACTGACACATACATATGCCCGGCTTTCCGGACATTCTGGCATAACCGTCCGCCATGTATGCTGCCGCATTCTCAGAATGAGCCATGACTCTCTTGACTCCCATCTCGCCGAATTCCTTGTTTACCATCCTGAACATTGCTTCAACATAGAAAACATGATCCACACCGTACCCTTTTAATGTCTTAGCAATATATTCATATCCGTCCATACTCATAATTCTCCATTCCTCCTGTCTGTTTCGAAAGCGCCCTCGAGCTCTTACTCCGGGCATATCTATCAGCCGGATGCCGCAGATCCGACCAGCATCACCTGTTACAGACAGGTTAAGCAACTATTGTGCCAAGGCGGGCGCGGTATATTGACCGAAAAGGTCGAAAGTGTTACAGTCTAACGTTTTTAGTATGTTTTGAAAATTTGAATTTATCAGGTTTTATCCTTCGCTGCATTGGAGATGCGACAGTTCACATCAAAAGCAGTGCTCTATTTTTGAACACCTTTGTATACGGTTGAACAGTATCCATATCATCATCAACATCACCAATCCGGGTTGATTTGCCGCCGGCAATAACATATAATGGAAATAGCTGTAGGAGTAAAGCCGCAGGAGGGAGCTTATGAGATCTCACTATATCAGACAGTTTATATACCGCCTGCTTTTATTGGCCGCAGGTCTGGCTCTGTACTTTACGGACACGCGGCTTCTGATCCCGGGTGATCCGCATATGACGGGGCGGATATTCCGCATCATTTTATGGGCAAGCATATGCTATGATGCTGTCAGGAAGTTCTTCCCTTCCAAAAATATGAGCATGGGATGCCGCAAAGTACTCTCTTCCACGTACCGTGAGCGGCCTCACAGCGGCGATACGATCAGGATAAACAGGAGGTTTGCCGACAGGCGCGCCCTTATGATCGCCTTTTCCTGGGTGCTCTTTAATCTTATTTTCTTTCTCCTGCACAGAAAAGGCTTTTTACATGTACCTGAGCTTATGCTCCTAGTCCTCTTATATTTCCTGTCAGATATGATATGCGTCCTCTTCTTCTGTCCGTTCCGTCTGATGCTGAGCACAAAATGCTGCGTTACATGTCGTATTTTTAACTGGGATTCCATGATGCTGTGCACGCCGTTCTTTATCATCGGCGGCATATACGGATGGAGCCTGATCATTTTTGCTTTCGCTGTTCTGGCATTCTGGGAAATCTCATACATAAGGCACCCTCAGCGCTTTTTTGAAGCAAGCAACGCAAGTCTGAGCTGCGCTTCTTGCCGCGCAAGCCTGTGCGGCCGCGGTTCGGCCGGATCTTCAAAATTTTCTATATAAAATCTCATGCATCTCTTTTGTGGTCTCCTTTCTCGTTCCATTTTTTTCCTGTACTTTGAAAAGCATATATGTTATAATAAGCAGGTGTTTATGCTCTTATAGATAAGCGCAATATATTGAAAAAGGAGGTCTTCACACACATGTTGAACAACTTCAGGAAAAAGCGAAAAGACAGCAAAGATATCAGGAAGATCGCAAAAATGGCCTTTAAACAGGAAGTGGAAAACACCGTAAAAGCCGTACACGCACATAATCTGCTTGAAGACAGCGCAAAAATTCTTGCGGAAAACAACTATATAGATCCTGAACTTTACACTAAAAACAACGTCAAAAGAGGTCTCAGGAACGCCAATGGCACGGGAGTAGTTGTAGGCCTTACGAAAATAGGCGAGGTCGTAGGCTATAAGAAGGATGAATCAGGCAACAAGGTGCCGGTTGAAGGCAAGCTCTATTACAGAGGCTACAGCATAGAGGATATAGTCAACAACTGCCTCAGCGAGGATCGCTTCGGATTTGAAGAGGTTTCTTTTCTTCTCATGTTCGGCACTCTTCCGAGCAAGTCGGAGCTGGAGGCTTTCAAAAGGCTTGTGGGAGCCAAAAGAGCGCTGCCTAACGGATTCGCCAGAGATATGATACTGACGGCTCCTTCCAACAACATAATGAACAAGCTGGCAAGAAGCGTTCTTGCTCTTTACTGTTATGATGACAATCCCGATGACATATCCATATCAAATGTACTCAGGCAGTCCATAGATCTCATCGGATATTTTCCGGCCCTCATAGCCTATGCGTATCAGGCAAAGAGCTCGTTTTACGATCATCTCAGCCTGCACCTCCACAATCCTATTCCTGAGCTTTCCACATCGGAAAACATACTGAGAATGATAAGGCCCACAGGAGAGTATACGGAGCTTGAGGCCAAGCTGCTCGATGTGTCCATGATACTCCACGCTGAGCACGGCGGCGGAAACAATTCATCGTTTACCACACATCTGGTGTCATCCACCGGGACCGATACTTATTCCGTCATATCGGCGGCCATAGGATCTCTTAAGGGTCCAAGACACGGAGGCGCCAATATCGCTGTAATAAACATGATATCCGATATAAAGGAACATGTTGCCGATATAAACAACAGAGGCAAGCTTGACGATTACCTCATAAAAATACTAAAAAAAGAAGCCTTTGATAAAAAAGGCCTTATTTACGGAATGGGTCACGCCATATACACCCTTTCCGATCCCAGGGCTACGGTTCTCAAGTCAATGGCAAAGAAGCTGGCTGAAAGCAAAGGACTTGTAGACGATTTTCTCCTCTGCGATTACATAGAGAAAAGAACTCCGCAGCTCTACGCTGAAGTAACAGGCAACGAAAAGCCTATGCCGGCCAACGTGGATCTCTACTCAGGCTTTGTCTACAATGCGCTGAACATACCGACAGCCATTGCCACACCGCTGTTTGCGACGGCAAGACTTTCGGGCTGGTGCGCGCACAGGATAGAAGAACTCATAGCAGGCGGCAAGCTCATGCGACCTGCGTACAATTCCGTGCAGGAGCCGAGATCCTATATACCTCTTGAGGCCCGCGACACAGTTCTTCCTCTCGGAAACGGCAGCAAAAAGTACAATCAGAAGGCATGAACCTGAAACAGTATCCATATTTAAAACAGGGCTGTCACATTAATCCAATCTCTGTTAATGTGACAGCCCGTTTTTTCTTTCCATATGTTTTTTCAATTCCTTCACCGCATTATCTATATGACCTCCGAGCGGCATATCCTCCACGCTCACTACGTGGATATTGCATCTGTTTACCGGCAAAAGTATCTTGTAGGCATCGCTTCCGCCTATTGCCTCAGCCATGGCAGGCGTCAGCTCGCCCATCATTGAGTCGGCGTTCAGTATGCCTATCACGCCCATTACCACATCCATACGCTTCATATTGTGGACTATGGCATTCTCACCTGTAGCGCCTTCGCTTGCGCCTCCCTTTAACATCTGACCGGTAGCCGCGGAATTCGTCCCGAGAGCTGTGATCTCAGCCTCCGGAATCTCCTTTCTTATCTTCTCGACTATGGCTCTGCCTATACCTCCGCCCTGTCCGTCTACAACTGCGATCTTCATATCCTATACCTCCTGTATCCCGTTTCTTTCTAAAGCCGCTCCCATTTTCTGTCATGATCATCAAAACAGTCGAGACATACAAGCTTCCCGTTCATTACGCGTATTCTGTTTTCCGGAGCCATCTCACCGCATACGGCGCATTTAACCGATGCCATATGCCTTGCCGGTTCCGGCATCTCTGCTTTGGGCTCACCTTCCGTAAATATCTCTTCAAAGGGGGCTGACATTACAAAGTCTATGTAATCTTCTCCGTGCAGCTCGCTTCTTTTGTCCTTTGCGACAAAACGGAAGGCTGCGCCTGTTTTCCTGTCAAAGAAGCTGAACGCAAGTTTTCCCGTTCCTCTGTATATGAGGTTCCCTTTTCCCACGGTACATCCCAGCACCGCCTGTATGCCGTCCACGCAGCATGCGTCGTTTTCAGTAACGCATACGATCTCCTCATCCTCGGCTCTTTCGACACCCAGCCTTTTCCCGGCTTCACAGGCAGCCCGCACTCCCAGGGCAAGTCCTCCGCATATATGGCCGTGGAAATCCACGGCCTTATCCCATATTTCTCTTTTACAGATCCAGTTTGTAGTCTCCATCCTTTATCTTCCCGGCTTTTCTGAGCAGCCTGTCTATAACGAACGCCAGCAGCGCAGGGAGGAATATCTGTACGAGCAGTACCTTCCACAGGGTGTCCAGAGTAAATCCCATATCCGTAAATGTTCCTATCTGCCCCACAAGGCCTGATGTTCCCATTCCTGCTCCTACGGGTATATTGGTCATCTTGAGCACACATGTGGATATAGGCCCCACTATTGCTCCCGCCAGTGTGGCAGGAACCAGTATCCATGGATTTTTCAATATATTGGATACCTGGAGCATCGAAGTGCCTATACCCTGGGCAACGAGTCCTCCCACTCCGTTTTCCCTGTAGCTGGCAACGGCAAAGCCCACCATCTGAGCACAGCATCCCACTGTGGCTGCTCCTGCGGCAAGACCCGAAAGGTCAAGCATTATGCAGAGAGCCGCGCTTGATATGGGCGCTGTAAGAACAAGTCCCACTATCACCGATATAACTATGCCGAATATGAAAGGCTGCCACTCTGTCGCCGTTATGATAACGTCTCCCAGCTTTATCATGAGCCATCCTATGAGCGGACCTATGAGCTTGGCCCCTATGGCTCCTGTTATCAATGTTACAGCAGGAGTCACCAGTATGTCAACCTTGGTTTCCTTTGAAACCGCTTTTCCGAACTCAACTCCAAGAGCAACGGCTATGAAGGCTCCCGCAGGTCCCCCGGCCACCTCTATGCCAAACCCGGTCATGGTGGCTCCCATCATTCCCGTTACAACGCTGGTGAACATTACGAGAGGAGGGGCCTTAAGCCCCCAGGCCACAGCTATTCCTATGGCTGCCCCCATATATGCCTGAGCTTCCGCTCCCACCTCCACAAAGAATGATGATACGGCATTGTCACCGAAGAGATTTGCCGACTGCTCGCCTATGGTATCGAAAATAACGCCGATGAGCAGGGATGCGAACAGTCCGAGCGCCATGGCTGACAGAGCGTCCTGAAGGTATCTCTTCGCTGATATCTCTATGTCCTTTCTTTTAAGAAAACTTTCCTTTTTTTCCTGTGTCGCTTTTTCTTCCATTGTCCTTTCCTTTCCTGTACAGATCAACTGCTCTGATTGTACCAGAGTGTATGTATACGTGTCAAGACACATATCAATATAACATTTGCTTATACTGTATCCATGTGATATTATATATAGTATTTAAAGAGGAGGGAAACTGTATGGAAGAAAAAAGAGACTCTGTCCGCCACAGAGAAAGATCCGCAGACGAAAGGCGCCGCCGCATAACAGAAGCCCTGGAAGCGGCAGATGTTCCTGTCAGCGCCTCGAGCCTCGCAAAGAAGCTTTCAGTAAGCCGTCAGATAATAGTGGGCGATGTTGCCATCCTCCGCGCCGCAGGCTGCGGCATACTGGCAACACCGAGAGGATATATAATGGATTCTCACGAGGCCAGCAGCTTTCCGTTTACAGGAATGATCGCCTGCCGCCACAGCAGAGAGCAGCTGCGTCCCGAGCTTTATACAATAGTCGACTTCGGGGCCACTGTCATAGACGTTACCATAGAGCACGCCATATACGGCGAGCTTTCAGGCAAGCTCAACCTGTCCTCCAGATACGATGTTGACAGATTTATCGAAAAGGTGGAGAACGAGCAGAACTCAGCTCCCATAAGCACCCTTACCGGAGGCGCCCATCTGCACCGCATAGGCTGCAGAGACGAGAGCGTCTTTGACATGATAAAGGCCTCTTTGAGGGAGCAGGATATACTCATGGAATGATGTGACAAACGATACTTTGCGCAGCCTCTGCAAGTAAAAAGGATGCCTCTCTTAAGGAACAAAGAGGCATCCTTTTATTCTGTTTCTCAATATTCTCCTTACGGTGAATTATTTGCCGCTGCAGGTCTTGATAGCGTTCTCGTAGATCTCTATACCTGCGTCCATCTGAGCGTCGGTTACGCAGAGAGGGCAGAGGAATCTGATAACATTGTTGTATGTTCCTGCTGCTTCCATTACGAGACCGTGCTGAACGGCTTCATCAACGATTCTGGCTACCAGATCAGCATCCGGTTCCTTTGTCTCGCGATCCTTTACGAATTCTATACCCAGCATAGCGCCCATTCCTCTGATGTCGCCTATGCAGTCATACTTCTCTGCCCAGCCCTTGGCAGCTTCCGTAAGCTTGTTAGCTATGGCAGCAGCCTTTGCAGGATAATCCTCGGCAGTCATAACGTCGATCACCTTAAGAGCAGCAGCGCAGGCTACAGGGTTACCGCAGAATGTTCCGCCGATCGTTCCGCCCGTTACTCCGTCCATTATCTCAGTGCTTGCAGTAACGGCTGAGAGAGGAAGTCCTCCTGCTATTGACTTAGCAGTAGTCATTATGTCAGGAGCGCATCCGGCATCCTTGAAGTATTCGGAAGCGAAAAGCTTGCCTGATCTTCCCCATCCGCTCTGTACTTCGTCGCAGATCATCAGTATGCCGCTCTCGTCGCATATCTTTCTTACAGCCTTTACCCATTCTATAGGAGCAGGTATGAATCCGCCCTCGCCCTGTACAGGCTCGAATACGATGGCTGCCGTATATTCCTTAGGAGTAGCTTCGATGAATACCTCTTCCAGCTTATCTACATAGTACTGGATAGCTTCCTCTTCGCTCATGCCCTCAGGTCTTCTGTAGAGGTTAGGGAACTCAGCTCTGTATATACCGTCAGGGAAAGGTCCCATTCCTATGGCGTATGCTTTCTTAGCCGTCATTGCCATCGTCATCTGGGTTCTTCCGTGGAAAGCGCCTGTAAATACTATAATGTTAGGTCTTCCCGTATAGCTCTTGGCGATCTTTACGGCGTTCTCGTCAGCCTCGGCTCCGGAGTTGGCGAACATGGTCTTCTTTGTGTCGCCCTTTACAGGAACGATCTCGTTCATCTTCTCAGCAAGCTCTATGTATCTCTCATGAGTCGTGATGTTCATCATTGCGTGGAAATACTTTTCGGACTGAGTCTTAACGGCATCGATAAGGTCAGGATTGCTGTATCCTATGTTCAGTACGCCTACGCCTCCTACCCAGTCAAGGAAGATGTTTCCGTCAACGTCCTCGAACATGGCTCCTTCGCCTCTCTCGATAACGCACGGATAAACGCTCTTGATAGCGTTAGGCATAGCATTTGCTCTTCTTTCAAGAACAGCCTTTGCCTTAGGGCCGGGAAGTGTTTCAGTCACGATTTTTGGTAAAGCTTCTCTTAACATAATAACCTCCATAATCAACACACTTGATTCATCAACATAAGCATTAACTTAATTTTATCGTAATCCCATTGTGATTACAAGTTTTCGACATAATTTCTCATTTTTGAGAAACCATGTTTCATTTATTGTTTCAGGTCATACTGAGCCATTTTTCTTGAGACGGTAGACTGATTTATGCCAAGGGCTTCAGCCGCTCTGACAGTTGTTCCGTACTCGTCGAGAGCCATTTTTATAAGCTCTTTTTCCAGTATTTTGACAGCATCGTCAAGCTTCAGGATCCTTTCAACCTTTACAGCCTGATCGTTTTCCTCAGGAGAGAGCATCCTCGGCAGATCCTCCACTGTTATGATAGGCTTAGGTATGGTGAGAACGAGTCTCTCTATGGTGTTTTCAAGCTGCCTTATGTTGCCGGGCCACGAATACTTCTCCAGCGCCGCCATGACACTGTTGGAAAGCTGCATTTCCTTGTTGTACATATCGCAGAACTTCTTGAAAAAGTACTTTGAAAGCAGAGGGATGTCCTCCCTTCTCTTTCTGAGAGGCGGTATGTTTATAGGGATAACATTGAGTCTGTAATAGAGATCCTCTCTGAAATTCCCAAGAGCCACCTGCTCCTCTAGATCCTTGTTCGTAGCCGCTATTATCCTGATATCAAGATCTATGGACTCCGTGCCTCCCACTCTTATGAGCATCTTCTCCTGAAGCACATGAAGGAGCTTAACCTGCTGCTCTATAGGCAGCTCGCTTATCTCGTCCAGAAAGAGAGTTCCTCCGTTGGCAGCCTCTATAAGTCCGATCTTGCCTCCCTTGCTGGCCCCCGTAAAGGATCCTTCTTCGTATCCGAAAAGCTCCGATTCCACTATGGAATGAGATATGGTGCCGCAGTTCACCTTTATGAACGGCATTTTGCTCCTGTCGCTGAGCCTGTATATGTACCTCGCCACCATCTCCTTGCCTGTACCCGTCTCTCCGGTTATGAGGACCGTTGCCTTTGTATCGGCGATCATATTTATGAGGGTCTTGATCTCGAACATCTGATCATTGCAGGTAATTATCTCATCATCCTCCTCTGATCTCGTTTTTCTGTCCGTCATGAGCTTTTCCCCCAGCTCAGCCACCATGCGGCTCACCTTGAGCTGCGTGGAATAATTCCTCGTTACGGATACCACCTTCTCAAGCTTGCCTGATCTGTCTGTCATAGGCGCGCCCACAGCCACGACCTCCTCGCCCGTACACGTTGTCTGTATGACCACCTGGGGCTGTCCGCTGCTTATTACCTTTGCCGTCACCGACGGTCTGAACAGACCCTGGCGCTCCATGTCATAAACGCTCTTTCCGAGAAAGAACTCAGGCGACACATCGCATGTCTGTGCGATCTTCTCTCCGGCGAACTCTATTATACCGTTTCCGTCGGTTATCATAAGAGTATCGTCGCCGTATTCGTTAAATGTGCTAATGAGCTCCTGATTGAGCTCCAGAGCTTTCTGGGAGAGGCTTTCCGCCTTTATCACGTCCTTCTGGTTCACGACGAATATCCACAGATATTCTCCCTTTACCGCTGACACAAACTTGGCGGGCCTTCCCATTATCTCGTCTTTTACGGTCTTCTCTTCAAGGAGCTGTCCTATCTGCTCCTCGTTGAGTATCTCGCTGATCCTGGTCGGCTTTTCATCCTCTCTCATATCGAGAAAGTCCCTGACGTTATCGTTCATCATCAGTATCCTGCCGCTCTTTTTTTCAGCCAGTATGAGTCCGTCTCTGCACCTTCCTATGAGCACTTCGTAAAGCTTGTTTTCAACAATGATCTTTTCAACTGAGTTTTTTAGTGTAAAACCGTTTTTCATATCGTCATGCACCCTTCTTTCTATACCGAACATATATTGTCATCCATTATTAAATATACCATATACTGTACTTTTAGAGTTACATTTTTAACGTCATATTTCAACAGGCTTTACAGCAAAAGAACCTTGACCGTGAGGCCAAGTGTCCTTTTGCATAAATATCAATCAAAGAATGTGCATCGTTTCCCGGATCTTATTCAGCTTCTGCAGGCGCCTCTTCTTCGTCATCATCATAAGCGAATACACCCTTCTTAACTTCCATCAGATATCCTATGAGACACAGAGGTCCGAAGCAGAAGTTAACTATGATCATGAACCAGAAGAGAAGGTTCTCTCCTACAACTATAGTCAGTGGGATGAGGAAACAAAGGATAACTACTATCAACGCAAGCGCGTTACCCAGCTTGTTTTTCGTCGCGAGGGACATTCTCTTCATTTCTTTATCTGCCATTATAATCTCCTCCTTCCTTATGCTGACTGGATCTTGTCGCTGTTCTTGTTATTGGTTGCAAAGCAGGCTATGAAGTAAACGATACCGCCTACTACCCATGTAGCTACGCTTGATGGGATACCGTAAGGGATTCCCAGAGCGAACTGCCATATAGCGTAGAATACTATTCCTACTATTATAGCAATGAGTCCGCCAACGCCTGTCTTCTTCTTGAAGAAGAATCCGCCCAGGATAGGGATGAGGAATACAGCTACCTGGAATCCACCGATTACAGTCCAAGCGCTTCCTATGCCGTTTCTCCACAGATATGTACCGATTACGATAAATATTCCGAGGAGTACTATCATAAGACGTGTTCCCTTGAGTACCTGCTGGTCTGTAAGACTAGGTCTGAATAGATCCTTATATATATCCTTAACGAAGATACCGCCTGTGATGAGCATGTCAGCACTTACTGTAGACATTACAGCAGCTATGAGGGCAGCTACGAAGAGGCCTCTTGCTCCAGGAGGGAGTACCTCGAATACTGTTCCCCAGAAACCTTCGGAAGCGGAAGCAGCTTCAGGATGTATAACAGATGAAGCAAGTCCCGCGAATACCATGGCAACGGAGAATGTCATACCTACTATCATTACCAATGAGTAAGCAACCTTGATGTCTCCGCCTTCCTTGGCAGCTCCGAATCTCTGATAGCTCTGTGCGTTTACGTAGAGGGCTGCTGCAGCAAGTATATGTCCGAGAGCCTCGGCGCCTGACAGGTTACCTGTGAGGCTCAGCTTTTCAGGA
>CAWVKQ010000064.1:0-18281 GCA_963929955.1 Bacillota bacterium
TCTTAAGAATCAGGAAAAGGTCCGTAAAATTTTTGCCGGATATACTGCTGTAAACCAAAACCCGGAAATCTTACACAAAGGAGCGGGGATACGAAATTCACCTTATGCAAAATGCCTTGAAAATAGGATCTATATCCGCTATAATGTATGGCGGCTCTGAAAGGACGGCATCACTGAAACAGAATTGCTGAAAAACAACAAAACAGCCACGCGCGGCACAAGGCGCGGCGACAGTTCGAAACCATCCTGTCGAAAAACAAAACTAGGGACGAAAAGAATAGCAGACGGTTATATTTGCGTGTTTTTGACATTCCCGGTTTTCGGGAATTTTTTTTGTGAGGTGAGAAAGTATGGATACAGATAAGATGAGTCATATGCAGAAGCTGACGTTTTCAGCCATGGTAATGGCGGCATATATAGTGGTGCTTTATTTTACGCAGAGCTTTTCGTTCGGAGCGTATCAGATAAGGATAGCCACGTCCCTTTACGCTCTTGCGTATATATTTCCGTTCCTGGTTTTTCCTCTGGGATTTGCCAATCTCATATCAAATATGCTTTTCGGAGGATTTGGAGTGATCGATATGGCGGGCGGTTGTATAGTGGGGATACTTACGACGGCCGCAGCGGTACTGATACGAAAAAAAGGATGGAATCAGGCGCTTGTGGCAGTGCCCATCGTTCTGATACCGGGACTGGGAGTGGCTGTGTATCTTTCGTATTTTCTTAACATGCCATACTGGCTCATGGCGGTGAATCTCTGTATAGGTCAGCTTCTTCCGGGAATAGTGGGAGCCGTCATGGTAAAAGCGCTGGGAAGAGTGTGGACTCCGGCAAAAGCCGCGGCAGGAGCGGCAGGATGCGAAAGGAAGTAATGAAGCAATGAAGCAACAAAGGGAGGAATCATAATGAGCGGACGTGACAGGAAGGAGCTTGAGGGTATCTCACTGCTGGGAAACAAAAATGTTTCGTATGCAGAGGATTACGCGCCTCATCTGCTGGAGACATTTAAAAACAAACATCCGGAAAACGATTATTTTGTAAAATTCAACTGTCCGGAGTTTACGAGCCTTTGCCCGATGACGGGGCAGCCGGATTTTGCGACGATATACATATCGTATGTTCCCGGCGAGCTTATGGTGGAGAGCAAGTCGCTTAAGCTGTATCTTTTCAGCTTCAGGAACCACGGAGATTTTCACGAGGACTGCGTCAACATCATAATGAAGGATCTGATAAAGCTCATGGATCCAAAATACATCGAAGTCTGGGGGAAATTCACACCGAGAGGAGGAATATCCATAGACCCTTACTGCAATTACGGAAAACCGGGAACTCTGTGGGAGAAGGTGGCCTTTGAGAGACTGACCCATCATGATCTTTATCCGGAAAAAATAGATAACAGATAGCCGCAATACAGGAATAAAACATGTTTTTTTGAGAAACATAATGTTATTGCCTTGACATTGTGACAAAAGAGGCGTATCATGAAATTGCACCAAAAAGGTATACATAATTTAAAGAAACATGAACAACAAACCTTACAGAGGAGGGATTGAAAATGGAATTGAAATTTTATGTCTGTGAACATTGCGGCAATATGATAACATTTGTGGAGAACAAGGGAGTGCCTGTTATGTGCTGCGGGCAGAAGATGACTGAAATGGTGGCAAACACCACTGATGCGGCTCAGGAAAAGCACGTTCCGGTAGTTGAAAAGGACGGGGACAAGGTAAAGGTAACTGTTGGATCTGTTGAACATCCGATGGCTGAAGAACATTACATCGAATGGATATGTCTTGAAACGGAAAAGGGCAGTCAGATCAAATATCTCAAGCCGGGAGAAAAGCCTGCGGCAGAGTTCGTTCTCTGCGACGATGAAGTAAAGGCAGTATACGGATACTGCAACCTTCACGGACTGTGGAAGGCATAGATCAGCGGTAATCAAAAGCGCCGGCATGAATGGTGTCGGCGCTTTGCTCTATTTTACGCAAAGGAGGTGTTCGCATGGCTGTAAGGCTCAATGAGGACAGAGAGATCGTAGAAAAGATAAGAGAAGGTCTCAGGCAAAAGGACGGATACTGCCCGTGCAAGGTGGGGAAGCTGCCGGAAAACAAGTGTATGTGCGAAGAATTCAAAGAACAGATAGCTGATCCGGATTTTGAAGGCTACTGTCACTGTATGCTGTATTATAAGTCAAAGGATTGACGCGGCCTGCCGGATAAGAGCGGGAATGACTGAAAATTCATCATTTTCACATATTAAAAGGTACAAAAAATTTACTTAAATACAGCCACATATGTCTTGATTTTTAATATTTTCGATGATAGTATATTCTCTGTAAAAAATATGTTTTGTTATGAAGTTTTGCCTGGCTTTACGGGCAAATTTTTATTGAGCTGACAGAAAACAGAGGTGTCGCAAATGGAAGAAAATAACAACGAAGTGCTTCAGGAAGAGGCCGTGAAGGATCACAATATGACGCGAATGGGCGAGATGCCCGTCGGCAGACTCATAGTGACCATGTCATGGCCCGCGGTCATATCGATGTTTATACAGGCGTTTTACAATGTGGTAGACAGCTTTTTCGTATCACTCATAAGCGAACAGGCTCTGGCCGCAGTAACGTATATATTCCCTGTACAGGTTCTCATAATAGCCTTCGGAGTAGGTACCGGAGTGGGAATAAACTCACTTATATCAAGAAGGCTGGGAGCCAAAAGATATGAAGAAGCCGATCTGGCCGCCAGTCACGGCTACAGGCTTTCGTTTTTTAACTGGATACTGTTTGCCGTTATAGGGATATTCTTTTCGTCACCGATAATGAACCTCCTGTCTGACACACCGTACATAGTGGATAACGGCATAAGCTATATGCAGATAATAACCATAGGATCTCTTTTCTGTATGGTGCAGATGTCAACGGAAAAGATATTACAGGCCACCGGAAACATGCTTTTCCCTATGATATGCGGCGTGGTAGGCGCGGTGACCAATATAATATTCGATCCTGTACTCATATTCGGGATCGGGCCTTTCCCTGAGATGGGAGTTACGGGTGCAGCTGTGGCAACCGTATTCGGGCAGCTGGTATCCATGGTGATGGGACAGATATTCCTCTTTGGAAGAGAGCATGCGGTACATGTGAAACTCCACGGGTGGAAGTTCCAGAAGAGGATCGTCAAGGACATATACGCTGTAGGCGCTCCTGCAATACTGATGCAGTCCATAATGTCTCTCATGCAGTTCGGAATGAATGCGATACTGGGAAGCATCAATGAGACAGCGGTAGCTGTAATGGGAGTTTACGGAAGGATGCAGTCCTTCATATTCATGCCTGTACTGGGGCTGAATCAGGGAGTGCTTCCTATAATGGGATATAACTACGGCGCGAGGAACAGAGAGAGGTTCATGGAGACATTCAAGAAGGGATTTGCCATTGCCTTCTGTATAATGCTCGTGGGTCTTGTAATATTCCAGATGTTCCCGAGGGAGCTGCTCAGCATATTCAACTCTCAGAACAGTCAGGCGATGTACGATATAGGCATACCGGCTCTGAGAACCATAAGCCTCTGCTTCCTGCCTGCGGCATTCGGTATAATGGCTTCGTCGGTGTTCCAGTCAATGGGTCATGGATTCATGAGCCTCTGGGGAGCTCTCATAAGACAGCTCATAGGAATACTGCCGCTCGCGTTAATACTGACAAGCATAGCGGGTCTGGATCTTGTATGGTACGCATTCCCGCTTGCGGAAATACTGGGAACGCTGTACTTTGCCATAGCTCTCAGATACATACATAAAAAAGAGATAAGGCGCATAGGAATAATAGAGGAGAATACATTTTGACAGGATCAAGGGTAGAGGACGAGCAGAGGCTCGTCCTTTTCTGTCCTTTCGTCTGAATCCATCTCAACGAGATCGAAAATGAGAGGGTCTCTTATTAGGTGGGACCAGACGGTGTATGTGGCTTTTATAAAATCATGGTTTAAAGGTATGCGCTCATTTATGAGAGGGCAATCGTAAGGAAGCTCTCCGCTGTGGTATATCAAAAGGAGATTCCCGTACTGATCCAGATGGGGAGCAAGCGGAAAGAAACGGCACTGCAGAGGCCGTTTTTCTCTTGGACAGGACGGCGCGCTGAGGCAGCGGAGAAAAAAGACCTTTCCCGTCCAGCTTTCTGGAAACTGGTAATCCTCGGCTCTGAGGAAGCCCCACTGCAGCCAGTCTTCATGTCCTGTAAAGAGCTTTTCCTCGCCGGGAAGAAGGTATATCCCCATGGAATAATCGGCGTTTTCATCTGAAGCGCCGTCATCGCACGTACAGCAGGCGGCGTTGCACAGGCGTCCGCAGTCTCCGGAAACGGGCGACACCCTGTCCAATAATCGGTATATGGCTTTAAATGTGCTTTTTTTGATTGAACTTTTCATAAAGTTATTATACAATAGAGTCTAAATAAGATAAAGAAAAAATCATTACATATATATATGGGTATTTGCGAAAGGGAAAAGAAAGGATAGATATGAGATTAGGAATAGACGTAGGTTCAACAACAGTCAAGCTTGTTCTCTTAAATGATGAGGACAGGATAGTGTACAGCAGATATGAACGCCACATGTCCAATGTGTTCGAGACCGTGGTGAGTCTGCTGCGGGAAATGTACGATGAAAAAGGGGATATAGCTGTAAGGACAGTCATAACAGGCTCAGGCGGACTGTCGCTTTCCAATGTTCTCGGGATACCGTTCGAACAGGAGGTAGTTACATGCAGCGCAGCCGTCGAGGCTCTGATACCGGAGACTGACGTGGCAATAGAGCTGGGCGGTGAAGATGCTAAAATAACGTTTTACGGACAGACGATAGAGCAGAGGATGAACGGCACATGCGCCGGCGGTACGGGGGCGTTCATAGACCAGATGGCAGTACTGCTCAATACCGATGCCCAGGGACTTAACGAAGCTGCGAAAAAGCATACGATGATATATCCGATAGCCGCAAGGTGCGGGGTTTTCGCCAAGACCGACATACAGCCCCTTATAAACGAAGGAGCTCCAATAGAGGACCTGGCGGCTTCAATATTCCAGGCTGTTGTGAACCAGACCATAAGCGGACTTGCCTGCGGTCATACCATAAAGGGCAAGGTGGCTTTTCTGGGAGGACCTCTGTCATTTCTTTCGGAGCTGAGAAAGAGATTCATAGATACTCTTGAGCTTAAGGATGACGAAATAATATTTCCTGATGATTCAAAGTTCTTCGTAGCCATAGGAGCTGCGCTCAACAGCGTAAAATACGATGAGATAAATTTCAGTGAAATAATAGAAAGGATAGAAAAAGCAGACCCTTCGTCTCTTTCGGACACGAAGCATGTGGATCCTCTTTTCCGCAATGTGGATGAATACAAGGAATTCAGAGACTGCCACATGGAGCATAAGATAAAGAGGAAGGATATAAAAAAAGCAAAGGGCAAGGTGTTCCTCGGCATAGACGCAGGATCAACAACGACAAAGGCAGCCCTCATAGATGATGATAAAAACCTTCTCTATTCATATTACACCAGTAATGAAGGCAAGCCTCTCGATGCTACGATGAATATGTTCAAGGAGCTTTATTCTCTGCTGCCTCCAAAGGCTTACATAGCCAATGTGACCACTACGGGATACGGAGAGGGGCTCATAAAGGCGGCCTTCAAGGCTGATCTGGGCGAGATAGAGACTATGGCCCATTACAAGGCGGCTGAAGAGTTCCTGCCGGGTGTGGATTTCATACTGGATATAGGCGGGCAGGACATGAAGTGCATGAGGATAAAGGACGGAGCCATTTATCATATAATGCTCAACGAGGCATGTTCTTCAGGCTGCGGATCATTTATAGAGACATACGCGAAATCGGTGAATATGGATGTCCAGGCATTCGCTCACGAAGCGCTGTTCGCCAAGTCGCCGGTGGACCTTGGGACAAGGTGCACTGTTTTCATGAATTCCAAGGTAAAGCAGGCTCAGAAGGAAGGAGCTACCATAGGAGATATATCGGCAGGCCTTTCCTATTCGGTGATCAAGAACGCTCTTTACAAGGTAATAAAACTGAGAAACCCCGAAGAAGCAGGGAACAAGATCGTGGTCCAGGGAGGAACGTTCCTGAACGACGCGGTTTTGAGAGCCATTGAGAAGATAATGGGCAAGGACATAGTGCGCCCTGACATATCAGGACTTATGGGAGCCTACGGCGCTGCCCTCATAGCCAGGGAAAATTACGTTAGGGATACTGTCTCCTCAGTCATAACGCCTGATGAGATGTCGTCGTTCCAGGTGAAGACAAGACATGTCAGATGCGGTAAATGTGAAAACAACTGCATGATGACAATAAACCAGTTCAACGACGGCAGCAGGTTTTTCACAGGAAACAGATGCGAGAGGGGAGAGGGAAAGCCGGAAGGATCATATAATCAGCTCCCTAATCTTTACGAATACAAATTCAAGAGGCTGTTCAAGTACAGGCCTCTTACCGTGGAGGAATCAAAGAGAGGCGAGATCGGCATACCGAGAGTGCTCAACATGTACGAGAACTATCCTTTCTGGTTCATACTGTTCACGCGTCTGGGATTCAGCGTCGTGCTTTCTCCTCCGTCGACAAAGGAGATGTATGAGAGGGGAATGGAGACCATTTCTTCCGATACGGCATGCTATCCGGCGAAGCTGGTACACGGTCATATAAAATGGCTCGTGGAAAGAGGCGTGAAATGGATATTCTATCCAAGCATCAACTATGAGCGAATGGAGGACAGCACAGCTCCTAACCATTACAACTGCCCTATAGTAGCAACTTATCCCGAGGTCATAGCGGGAAATATGGACGACATATTCGAAGAAAACAATGTGACATTCTCACATCCTTTCCTTCCTTATGACAATGACGAGAAGCTTGCCAGAGAGCTTTACAAGCTGCTCAAGAGGACGGGAGTAAGCAGGGCTGAGCTTGAGGATGCCATAAACATGGCAAGAGCCGAGGACAAGAGGGTAAGAGACGATATAAAGAAGCACGGCGAATACTATCTCAAATACGCAAGGGATCATAAGAAAAAGGCGGTGATACTGGCAGGAAGACCTTATCACCTGGATCCTGAGGTCAACCACGGGATAGACAAAATAATAAGCTCCTTTGATATGGTAGTGCTCACAGAGGATTCGGTGGCGCATCTGGGCGCGCTGGCAAGACCTATAAGAGCTCTGGATCAGTGGATGTACCACTCAAGGCTCTATAAGGCGGCCACATTCGCAGGCACAACCGACGATGTGGAGATCGTTCAGCTCAACTCATTCGGATGCGGGCTCGATGCCGTAACAACAGATCAGGTCGAGGAGATAACAAAGAGCAACAACAAGCTTTATACTGTTTTAAAAATAGACGAGGGGTCCAATATGGGCGCTGCAAGGATCAGGATAAGATCCCTCAAGGCGGCTATGGATGAGAGAGAAAAGAACGATGTGAAGCATATAGACAGGAGAAAGCCTTACGAGAGAGTGTACTTTACAAAGAAGATGAAAAAGGACTTCACTGTTCTCATACCGGAGATGTCGCCTATACATTTCCAGTTCCTGGAGACTGCTCTCATGAAGGAGGGATATAAGGCAAAGAGGCTGCCTACGGTAGACAAGAACGCTGTGGAGGAAGGACTCAAATATATAAACAACGATGCCTGCTATCCTACTATCGTGACCCTCGGACAGATAATCTCCTATCTGAAGTCAGGCGAGGTGGATCTCAACAAGGTGGGAATATTCATGAGCCAGACAGGAGGCGGCTGCAGAGCAAGCAACTATGTATCGCTTCTCAGAAAGGCTCTTAAAGATCTTGGAATGGAGCAGATACCTGTAATATCGGTAAACATGGCGGGACTCGAGACGAATCCGGGCTTCAAAATATCGCTCGGCGTTGTCAGAAGAGGGCTCATGGCAGTGATATACGGTGATCTTTTCATGCGCGTCCTGTACGCCACGAGACCTTACGAGGCTGAACCGGGATCGGCAAACGCCCTCTATGAAAAATGGGCCAGAGTTGCAAGGAGAAACGTATACACGGGAAATCTGAGGAAATTCAAGAGCATACTCAAGGGGATCGTGAACGATTTTGACAGCCTGCCTCTTCTCGATATAAAGAAGCCTAAGGTGGGAGTTGTAGGCGAAATACTTGTAAAGTATCATCCGAACGCCAATAACGACGTTGTCAGCATAATAGAGCAGGAAGGCGGAGAAGCCGTCGTACTCGACCTGGCGGATTTTCTCCTGTACGGCATGTACAGCAAGGAGTTCAACTACAATGTCCTTTCAGGCTCATACGCAATGATGATGGGCAACAAGGCGGCAATAAGGGTCATAGAGTACTTCAGAAAGCCTATGAGGGAGGCTCTCAGGGAAAGCAAACGTTTTCACGAGCCGATGCATATAGAGGATATAGCCGGAAAGGCTTCATCGATAATATCTCTCGGGAACCAGTGCGGAGAGGGCTGGCTCCTTACGGGAGAAATGGTGGATCTCATAGACGACGGCGTGGAAAACATAATCTGCATGCAGCCGTTCGCATGTCTCCCTAATCACGTTACAGGAAAAGGCATGATGAAGGCTCTAAGAAAGCGAAATCCTATGGCGAATATAGCGGCCATAGACTATGATCCGGGAGCTTCTGACGTAAATCAGCTCAACAGGATAAAGCTGATGATGGCGACGGCTCACAAAAATCTGGCCAAAAAGGAAGGCTGGGAGGAGCCTGAGGCTGTGGGGAAATAAGCAGGTAGAATTATAGGCTATTGATATCAGAAGCCCTGAGGTGTATAATCTTTAAAGGAAAAAACAGAAGTTAGGAGGCGTCCCATGGGAAGACACGGAACCATAGCGGGAAGAAAAGCTGCTCAGGATTCAAAGAGAGCGGCCATGTTCACTAAATATACGAGAGCCATAATAGTGGCTGCAAAGGCGGGAGGAGACCCGGACTACAACGCGACACTGAGAGTTGCCATAGAAAAGGCCAAGGGGATCGGAATGCCTAACGATAACATAAACAGGGCCATAAAGAAGGGAACCGGAGAGCTGGAAGGCGAGACCTATGAAGAACTCAGCTTTGAGGGATACGGAGTAGGCGGCGTGGCAGTTATAGTCGAAGCTCTTACTGACAATAAAAACAGGACAACGTCAGCCGTAAGATCCACATTCGATAAAAACGGAGGCAACCTCGGGACACCGGGCTGCGTTTCGTACATGTTCGCACGCAAGGGAGTCATAATAATCGAGAAGACGGACGATATAGACGAGGATGCCCTCATGGAGGCGGCGCTCGATGCCGGAGCGGAGGACATGATCACCCATGAGGACAGTTTCGAGATACAGACTTCTCCTGAGAGCTATACGGATGTACATAAGGCGCTTGCGGATGCAGGCTATGAAATGGTAGACTCGAACATCGAGTTCGTTCCTTCCATGGAAGCCGCTCCGAAGGAGGAAAAAGATATCAAGGCCCTCAAGAAGATGATCGATACCCTTGAGGATAACGATGACGTGCAGAAGGTGTACCACAATTGCAGTATAGATCTGGAGAGCGTGGAGTAGAACCGGCCGCGTGAAATTATCGGCAAGGCACTTGAAAATTTCAGATGTTGTATTATAATTAATTTAACAAAACAAATCCTGAAGTGTGCGTTGGGGAAGTGTAATTCAACCTACATTACCACATTGGGAGCCCGGAGTTTCTGTCATGCATATGTCAGGCCTCATCTTAGTGGAAGGCAGAAGCGGGAACAGGGCACCCCCCTATTATAAAGATAGGGCGTGAATTATATCCCTGACGGCATGTCGGGATTATTTTTTTGAGAAATTCTGCGTATTTTTCATGAATTTTTAAAATGTGTCTTGATTTATACGGGGAATTATCATATCATAATATTAGCACTCCGAATAGATGAGTGCTAATATTATGATAAAGGAGCGGGTATAATGGCAAAGAAACAATTTAAAGCAGAGTCGAAGCGTCTGCTCGACTTAATGATAAACTCTATTTACACACACAAGGAGATATTTTTAAGAGAGCTGATATCAAATGCCAGCGATGCCATAGACAAGCTGTATTATCACAGCCTGACAGAGGGCGATACGGGTATATCAAGAGATGATTTTTCCATAAGGATAGAGCCGGACAAGGAAAACAGAACCCTTACGATAAGAGACAACGGCATGGGAATGACAAAGGATGAGCTCGAAAGAAATCTGGGCACCATTGCAAGGAGCGGTTCTCTTGACTTTAAACAGGAAATTGACAGGAAGGATGAGGTGGACATCATAGGCCAGTTCGGAGTGGGATTTTACTCTGCGTTTATGGTAAGCGACAAAGTCACCGTTACAAGCAGGGCCTACGGACAGGATCAGGCATATGTGTGGGAGTCTTCGGGTGCTGACGGATATACGATAAAGGAAGCTGATATGGATAAGTGCGGTACTGAGATCGTACTGACGCTCAAGGCTGATACGGAAGATGAGAACTACAGCACATATCTTGAGGAATACACAATAAGACAGCTTGTAAGCAGGTACTCCGACTACATAAGATATCCTATAGTGATGATGGTGGAAAAGAGCAGGCTCAAGGAGGGCAGTGAAGACGAGTATGAAAAATACTCGGAGCTGGATACTCTGAACAGCATGGTGCCTCTGTGGAAGAAAAACAAAAGTGAAATAAAGGATGAGGATTACAACGATTTCTATAAGGAAAAATTTTACGATTTCGCAGACCCGGTGAAGGTCATACACACAGATGTGGAAGGAGTGGTGAGCTATACGGCGCTGCTGTTCATACCGTCAAAAGCGCCTTACAACTACTATACAAAGGATTTTGAAAAAGGACTGCAGCTGTATTCGTCGGGAGTCCTTATTATGGATAAGTGCCCTGACCTTCTGCCGGATTATTTCAGCTTTGTAAGAGGGCTTGTGGATTCGCAGGATCTTTCTCTCAACATATCGAGGGAAATGCTGCAGCATGACAGGCAGCTGAGAGCAATAGCCCAGAGACTGGAAAAGAAGATAAAGAGCGAGCTGCTGGCTCTTCTCAACACTGACAGAGAAAAGTACACAGAGTTTTTCAAGAATTTCGGACTGCAGATAAAATACGGAATGTACGAGGGGTTCGGAGCCAATAAGGATAAGCTGAAAGATCTGGTCATGTTCTACTCGTCAAAGGAAAAAGCTCTCGTCACACTGTCCGAGTATGTGAGCAGGATGAAGGAGGAGCAGAAATACATCTATTACGCCAGCGGAGCATCCGTGGAAAGCATCGACAGACTTCCTCAGACAGAACTGCTCAAGGATAAGGACTACGAGATACTTTACCTTACAGACGACGTTGACGAATTCGCCCTGCAGGTACTTCACAGTTTTGAGGACAGGGAATTTAAGTCAGTGTCCGCAGATGACCTGGAAATAGAAGAGAGTGAAGAGGAAAAGGAAAAGGCCGAAAAGCAGTCAGAAGAAAGCAAAGACATGCTCCAGTATATGAAGGAAGCACTCGAGGGGAAGGTAGCGGACGTAGTCCTTTCACAGAGACTCAAAACGCACCCTGTATGCCTGACAGCCAAGGGAGATCTTTCCATAGAGATGGAAAAGGTTCTGAACTCCATGCCTGTGGATGAGAAGATCCATGCTCAGAGAGTACTTGAGATAAATGCGGCGCATCCTATACTGGAGGCTCTGAACAAGGTTTACGAGGATGACAGGGAAAAGCTTAAGACATATGCAGGACTGCTATATGATCAGGCGCTTCTCATAGAAGGCCTGCCTGTGGAGGATCCCGTTGAGTTCTCCAATGCCATATGCGATCTCATGACAAGCGGAAAGGAATAAAGACGGCATAGGTTTTTATATATTACGGAGGTCAGGTTTTGAATATAATAGGCATAGACGAAATAGAAGGCTTCAGGATAGGGAGCGCCGAGGATGCAGAGGGCGGAAGCGGCTGCACTGTTGTAATATGCGATAAGGGCGCTGTCGGCGGCGTTGACGTGAGAGGCGGAGGCCCTGCCACGAGGGAGACGGATCTACTCGATCCGCTCAGCCTCTGCAGCGAGGTGTACGGCATATTGCTTTCCGGAGGGAGCGCCTTCGGCCTCAACGCGGCAGGGGGCGTTATGAAATATCTTGAGGAGAGGGGCATAGGCTTTGACGGAGGCATCGCCAGGATACCCATAGTCCCGGCTGCATGTCTGTTTGACCTCATAGCGGGAGACCCTTTATGCAGGCCTGATATGGATATGGGGTACAGGGCATGCCTTGATTCGGAGAAGCACTGCTTCAGAGCGGGCAATCACGGAGCCGGAACGGGAGCTACCATAGGAAAATACATGGGCGCCGGCAGATCGATGAAGAGCGGTCAGGGCTCATTTGCCCTGCAGTCGGGAAAACTGAAGATAGGAGCAATAGTGGCTGTGAACTGCCTGGGAGACGTGTATGATGCAGATACGGGAAAAAGATTTGCCGGAATACTGTCAGAGGACGGAAAGTCTCTCGGCGACACAAGAAGGATAATGTGGGATTCAGTTGAGGAAGAAAAAAACGTATTTACGGGAAACACGACCATAGGCTGCCTCATAACAAACGCGGCCCTTACAAAGGCTCAGTGCGGCAAGCTGGCATCAATGGCTCACGACGGATATGCCGCAGCCATAAAGCCTGTCCATACTTCCGCTGACGGGGACACCATTTTCTACATGGCCGGAGGCGATGTGGAGGTGAACCAGGATGCGCTCGGAGATCTGGGCGCCTATGTTATGGCAAAGGCCGTAAACGATGCTGTCAGGAGCGCGGAGTCTGCCTACGGGTTCAGGGCTTTGAGAGATATGGATTTTTAAAGGAGAGACAATGAAGAGATTAGCTGTAATAGACGGCAACAGCCTCATAAACAGGGCATATTACGCCATGCAGAGGCCTATGATAACAAAGGAAGGCATATTCACTCAGGGAATATACGGCTTCCTCAATATGATGGACAAGCTGAGAAGAGACTATGAGCCTGAATACATGGCTGTGGCCTTTGATCTTAAAGCCCCTACATTCAGGCATAAGGAATACGGGGATTACAAGGCGGGCAGGAAGAAGATGCCGCCTGAGCTTGCCATGGAGATACCTCTCCTCAAGGATGTGCTGAGAGCCATGAACATAAAGCAGATGGAGATCGAAGGATTCGAGGCTGACGACATAATTGGCACAGTGGCCAGGGAAGCGGAAGCGTCCGGCTTTGAGACATATATATTCACAGGCGACAAGGATGAGCTCCAGCTGGCTACGGATCTGACAAGGGTCATAATAACGAGAAAGGGAGTCTCCGAGTTTGAGATGTACGACAGGCAGGCCATGATAGACAGATACGGCTTCACTCCGCAGCAGTTTATCGACTTCAAGGGCCTCATGGGTGATCAGTCGGACAACATACCGGGAATACCGGGAGTAGGCGAGAAAACAGCAACAAAGCTTATAGCTCAGTTCGGCACAATGGATAACATCATAGAGAACACAGAGGATATAAAGCCCGCAGGACTGAGGAAAAAGGTTGAGGAAAACGTGCAGCTGGCCCTTATGAGCAGGAGACTCGCCACCATAAACACTCATGTGCCGATAGACATAGATTTTGACGAGTTCAGGCTGAGAGAGCCGGATTACGAAAAGCTCATAGAGATATATACAAAGCTCGAATTCAATAAATTCCTGAAAAAACTCAAAACAGGAGGGGAAGGGCAGGGAGAGGAAGAGGAAGCTCCGGCCCTTCTCATAGACACCTCCGGCATGGAAAAAGTGATCGTAAGGGACGACAGTCAGCTTGAAGGCATAGAGCTTGGAGAGGAGACCATCATAAAGGTGTTCGGTGATTACAGCCATCTGAAGACGCCGGAGATATCAGGGGCTGCCATGATAAGCGAAGACAGATATTTTTATTTTGACTGTCCCGCTCTCGGAGGATTTTTTCAATGGCTCGCCGGACAGAAGACAAGATATGTGGGGCATGATCTCAAAAGGGACTTTTTTATGCTCATGTACGGCGGGATACAGGATCCTCAGGCTGCCTTCGATACGGCCATAGCGCAGTACGTACTCGATTCAGGAAGGAGCAATTACAGTCTTTCGGCGCTTTCCAACGAATATCTCCATACAACAGTCGAGGAGGAAAAGGACTTTATTTCCGACAACGGTCAGGTGGATATGTTCACCGATATGACGGATATGTACATGGAGTACGGGCTGAGGATATGCACTGCTGTAATAAATCTCAGAGAGCTGCAGAAGGCCGCGGTCGAGAAAGAGGGCCTGGAAAATATACTGTACAACATAGAGCTGCCGCTGATAACCGTGATGGCCTCAATGGAAAAGGAAGGCTTCAGGGCAGACAGGGAAGAGCTGACAAGGTTCGGCGGTATCCTCACAGAGGAAATAGAGGCTCTTACGGAAAGCATATACCACATGGCGGGAGAGCAGTTCAACATAAATTCACCTTTTCAGCTGGGGGATATACTATTTGAAAAGCTCGGGCTTCCGGCCGGGAAAAAGACGAAGAGAGGCTATTCGACCAGCGCGGACATACTTGAGAAAATAAAGGATATGCACCCAATCGTGCCTGCGGTCATACAGTACAGGATGCTGGCAAAGCTGAAGAGCACATATATAGACGGGCTCATACCTCTGATAAACACAGAGGACGGCAAGGTCCACGCTCACTTCAACCAGACTGTGACCACAACAGGAAGGATAAGCTGTACAGAGCCTAACCTTCAGAACATACCTGTGAGACAGGAGCTGGGGCGAAAGCTCAGAAGGGCTTTCATACCGGAGGACGGGGACTGTGTCCTGGTGGGAGCGGATTATTCCCAGATAGAGCTGAGGATACTTGCGCACATGTCCAATGATCCGGGACTCATAAAGGCGTTCAACGACGGGGAGGATATACACAGGGCAACTGCGGCCAATGTGCTGGGAGTCGCTGAGGACGAGATAACTCTTGAGCAGAGGAGCAGGGCAAAGGCGGTGAACTTCGGCGTTATATACGGCATGAGCTCATTCGGCCTTTCATCGGAGCTGCATATAACCAGAAAGGACGCCGAGGAATATATAGATACGTATTTTAAAAAGCACTCCGCTGTAAAGGAATTTATGGACAGGCAGGTGGAATTTTGCAGAGAAAAGGGTTATGTCACCACTCTCATGGGAAGAAAACGCCACATAAAGGAGATAAAAGCCTCGCAGTACATGGTGCGTCAGATAGGTGAAAGGCTTGCCATGAACACTCCGATACAGGGCAGCGCGGCCGACATAATAAAGATAGCCATGATAAAGGTGCACAGAGCCCTGAAGGAAAAGGGACTGGGTTCAAGACTGATACTTCAGGTCCACGACGAGCTGATAATAAACACCCGCATCGATGAAAGAGAAGCTGTGGAGGAGCTTTTGGTCAGCAATATGGAATCAGCGGCAAGCCTCGCCGTGGAGCTTAAGGCTGATCTCAATGAAGGGGAGAACTGGTACGAACTGAAATGATGGTAATAGGATTGACGGGAGGCATAGGAACGGGAAAATCCACAGCAGCAGCCTATCTCAGAGAAAAGGGCCTCGCCCATATAGATGCAGACGGTATAAGCAGGGAGCTTACGGAAAAGGGAAGCCCCATGCTCCCGCTCATAGACAGCATCTTCGGCCCGAAAGGCAGAATGGGAGACGGCAGCACCGAAGTTGTGGGAACTGACGGCAGTCTGGACAGAAAAGCGCTGGCCTCAATGGTGTTCAGCGATATGAAGAAAAAAGAAATGCTGGAAGAGATAATGTTCGATGCCATAATAGAAGAGATAGATTTTCAGATACAGGAGAGCGAAAGGGCAGGAGCATACGGAGCAGCCATACTTGATGCGCCGCTTCTCTTTGAGGCGGGACTTGAGACCATGTGCGATAAGGTCATACTGCTTGTGGCTGACGAAACGGTCAGGATAGAGCGCGTATGCGCCAGAGACGGGGTCACATCCAGAGATGTGCGAAACAGGATAAACAGTCAGCTTTCCGACGAAGAAAAGATAAAGAGAGCCGACATGGTAGTCGATAATTCGGGAAGCGAGAAGGAGCTTTACGAAAAGCTGGACATGTGCATGCGAAAACTCCTGGAAAATCCGCCCGCAGCTGCGGATGAGGCGGGAGATGCCGGGAGACAGAGTTTGCCGCAGGCCGGTAAAAAAGCATAAAAGAAACGGGAAAATCCCTCTGCTTTGAGAGGCGGATCTTCCCGTTTTTTGTGCGGATCCGGCCCATGCAGGTGCGAGACCGATAAAGGTCTCACCGTCTGTTGCTGTTTCTCCATATACCCATTTTTTCGGCGCTTTTTATGAGCTCTTCCCTGAAATCAGGGTGGGCGATGGATATGAGAGCTTCAGCTCTTTCCCATGTGGTAAGGCCCTTGAGGTTTATCTTGCCGTATTCCGTAACTACGAAGTGGGTGTTTGTCCTGGTATCCGTGACTATGGAGCCTTCGGTGAGCGTAGGCTTTATTCTGGATCTTACGTTTCCGGACTTATCCGTGAAGGTGGATGAGCAGCATATAAAGCTCTTGCCGCCGTTTGAAAGGTATGCTCCAAGTACGAAGTCAAGCTGTCCGCCGGCTCCGCTTATATGTCTTATACCTGCTGATTCGGCGTTCACCTGTCCGAAGAGGTCTATGTCCACCGCGTTGTTTATGGATATGAAGTTGTCGATGGAGCTCACGACTCTTATATCGTTGGTGTAATCCACCGGCGCGCTCAGACATTCCGGATTGTTGCTTATATAATCGTAAAGCTTTTTCGTTCCTGCCGCAAAGGCGTATGCCTGCCTTCCGGGGTCTACGGTTTTACAGGAGCCGTCTATCTTACCCTTCATGGCGATATCCACAAAAGCATCAACGTACATTTCTGTGTGGACGCCGAGGTTTTTAAGATCGGAATTTGCTATGAGCGAGCCAACCGCATTAGGCATGCCGCCTATGCCAAGCTGCAGGCACGCGCCGTTGGGGATCTCTTCCACTATGTATCTGGCCACCTTTTCGTCTATCTCATCAGTAGGGCCGGCCGGAAGCTCTTCCATGGAAGTGCCGGAGCTTTCGACGATATGATGGATACGGGAGATATGTATTTTCTCTCCGCCGGGATCTCCGCCGAGCGCTACAGGAAGGTTTTCGTTAACCTCCACGACAATGCACTTTGCTCTGCTGCACATGTCAGCCATGTGGGAGGCGCTTGGGCCGAAGTTGAACCAGCCCTCATCGTCCATTGGCGTGACTCTTATCATGGCGATGTCCACAGGATCGGGGAGATCTCTGTAATATCTCGGCAGCTCAGAATATCTTATCGGAGCGTAATAGGCGATCCCCTGGCTGATGGCCTTTCTTTCGATACCGGTCATGTGCCAGCTGTTCCAGCAAAGATGATCAGGGGCATCTTCGATCTTGAATATCTCAGGCACTCTCAGAAGAACGCCGCCGCGGAATTTTAGATCGCGGAGATCATCCTTTTTTATTCTTTCGGCCAGAGCTTTGTCCAGATCAAAGGGAACTCCGACTCCCCAGCCGAAATCCACCCAGTCGCCGGACTTTACCAGCTTTGCCGCGTTTTCAGCGGATATGAGCTTGCTTTCATATTCTTTTGTGAAACTGTTCATACTTAATCTCCTGTCTGGTTTGTTAAAAATATATCGTTTTAAATTATACTATATTTAAAGAAGAATGTCATAAAAATACATAAAAAAACATTAACGAAATTTTCAAAAAATTCTTGCATTCCTTAAAGCAGGGTGATATAATACACTCAAGAAAGGAGAAGAGCCAAGGCTCGGAAATTTCGGTAAAAGCAACTTTTGATCGAAGAGGTTAAAAGGAAAGAAAGAGGGTGATTCCACCAGAAGTGAATAAGAAGGAACAAAGATAATACCAGTTGGATCTTATCCGGACGATCTGCCGGAGCCGGGAGGGCGGAGGCAGAGAGAGGATCAAAGCGGAAACTTTAAGAAAACCACAGGGCATCAGGACAATGAAAAGCGGTCAGAACCGCAGGAAGAAGAAAGAAAAGAAAGAGAAGAAAAAAGTCAGTCTAGGGCTTCAGAGGTTATAAAGATGAAAGCTTTGAGGGAAAACAGTCAGGAGGAGAGCAACTGGTATTATTATTTTTTTTGGAAAATAATATATTCTTTTATTGACAAAGACATGTTAAATCCGTACAATAGAGTGGTACGGAAAATCCGATACAATATGCGGCCTTGG
>CAWVKQ010000065.1:0-28331 GCA_963929955.1 Bacillota bacterium
CTTACTTCTAAACTACGCCATGATCACTGCCGCCTTGCGGATCAGCTTACGTGGGACCTTTTGCCCGTAGCTGGCCTGGCCTTTCAATCACAGACCCGGGCCACATGTATGATATGCACTTTTAATTTCCTTCGGCCTTCTGTTGCCTCCCGAAGCTAGAGTTATGAGCCACGCCCCCTCAGCTCCCGCCTCTGTCAGAGTCTCCGCGAAAGCGTCGGCAGTAGCTCCCGTGGTGTATATATCGTCTACCATGAGAACTCTCTTCCCTTTAACTCTTTCCGCGCCGCGCCCTGCGGGCTCAAACGCCCCCTCCATGCGCGCCTGCCTCTCCGCAGGGCTCAGGCTGCGAAGAAAAGGCGTGTTTTTTACTCTGACGAAGCTTTTCGCATCTGCCGGAACGCCCCAAAGATCCGAAAGCCTCTCTGCCATGAGCGCTGACTGATTATAGCCCCTTGTCCTTTCTCTCTTTCTGTGTATCGGTATGGGTATTATAACATCCACCTCAAGCTCTTCACAACATATCCTGTCGTACAGCATGTCTCCGAATTTTCTGGAAAAATATCCCCTGCCGCCGTACTTATACGCCATGAGAAGCTGTCTCTCGTAAAATCCGTATGTGAGGCAGCTGTATCCTCTTACGAAGCTGTGACTGTACGTCATGCAGTCGTAACAAAGGCTGCCTCTGTATGTATCCGGAAGGCTTTTGCCGCACTTGTCGCAGCTTCTGCCGTTTATCCAGTGAAGCTTTTTCATGCAGTCATCGCAGAGCGAGTAGTTCCTCGTGCCGTCGATAAGGCTCCCGCAGCATATGCAGTATATGTTTGACGGGAACAGCGCCTCGTCGAAAGCCTCCTTACATTTACGTATAAAGTCCCCCATTATCCCCCTCCATAAGTTTTTTCAGCCTCATGCCGAGACCTGAAAACCTTTCGCTTATGCGATCGTTATCCACCATGGCTTTAAGCTTATTCTCGGAGCCTACGAGAACGACGGCCTTTTTGCCCCTAGTCACCCCCGTATACAGCAGGTTCCTGGTAGCCAGCATAGGCGGGAACCAGCTTACAGGCATTATTATTATGGGAAATTCGCTCCCCTGGCTTTTGTGTACCGTAACGGCATATGCCAGCTCCAGTTCGTCAAGCTGCGTAAAGCTATATGTCACGTATTTCACATCATCGTAGACAACCGTCATCTCATTGAATTCTCTGTCCACCTTTTTAACGAATCCCACATCCCCGTTGAATATTCCCTCTCCCTCTGTAAAATCCTCAAGGTTTTTCCAGGCCATCTGATAGTTGTTCTTTATCTGCATCACCTTGTCTCCTTCCCTGAAGCTCCTCTCTCCGAACTGCTTCTCCTCCAGCTCTTCTCTCGGTGGGTTTATGACCGCCTGCAGTTCCCTGTTCAGATTGATGCTTCCCAGAAGCCCCTTTCTCACAGGAGTCAGTATCTGTATATCGGCTGCAGCGTCTATCTCCGTATAGTAGTCCGGCAGCCTGACAGTGCACAGGTTTTTTATGGTCTCAAGCATTTCCTTTTCGGTCTTCCTGCGCAAAAGAAAAAAGTCTTTGTCTTTCGCATTGCAGTCCGGATATTCGCCTCTGTTTATCCTGTGGGCGTTGACTACTATCATGCTCTCCTTTGCCTGTCTGAATATCTCGGTAAGCTTTGTGGAGTATATGTATTCGCTGTCTATTATATCTCTCAGCACATTGCCTGCTCCCACGGACGGGAGCTGATCCGCATCTCCGACTATTATCAGTCTCGTACCCGGCTTTATGGCGCTTACAAGGCCGTTCATGAGAAGAAGATCTATCATGGAAGCCTCGTCTACTATCACCGCATCGTAATCCAGCGGATCATCCGCGGTCTTACCGAACCTCATGGCATTCTCGCTTTCCGAAAAGTAGTATTCCAAAAGCCTGTGTATTGTTGAGGCATAGTGTCCCGAGGTCTCTGTTATCCTCTTTGCGGCCCTGCCTGTCGGAGCCGCTATGGCTGTTTTGAGGCCGCTCTCCTCCAGTATGTTTATTATGCTGTTTATTATGGTGGTCTTTCCCGTTCCCGGTCCTCCCGTTATGACGGATACTCCCATGTTCAAAGATGTGAGCACCGCATGCTTCTGGTTGTCGGAAAGGTATATGCCGCCTGACGCCTCTGTTCTCGCTATGAGGCTTTCCGGCCTCCCTCCTATTGGCTTGAGCTGCGCCTGAGCAAGACGCGCAAGGCAGGAGCATACATTCTGCTCAGCCAGATAATATGCCATCAGGAAAACGCAGTTCCTTCCTTCCAGCTTCTCGACATGTACGTCGCCTTCAAAGGCCATCTCGACTATTATATCCTCTATATCCCCGGTCGAAAGTTCAAGAAGAGAGGCAGCTTTTTCGCAGAGCAGCTTCTGCGGAAGAAATGTATTGCCTTCAGCGGCAAAATAGGAGAGCGTGAACCTGACTCCGCTTTTTATCCTGAAGCCGTCGTCTCTTGCTATGCCTATTTTTTCCGCTATTTTATCCGCCTTTCTGAAGCCTATGCCGAATACATCGTCCACCAGCCTGTAGGGATTTTCCTCTACCGCTTCAACGGCATCGTCTCCGTATACCTGATAGAGCTTGAGAGCGTAGTTGGAATCTATACCGTATTTCTGAAGATAAAGGGTTATCCTGGCGAACTCTCTGTGACGGCTGAAAGCCTCGCTTATCCTGGCAGCTGTTTTTTCTCCTATGCCTGATACGGACGTGAGTCTTTCCGGCTCCTCCTCTATCACTCTCAGCGTATCCTCGCCGAATTTCTCCACTATGGCTGATGCTGTTTTTTTGCCTATGCCCTTCATGACGCCCGAGGATAAAAAATCCTTTATACCTTCCCTTGTTGACGGCATCACCTCTTCAAAGCTCTTTATCGAAAACTGTTCTCCATAAGTGGGATGGCTCGTGAATTCCCCGGTCAGAGCGTAGCTTTTTCCCACGCCGGCGTTGGGTATCGTCCCCACTGCCGTAAAGGCCTCCGTATCTGTCTCAAAAACCGCTACAGTGTATCCGTTTTCACTGTTATGAAATATTATGTCCGCAATAACGCCCTGTTTCTCACTGATCAACGTCTTCCTCTTTTCTTCTGTAGATATTTCTGTTATCAAGCGTCCACACTCTTTCGCTGAATTCTCCCGGTTCGGTCTTTTCCAGAGCCTCCTGCATATCGAACATCTTGGCATCTATCATGTCCAGATAATGGAGCATCTCCGCCTCAGGAAACATGGGCCTCTTGGGGCTGCCAAACTCAGGCTCATAATGATGCGACAGTATCATATGCTCCAGCATCACGGCCTTTTCTCCGGGTATCCCCAGCTCTGCCGCCAGGCTGTCGATCTTCTTTACTCCCTGCACAAGGTGTCCCAGCATCTTTCCTTCAAAGGAATATCCGGTTGATATTCCTAATGTATTTGACTCTATCTCGTTTATCTTTTCCATGTCATGGAGTATCACTCCCGCCATGACCAGTTCGCTGTCAAGATTTGTATATACCTGACATGCTCTCTCCGCCATCATGAGCATACGCTTAATATGGTACAGAAGCCCCGCCATCTCAGCGTGATGGTTCTTCTGGGCCGCAGGATAGTACATGAGCTTCTCTCGGTTGTCGGAAAGCTCCCTCAGGCATATGCTCCTCAGATCCCTGTCCGCGAAATTCTCAGCCTTTGAGTATATGTAAGCGTACATTTCCTCAGGATCCTCAGGCGCTGCTTTTATGTAGTCCTTCATGTCTATATTGTCCTCCGCGGACGTATGCCTTATCCTTGTCACCCTAAGCTGCTTCATCCCGTTCCATTCCGTGACCTGGGCCTTTACCTTTATTATGCTGCCTTCCTTTATCTTTTCAAGCCCCGGCAGTTCTTCATCCGCTATATCCCACTTTTTTGCGGATATCTCTCCCGTGTTGTCCGCCAGCAGAAGATCAAGATAAGCCTTTTTGTTGGAGCCTGTCTTTACAGCCGCTCTCTTGACTATGAAGTAGGATATTATATCCTGATTTGTCCTCAGATCGGAAATATATACATCTTTCATTTGAAAGTCCTTCCTTTTGTCTGTATGCGATAACGTTAAAGAACACTGCTATTATATCATATGAAACGGATATTTCAGCGATTTTCTGTTTTTCTTGGTAAATTTTACCATTTATTCGATGGACTGTCAACCATGACGCCTTTCTTTTCTCAAAAGATATCAAAATAAAATACCCGGCTGCATTATCCGTCCGTCAGCCGGGCCGCTTTGAAGCATATGTATCCTGTTCATATATATACCTTCTCTATACCGGGCGAACTTGTCACATACACCATGGAAGCATATGTCAGATCGAACTCCACCACATCTCCCACTTCAGGAGGCTCTTCCATATCCTCCACATCCAGTATGGTATGATCGCTTGAAGCGCCCAGCACCTTTATTCCCCTTTCTCTCGGTATGATGGCATCCGTAAAGGCATAATCCACTTTGCCGAGAGCCACGATGGCTCGCAGTCTTTCGCCTCTGTCCTCGTACTGCGGCCTGTTTCCGAAGGCATCGAACATTATCTCGCCTACGGGATGCGTGGGTTTTTTCTTCACCTCTACGACCTCAGCCCTCAGAGTGAATACATCCCTGTGCATGAAGCTCATATCGTAACCCCATAATTCCTGAAGATCCCTTGCCAGAAGTATTCCCTCTCCCACTCTGAGCAGGTTTATCCTCCCGGGAATATTTCCATCCAGTATTCTGGGCAGCGAGCTCGTAGCTCCTCCCGATACAAACCTCAGCTCTCTTCCTATCTTGTCCTCTATGAACTCGGCCAGCCCTACAAGCTCGCTGAGCTTTTCAGGGGTGGCTGCTACAGCCCCGTAGCACCCGAGATTCGTACCCACGCCTGCAAGCTCCAGATTATAAAGGCTGTTTTCCACCGTGAGGGCTGCCTTTACGAGCTCCTCTCTGTCCCAGAACCCTTCTCTCAGATCTCCCAGATCAGCCATCAGTATGACCTGATGCCTTCTGTCCTGAGCTCCGGCCTGGATATTCAAGGCGCGAAGGGTTTCAAGCTCGCTGTTAAGACTTATATCGGCAATGCGTACCACATCGGAGGCCTCGCTTATCATCGGTATCCTTATCATCATAAGCGGAGTCTGTATACCTTCATCTTTCAAAGGCTCAAGCTGCTCAAGCCGTGAAGAGGCTATGAAGGCGCATCCGGCTCTTTCGAACTGTCTTGCGCATTCAACAAGCCCTGTGCAGCCCTTTATGACTCCGGCCAGCTCCACCCCTGCATCAAGGCACATTCTGTTTACTCTCTCAGCGTTGGCCCTGAGCTTTGCAAGATCTATTATTAGTCTTGGATATCTGCTGCCGGCTGCCATCTCAGTCCTCCTCTTCTCTTACTGCGTTTCCCGTTCTCTTTATCTTCCTTGTTGTGGTCTTCTCGAATTCCGTGTCTCTTATCCTGAACCGCTTTACACGCTTATATGACGGCATCATATCGTTGACCTTTTCTATCTCGCCCTTTATAAGGCTGTTCATGTCGCCGCCTTCCTTCAGCGCTTCCTCAGCCGCATCCTGATCCGGGAATATCTCAGCCTTTACAGCTATATCTCCGTCTTTATCGCTGACGCCGTACACTATGACCTCTTCTATGAGACTGCTTTCCATCAGCAGCTGTTCTATCTCCTCGGGGAATATATTCTTCCCGTTCTTTGTTACTATAACGTTTTTCTTCCTGCCGCATATGTAGAGAAATCCCTCTTCGTCAAACCTGCCGTAGTCTCCCGTATAAAGCCAGCCGTCTCTGACAGTCTCAGCCGTGGCTTCCGGATCCTTGTAATATCCTATCATCACAGACGGGCCTCTGCATATGATCTCTCCTATACCGTCAGCATCCGGATCAGCTATCTTCACCTCTGTTCCCGGCATCGGCTTTCCCACCGAATCCGCCTTGCTGTAGTAATCCCTGTTAACGGCTATTATCGGCGAATTCTCCGTCATTCCGTATCCCTGTATCATAGGTATGCCCAAGGCCTCGTAATCTCTTATGACGTCCGGATTTATGGCTGCGCCTCCGCTTATGAAAAGACAGACATTATTGCCAAGACTCTTATGTATCCCGGAAAAAACAGTCCTCATGATCCCCTGGCTGTTGTAGAGCTTTGTTTTTCTGGAAAACTCCATGGCCCTTCTCATCTTTAAGGCGAACCCCGATGCCTCCGCCTGCTTCCAGACCTTGCGGTGCATTGCTTCAAACACTGCCGGTACTCCAACCATGACGCTGGCTCCGGATTCCTTGAGGTTCTGCTGTATATATCTGAGTCCCTCGCATATTGCCACGAATACGCCCTGATATACAGCGGTAAAAACATGGCATGTAAGCTCATATGTATGATGCATCGGAAGGACAGAGAGGCCTCCTCCCGGCCGTCTGATCTTCACGTATTTTGACATGTTCATCACATTTGAGGCTATGTTTCTGTGTGAGAGCATGACTCCCTTGGATCTTCCGGTCGTTCCCGATGTAAAAAGAAGAGAGCACATGACGTCAGGATCTATGACCGCGTCTTTGAATTCCCTGTTTCCTTCCTCCATCAGAGCCTTTCCTCTTTCGAGCAGCTCGTCCCAACTGTATACGCCGCTTTCGCTCATGCTTTCATCGGATGCTCCGTCCATCCTTATCTTTATCTGCGGGCCCCACTCGCCCTCCAGTATACCGCGGATCCTTGTCCCGGTTTTTTCCGAAAACACTATGGCGCTTACCTCGGCTCTCTCGACAAGGTTTCTTATTTCCGTTTCCGGAAGCTCCCTGTCCAGAGGGACTATCACTCCCGTTCCATTTGTGACAGCAAGGTATGTGACGACCCATTTATAGCTGTTCTCACCTATAAGGGCGATTTTTTTACCTCTTAGCCCCATGTCCCCAAGAGCTGTTCCCAGGCTGTCTATGTCTCTTTCAAACTGTCTGTACGATATGCCCCTGTATGCCCCTCCCGGCTTTTCCTTCACGAGAAAAGCGCTTTTGTCTCCATAGAGCCCGGCGCTTGAGTGCACAAGGTCTCTCAGATCATTTATACGTCTTGTTTTGTAAAATATATTCCTGTATCTTCTGCTGTTCAATCAGCGGCCCTCCTTCAGATACTCGTCCAGTATCTCCGCCGCGTCTTCAACACATCCGTCGCAGCTTCTCAAAACATTACCAGTATCCACACCTTTTAATTCCCTGCATATGACAGATCCGTTTTTTTCCCTGAATCTGCCTGTAAGCTCCTTCATGGCTTTATAGCACTGCTTCTTTGTCTTTGGCGCATCGAGGGCTCCGTCCGACAGCTCCATGCCCACTACAGCCGCCATGGCCGACACTGCGCCGCATGTACCCATGGTGCCCATCCCAAATCCGAATGCCTCCATTATCTCGAAGACTTCTTTCTCATCTCTTCCCAGCCTGTCGCAAAAGGCGCAGGCTACGGCCTGCGCGCAGTTATACCCTTTCTTGTGATTTTCTACCGCTTTTTTTGATACTTCCGTCATTTCAAAGTTCCTTTCCGCTGTATTTTTCAGCTAATATCCTTCCTACATAAACGCCGCTGGCCGAGGCCTGTGACAGTGAATGGGTCACGCCTGAGCCGTCTCCCAGAACATAGAGCCCCGGTATTTTTGTCTGAAGGCTATTATCAACATCAACCTTTGAGTTGTAAAATTTGACCTCCACCCCGTAAAGCAGCGTATCTTCATTGGCTGTTCCCGGGGCTATCTTGTCAAGAGCGTATATCATCTCTATTATATTATCGAGCTGTCTCTTGGGTATCACAAGGCTGAGATCTCCGGGAGTGGCATGCAGAGTCGGTCTCGTAAAGCATTTCTCCATCCTTCTCCTGCTGCTCCTCCTTCCCTTTACAAGGTCTCCGAATCTCTGAAGGAGCACTCCTCCGCCAAGCATATTTGACAGTCTTGCTATGGATTCGCCGTACTCATTGCTGTCCTCAAAGGGCTCTGTGAACTTGTTCGATACAAGGAGGGCAAAATTGGTGTTCTCCGTCCTCAGCTCCGGGTCAGCATAGCTGTGTCCGTTGACGGTGACTATGCCGTTTGTGTTTTCGGCTACCACCTCGCCGTATGGATTCATACAGAATGTCCTCACCATATCGTTGTACTTGTCCGTCTTGTAAACGATCTTGCTTTCGTACACATCGTCGGTTATATGTCTGAATATCTCTGCCGGCAGTTCGACTCTCACTCCTATATCCACTCTGTTTTTCTTCTGCTTTATACCCATCTTATCACACATATGTGATATCCATTTGGAGCCG
This sequence comes from Bacillota bacterium, assembly GCA_963929955.1. Taxonomy (GTDB): domain Bacteria; phylum Bacillota; class Clostridia; order Peptostreptococcales; family Anaerovoracaceae; genus Lentihominibacter. Next base: position 8,312 of record CAWVKQ010000065.1, read on the forward strand.
GACCTTCCTGTTGCAAGTATGAGATCTCTGCATCTGTACGCTTCATCCTTATCCGTAACTATGATGAATCTTCCGTCGTCTTCCACAGCAACATCGGATACTGACGTAAAAAATTTCATTTCTATCCTCTCGCTGCAAAAGTCGAACATTTTTCCCAGTATTTTCACGTTCCTGTCAGTGCCGAGATGTCTCACTCTGGCCTCCAGAAGATGAAGATCGTTTCTGAGCGCGACAGTCCTGATCTCTGAGCCGGCTGTTGAATACAGTCTGGCATCCGCGCCGCCCATGCTGCAAAGGACCTGATCCACATATTCCATGAGCTCCATGGCCTTCTCCTGCCCCACATAATTGTGAAGATCTCCGCCGAACTGAGTCGTTATGTTGTATTTTCCGTCAGACAGCGTGCCGGCGCCTCCGTACCCGTTCATTATATGACACGGATCGCATTTTAGGCATGTCTTCGCCCCGCTCTTCATGGGACACTGTCTCTTTTCAAGCGGCGCTCCCCTGTCTATCATCAGCACCCTTGCCTCAGATCCGAGGCTTGCCAGCTCATAGGACATGAATACCCCGCTGGCTCCCGCTCCCACGATGATTATGTCATAATCCTTCATCCTTACCTCCCGCAAACTCATACATACAATAATTTTATATTATCCGCATGGAAAATACCATAACTAATTTTTACAGCTTTCTGCGTCATGATATCCGCCCGCACTCTCCCCCTATAAAACCATAACCGCGGATGAGCATCCGCGGTTATGATCCATGTCTTACAAAAAAGGAGGTTCTTTTTATGTCAACTGATGTATAGAACTTGAAATTTTTTCTGCTTTTAGTTTTAGAGAGATTCAAGTATATCCTTGACTTTCTTTATGTAACGGGCGGCATATGCGCCGTCTATGACTCTGTGGTCAGCCACGAAGTTGAGGTTCATCTTCGGTCTTATCACTATCTCGCCGTCACAGACCACAGGAGTGTCTATTATCTTGTTTACGGCCAGTATGGCAACCTCAGGCTGATTGATTATCGGTGAGAAATTCTCTATGCCCATCATGCCGAGGTTCGTTATGGTGAATGTACCGCCTTCGATCTCATCCAGATTGAGCTTGTTGTTTCTCGCTCTGTACACAAGATCATTGACAGTCTCTGCTATCTCAGCTATGTCCTTGCTGCCTACATCCTTGATATTAGGCACAATGAGCCCTTTGTCAACTGCTACCGCCAGACCGATGTTTATCTCATCATGAACGGTTATGGTGTTGTCGGCAAAGCTGGAATTGACGTATTCGTATTCCTTCATGGCATCCGCGCACGCACGCATCAGTATATGATTGACCGTTACCTTCTTGCTCTTGTCTTCATTGCCTTCGTTGAGTTTTTCTATAGCTGCGAGAGTTTTGGTCATGTCCACGCTCAGCGTGTATACGACACGCGGTGATACATGCCAGCTCTCGCTCATTCTCTGGGCTATTATTTTTCTCATCCCAGATACTTTTTCAGCTTTTCCCATTTTCTGTTCTCCTTTGTTCTTTGTCCGAGCCCGATGTCTTCCTAAAGAGCCAGCCTTTCTATGAGCTCGTCAACGGATTTCGTAGTGTTCAATCCCATATCCCTTATATTTTCCGTAACATCCACCGGCACCTCGTCGCCTTCATTCAGGAAGCTGGTGAGGACTCCGCCCAGATAGAAATTGTACTGTCCCTGCCTCTCCTCGGAAAGACCTTTAAGAGCCTTTGAATACGGCAGCGCCTGCCCGTTATGAAGGCTGATGCATATATCGCTTACGCCGTATTCATCAGCTATGTCAAGCACATCTACAGCCTCCATGGACGTCCCTCCGTCAATAACATCAGCTCCCAGGCCTTCCAGGACTCTTGTTATTACGTAAAGTCCGAAATAGTGAAGATCTCCGGATACTACGCATATCCTTTTATCCTTCAGCTTTCGTGCAGTCTCGGTATCCTTGTATCTGTCTATTATGTCCACAGCCATATTTTCAGCCGCTGACCACAGCGCCGCAGGAAGGAGAGGTCTGACTCTCTCATTGCCGTCGTTGACTATTGACGGGTGGAACAGCTTTTCGAATTTGGTAGGATCCATCTTCTTGAGCACCACCATCATCTCTATCGGGTTTGTGGTGTCTATGCCGGCTTCCTTCATTCCCGTCATAAAGTTGTCGAACATTATATCCGAGTATTCCTTTATCCTGTCTCGCAGCTCTTCAACAGCTGTCCAGTCTATTAGCTGCTCGTAATACTCCGCCTGCTCCTCTGTCCTCTGGCACGCTCCCGTCATATCCAGCATCTCTTCAACCGTAGGTATTGCCACCTTTTCAGATATAGGTACGGAAAGGAATGAAGCCCCTGTCTTGAACTTTCTTTCCAGAAGCACAGCCATAAGAGCCTCAGGAATCTGGAATCCGTAATTTGAGTGAAGATGGTGAGCCCAGTGATCCACTGTGTTAGGGTATATGAACTCGATACCCGGCTGATCGTCTTTCCTGAAGGTGTCGCTGGCCGCAAGCCACATTGCCGCTTTGTGTATAAGATTGCTGGTAAGATTCCCGAAGCTGAAAGCGTATCTGGCCTTACACAGATCTGTCACAACATATCTTTCCCATTTTGCCCATGCAAGATACGATGCCAGATCCATGCAGTAAGCCGGCAGGCTGTCATCCTGGTTGGAGTTGACTATTACTCTGTCATCATACTTCGCGGCAACTATTCCCAGAGCCTTTACATTCTCATTCATATTCCACACTTCATCAGGACAGCCGGGAGCTACCTGATGAAACATCCCAAACATTCCCTGATACATGCTCCCGGCTCTGAGTGAATTTATGGTAGTTTCCACTGCATTGGGATACCCCAGATGATCATCGGCGAACACCACCTGGATCGTGGAGGCCATGGTGATCCTCACCCAATCCTCCGGCTCATTGAGATCATACCCAAGAGCCACCGGTATACCTTCCCTTTTATCCTTTGGCGTACCTACTATGGTCTTTGGCAACTGGTGGGCAAAGCTTATATTGAGCCCTGTTTCCTCATTAAACTTTTCAGCCTCTTTAAGAGCCGCCACCTCATCGTCTATGGTGGCCAGCCCCATATTTATCTGCCATGTAAGTTTTCCTTTGGCCGCCTGCTGAAGCCTGTACTCGGCATCGCTTCTGACTCCGTACTTCTTCATGAACGGCGTCTCCATTATCTCGATACCCTGACCTATCCTGTAGCCTTCCTCCCATGATGCCTTCCAGTCAGGAATATCTTTCGGTATAAGGCTGCTCAAGTATTCTCTGTTTGTCTGATCCAATACTTTTTTCATTTAAATCAAGCCCTTCTCTGTTTTTTATTACTTTAACAGATCGGAATAATCTTCGCCCTCTTCACCGATAACCGCCACAGGAGTCTGGCATTCCACCGTAGTTCCCTCTTCCACAAGGATCTTGAGGATAGTGCCGTCGTCGTAAGCTTCAACTTCGTTTGAAAGCTTGTCGGTTTCAACTTCGAATATAGCGTCTCCCTCTTCTACTGCGTCGCCTTCCTTTACAAGCCACTTTGTGAGAGTTCCTTCTTTCATTGTTGCGCCCATCTTAGGCATTTTGATTAATTCAGCCATTTTTCTTCTCCTTTGCTTTTTATATTTTTTGTTTATTTCTTTTTTATTTGTGAAATCATCGCCGTATATCCGTTACAGCACTGATTTTACAGCCTTTACTATATAGTCTGTCTGCGGCAGCATGTAGTCTTCAAGCGGCTGTGAGAAAGGCACCGGCGTATCCAGAGCGCCTACTCTTACGATCGGCTTCTTGAGAGCGTCGAATCTGTCTTCAGCTATCCTTGATGCCAGCTCTGCCGACCACGCGCCTCTCTTGCACTCTTCTGTTACGATGACCACCTTGCCTGTCTTTTCCACTGAAGCGTATATCATCTCTTTGTCAAGAGGATAAAGCGTTCTCGGATCGATGATCTCCACGCTCACTCCTTCAGCTGCGAGCTTTTCCGCTGCTTCCGCGGATTTTCCCACCTGTACGCCTGTCGCTACCAGCGTAACATCGGTTCCTTCTCTTACTATCCTGCCCTTGCCGAGAGGTATAGGATCAAAGTCGTCCGTTACTTCGCCCTTTACTCCGTAAAGAGTCTGATGCTCCAGGAACACAACAGGATTATCATCTCTTATGGATGCTACGAGAAGGCCCTTGGCGTCCTGCGGATTTGACGGATATACCACCTTGAGTCCCGGTATGTGTACCAGCATGGCCTCAAGACTCTGGGAATGCTGTGCGGCTCCCGTTACGTATCCGCCGCATGCGCATCTTACTGTCATAGGCACCTTAACCCTTCCGCCGTACATGTATCTGAACTTGGCAGCCTGGTTCATGAGCTGATCCATGCAGCAGCCCAGAAAGTCGTCATACATGATCTCAGGCACAGGTCTCATCCCTGTTACAGCTGCTCCGGCACTGGATCCCATGATGGCCATTTCCGATATGGGAGTATCCTTTACTCTTTCAGGTCCGAACTCATCGTAAAGGCCTGCTGTGGCTCCGAAGCTTCCTCCGTAGATCCCAACGTCTTCGCCGAGAATATATACACTTTCATCTCTGAGCATCTCGTTTCTTATGGCAGATGCGATGGCTTCCGAGAAAAATATTTCCTTCATCTTATCTTCCCTCCTCTACGATATCTGTATAAACGTCTTCAACTGCTGTTTCAGGCGCAGGGAACGGACTTTCTTCCGCGAACTTGAGCGCTTCCTTGACCTCGTTTCTGGCCTCCTTGGATATTGCCTTCAGCTGCTCGTCGTCTGCCAGCTTCATAAATTTGAGATATGCTTCATGAAGCTTTATAGGATCCTTTTCCTTCCATACCGCCAGGTCTTCAGGCAGTCTGTAATTGTCCGTGTCTCCCACGAAGTGGGTGTCCCATCTGTACGTATTGCATTCCATGAATACAGGACCCTGTCCGGATCTGGCGTATTCTACAGCCTCTCTCGCTCTGTCGTACACTTCGTTCACATTGTTGCCGTCTACCACGAAAGCCTTCATTCCATAGGCAAGAGCTCTGTCAGCTACTGTCTTGCAGGCCATGCTCTTGTTCGTATAAGTCTCGTCTCTTCTGCATGCGGTACTGATGCCGTACCCGTTGTTTTCACATACGAACACTACAGGAAGCTTCCATACGCTTGCCAGATTCATGGCCTCATGGAAAGCGCCTACGCCTGTGGCTCCGTCGCCGAAGAAGCATACGCATACAGCTCCGTTTTTCTTCATCTGCGCTGTTATGCCTGCTCCGCACGCCAGTGTGAAGCCTCCGCCTACGATACCGTTGGCTCCCAGCACACCTATGTCAGTGTCCGTGATATGCATCGAGCCGCCTTTTCCGTGGCAGTATCCCGTCTCACGCCCGCAAAGCTCAGCCATCATTCTCTTAAGGTCTGCTCCCTTTGCTATTATGTGACCGTGCCCTCTGTGGGTGCTTGTGATATAATCATCCTTCGTAAGATTCATACACACTCCCGTAGCCACGGCTTCTTCACCTATATAAAGATGAATGAATCCCTGCACCACACCTTCAGAGAAGCTTCTTGAAGCCTGCTTCTCAAAGTTCCTTATCCTGTGCATTGTCTTGTAAGCTTCCAATGCTCTTTCTTTTGGAATTGCCATTACATTTCCTCCTTTTCATTAACACTTATATAAAGCTTTTTCCGCTGGCGCGTGCTTTAATACGAATCTCAACAAACTCCTCGTCCATGCTTTCAGATGCGAAGCAGTCTCCGGCATCGAATTCCCTGTACACCGGATGCCCGTCCTTCATCCTCATTTCCCTGCAGCTTATTTCCGTTTTATCCAGCTCCAGGTTCTGCTTCGTTATGAGCTCAGCAGCATGTTCACCTGCAACGCTGATCGCCTTTTTCACCGCCTCTTCCGCGGTTTCCGCCGTAAATCTTCCTGCTTCCGTGTGTATCAGATATCCATGTCCTTCCTCTCCTGCTCTTATTACAGCTTCCGAGGTCTCGTGTATACCTGCGGTCGCAGCCCCAACAGCGTTGGCGACTTCGTAGTTTTCAGGTATTATCAGGTCAAAGCAGTACTTTTCCCTGACCCTGCCGTACCATGTCCCGGCAGGAGCGCCTATGGCACATATGGGAAGTGATGTCCCCTTATATATCTCTATGTTTTCCCTGTATATCTTCTCAACTATGGCGTCTTCAAGCTCTTTTGCGTATTCCATAGGTGTTTTGCCGTTTTTAGCGGCTGCCTTTTCTATTGCCGCGGCGGAAAGCTTTCGCTCCCAGCGAATAAATTCGCCCGTATAATGGAGAAGATCCGTGGGAGTTATGTTCCCGGCTCCTCCCCTGCACGCAGGCAGCACCCGCTCAGGCCCTATATTTACCGACTCGCCTCCGTTTCTGACGGCGCTGTCTCCCCCAAGTCCGATGGTATGCAGCTTTGCGGATTTTATTTTTATCCTCCAGCCCCCTATGTCGGCGCCCTTTTCCGAAAGCTCCACCCTTTTGTCCTTTACTATGCCTGTATCGGTGGTGGTACCGCCCATATCCGTCACTACCGCGTTTTCTATCCCCGTAAGATTTATTGTCCCTATCATGCTGGCGGCAGGTCCCGACAGGGCGGTATCTATTGGCTTTTCTTTTATTGATTTTTCTGTTGCAATGCTCCCGTCTCCTTTTACGACAAACACGGGGGCCTTGATATCCATATCCGCAAGTACGCTTTTGACGGATCTTATGAATCTGTCTATTATAGGCAGCAGTCCTGCGTTTATGGCTGCTGTGTTCGTACGTTCAAGATATCCCAGCTGGCTTGCCAGCTCATGTCCGCACATTACGGGAAGACTGCACATTTCCCGTACCAGCTCTTTGACTTCACGCTCCTGAGACGGATTTCTCACGCTTGAGGCTCCGGAAACTGCGACAGCCTCTATATAAGGCAGCATATTATCAAGAGCCTTACGCACAGCCGCCCTATCCACATTTACCAGTACCCTTCCCTTTATATTCATCTTTCCGGGCACCTGCTCCACATAATCGGCGGCTATATCTCCACGGGGCATATCTCCCACTATGATCAGGCCTGTCCTGTGAAGCTTACCTTCCACTATGGCGTTTGTAGCGAGAGTAGTTGACAGGACCACTTTATCTATGGATGCTATGTCGTCGCGGCGCAGACCGAGCCCCTTAAGGCTTCCTTCTATGCCCTCCTCCAGCCTGCTGTGAGTGGTGAGCGCCTTTGACTTTCTCAGTATGCTTTCAGCGCCTCTCCTTCCCATGTCCAGCAGAACTGCATCGGTATATGTCCCTCCCGTGTCTATTCCTATTACATACGCCATATCTTCTCTACCCCTTATTTTTTAGGCATGTGGATGGTGCATCCGTCTATATCCCTGGCAGCTTCGGCAACAGCCTCGGATATGGTCGGATGGGCATGTATGGTCTCGATTATATCGTCTACCGTTCCTCCCATCTTCATATAGGCCGCTGCTTCTGCCACAAGCTCCGTAGCGCTCTTTCCTATGAGATGAGCTCCCAGTATCTTTCTCGTCTTTTTGTCCGCCACTATCTTGAACATCCCGTCCGTATCTCCTGTGGCCACAGCCTTCCCGCATGCTACCAGCGGGAACTTTCCAACCTGCACGTCATAGCCCTTCTCTTTTGCCTCTCTCTCCGAAAGTCCTACGGAGCCTACCTCAGGTATGGTATATATGCAGCTCGGCACTATGGAAAGATCCATATCCTTTTCAGCTCCCATAGCATTCTCGGCAGCTACGACACCCATCTCCGAAGCCACATGAGCAAGCTGCTTCTTTCCTGTCACGTCTCCTATGGCATAAACGTCCTTCTCGCTCGTTTCAAGTCTGTCATTTATGGTTATGAACCCTCTCTCGCTTTCAAGCTCAAGCTCTTCAAGCCCCTTTGTATTCGGCGCTCTTCCTATTGAGATAAGTACCTTGTCTCCTTCTATGGCTTCTTCGTTTCCTTCCTTATCAGCTATTCTTACTCTGAGTTTTCCGTCTTCCGCTTTTTCTATTCCCTTTACCTGGTATCCCAGCTTCAGTTCGATCCCCGATTCGGAAAGTATGCCTTCCATGTAGTCGGATACATCGGAATCCAGCATAGCTACCGGCTTGTCCAGCATCTCCACCATGGTTATTCTGCAGCCGTATGCGCTCAGCACCGTTCCAAGCTCGCTTCCTATCACTCCGGCTCCGACTATTACCATGCTCTCAGGCACTTCTGTTACCGCAAGCAGCTCTTCACTTGTCATAACGCCTTCAAGCTCCGCTCCAGGTATAGGCGGCATCTTCGGAGATGAGCCGGTGGCTATTATCAGCTTGCCGTATCCTATGCTCTCAACATTTCCTTCGCTGTCCGTTATCTCTATGGTCTTATCCTTCTTTACGCTGCCTTCTCCCCTGTATATGTCTATGCCGTTTGAGGCCAGAAGTCCTTCTACGCCTCCCACAAGCTGCTTCACAGCCTTGTCCTTGGCCTTTACCGCCTTTGCGTAATCAAGCTCCAGTTCTCCGTTTATTTTTATGCCTCTTCTTTTTCCGGCCGCTATATAGTGGAGTATCTCCACATTCTTCATGAGCGCTTTTGTAGGGATGCAGCCCACATTCAGGCATGTTCCCCCGATATTTTTCTTCTCTATTATCGCTGTCTTTGCACCCATCTGCGAAGCTCTTATGGCGCTTACGTATCCTCCCGGGCCTGCTCCCAGGACTACTACATCGTACTGCATGAGTTCTCCTTTCCGAAACCATCCGTTCAACAAATTGAATCAATTTTCAGTTTATTATCATATCTTTTTTTATATACCTTTTAATAATAGTTATTATATATTCTCTTTTATTGCCTGTCAATACTAATTTCAACTTTATACGAAAATGTTGTCTGAATATTCCGTGATGGTGTAAAATATGGTATACTCATGTTAATTGCAGGAGGTATAAAGCATATATGGGAAGCATAAAACCTATAATAAACAACACGATCTTAGTAAAACAGACAAACGTTGAGCTGGTACGTTCAGTCCTCCGACAGAGAAAAACCGCCACCAGAGCTGAGGTAGCTTCGGAAACAGGTCTCAGCGTCGTAACCAGCGGCACCATACTCAATGAAATGCTCAGCTCCGGAGAGCTTTTAAAGGACAGGATGGAGGAATCAAGCGGAGGACGGCCGGCCAGAAGGTTCAGATACAACAAGGATTTTATCCAGGTCGCAGGCATAGCGGTTTCCTATGACCTTTCAATAAAATCCATACAGTACATAGTCGCGGATGCCTTTGGAGACATAATCGAAGAATCTCAGAGGGACTATAACGAAATAACATTCGATACCGTTGAAGCCATAATAAAAGATATAACAGCCAGATATACAAATCTCAAATCCGTCGTCATATCCATACCGGGAGAAAGCTATGAGGGTATAGTGCGTTTCTGTGATATAAAGGAGCTGCAGGGTGCTCCTCTTGAGAAGATCCTTCCCGACAGGTACAACATCAGCGTCACCGTCGACGGCATCACCCAGGTGGCGGCTTACGGGTATTACAACTCCAACCCGTCCCTTTACGGCAAAAGCGTGGCTGTCCTCTGGGCTCCAAAGGATCTCCATCTCGGTGCGGGGATCATAGTCAACGGTCAGCTGACAAAGGGAGACAAGCATCTGGCAGGCGAGGTAAGCTTCATATCAAGCAATATTTCCAGAGAAGAGGCTCTTTCCAGGATACCGGACAGGAGATTTCTCCTCAACTCAATGGCAACAGCACTCACAGCGATCATCTCAGTTATAAATCCAACCCATATCGCCATATACGGCTCAGCCGTATCACCTGACATGTATGAGCAGATATATGAAAAATGCAACGATATAGTGCCTACTGTCTTTATGCCTGAGCTTAAGATCATACCTGACTTTGAAGAATATTTCAAAAACGGCCTTACGAGCCTTGCCCTCGAATCCACAAATTCCGGCCTGAAGCTGGTGGGGCAGAGCAGCGGAAGATAAAAGGGCCGTTATAAATCAAAAAATAAAAAGAGAGCTGCAGGCAGACGTTTACGAAACGTCACACAGCAGCTCTCTTTTTGTAAAGATATTACGGCATATTACCAGCTCTTGTTCTCTGTTCTTGCTATTATGGATTCCTGAGCATCCTTTCGCAGCTCCACGAAGTAAGCGCTGTATCCCGCGATCCTCACGAGAAGATCCGTATAATTTTCAGGATTCTTCTGCGCCTCTCTCAGGGTCTCGGTGCTGACAACATTGAACTGAACGTGATACCCTCCCATCTGCCCCTCGGCTTTAAGAAGAGCTATCAGGTTCTTTTTGTCCGCTTCGGAGCGTATAAGAGACGGGCTCAGCTTTATGTTGAGGAGCGTCCCTATACCGTTCTTGACATGATCCACCTTACATACTGATTTTATTACAGAGCTCGGGCCATGCTTGTCGTATCCCACATACGGCGAGATGCCGTCTGCGAGAGGCACTGTAGCCTTTCTCCCTGACGGAAGAGCCCATGTGGTGAGCCCGTGAGGAAGGTTTGCTATTACAGGCACAACGCCGTTCATGAACTTCGATCCGTTCATCCCTGTGTACTGCTCGCAGTAATCGCAGGACAGCTCTACGAACTTATGAGCTATGCTGTCTACATAATCGTCGTCATTGCCGTACTTAGGCGCATCGTTTATCAGCTTCTGCCTGAAATCCTCATGTCCCTCGAAATCGGCATCCAGCATGTCTATCAGGGTAGCCATGTCGAATTCCTTTTCATCGTATACGAATTTCTTCACAGCAGCCATGGAGTCAGCCAGATCGGCAACGCCCGTAGATTCAAGCCCCGGTCCTATATTGTACTTCACACCGCCGTCGATTATGTCCCTGCCGCTCTCTATACATCCGTCTACGCAAAGGGATCTGAACGGTTTCGGCAGTCTCAGCTTATGAGCTCTCTCTATAAGCTGGCAGTTCAGGCATGCCATCCTTATCATGAACGCCAGCTGCCTGCTTACAGCCTCTTCGAACTCCTCATATGTCTTGAAGTTTCTCGGATCGCCTGTCTTGAGGCCTATCTGTCTTCCCAGTATCTTGCTGTATCCGTCGTATAAAGCCCATTCCACGGCTGTAGCGTAACTGTATCTTCCGCCTTCTGCCCAAAGGGAAGTCTTTCCGGGTATCTGAGGCTCTACGCATCCTGCAACGCACCAGTTCCAGAGATCCTCGTCTTCAACGCCGTTTCTCTTCAGCATTTCCATCGCCACATTGTCAAAGTATATCGCAGGCTGTCCTGTTCCGACCTCTACGAGATCGCAGATCTTCATCATGAACTTTTCAGGAGTGTTGTCGCTTACCCGCACGTTTATGGTAGGGATATGCATCCTGGTATCCATCGTAGCCTGAAGAGCCATGTATGAAATATCATTTACCGCGGTCTCGCCGTTTTCCTTTACCCCTCCGACAGTCAGGCCGTGGAAAGGCTGATACCCCGAATAGTACACGGACGATGCCTCTGAGATCGCGTATATTATCTCCGCCATCTTTATCCACAGACACTCCAGCAGCTCCTGGCCTTCTTTTTCTGTGATCCTGCCTGCTTCCAGGTCAGCCTTGTAGAAAGGATACAGATACTGATCAACTCTGTCTATGGTATATGCGGCGGTGTTTTCCTCCGTATAGAGCATTATCTGCGTGAACCATACCGCCTGGATGGCTTCCTGCATGGTTCTCGGAGTCTCATAAGGCACTCTGGCGCACACTTTCGCTATATTCTCAAGCTCTGCCTTTCTTTTCGGATCGCTTTCAGCGGCCGCCATTTCCGCAGCCTTCTGTGAATATCTGTCCGCCAGGACCTTTACGGCTTCACTGGCAATGATAACTGACTCATAGAACATCTGAGCATCGAATCTGTGCGCGTCCTCCTTGTCAAGCTGCGCAAGCTTTTCTCTCGCTTCATCAGCTATGGCTCTGAACCCTTTTTTCAGCACTATATCGCCGAATCCGGCGGAAAACTCTCCGGCTCCCGCCTGAGACTTATTCTCCCCGAATACGATACCGGTATTATATGCTACGCTCTTTATATCCTCATCAAGATTTGAAACGTAGTAGTCCTCCATGGTTCTGCCGTTCCAGTAAGGGAACACTTCGTTTCTGAGTATATCCTTGTCTTCCTCCGATATCTGGTAAGGATCCTGAGGGCGTGTCGCCATAGTATCCAGCTCATCCATCCACCAGCTCAGCACAACCTCGGGGCATACCACAACAGATCTCGGCTGCTTGCCGTATGTTCCGACGATCAGCTCGTCAGGCTGTATGGATATGGTTCTTTCCGACATGTAGTCCTTAAGAGCCTGGGCTCTTCTGACGCATGTATCCTTTGCCTCGTTTGCTTTATATGATTTTGTATAGCTCACGGCTCTTTCAGTATCCACTGTAGGCCTGTAGAGCCAGTACTGATTCCTAAGTCTGTTTATCCTGTCCGTTGCTCCCAGCTTCCACGGTTCTCTGCTGATGCTTTCCGCCGAAACTCCGCAGCCGCAAGTATTCTTCTCTGCCATGTTCAATACCTCCTGTTCCCGTTTGTTTCCAGAATGTCATATATGCCTATTTGACATATGCCTCCATCGGCTTTATGAGATATGTGCAGTTAGGCATCCTGCTTGTAGGCACATACCCTGCCTCAGCGTTTATTACATCCGGTATTCTGTTCACCAGAGTAGCGCAAGTCATCTCAACTGTCGGCGGTTCAGGAAGCTTTACTGTCAGCTTTTCGTCCTCTCCGTACAGCACCCAGTCGTCGTACTCGAAATCTTCCGGTCCGTACACCACTGCTTTTACTGCGCTTTCTATAACAACCCCTTCTTCTGTTTCTGTTCTTACTACCTGGGAGGCTCCCTTTATCTGCCCCTTCGGGATCACTCTTCCAAGAGTCGATGACGGCGTATCCTTTTCCGCCGGATGCGGTATGAGCTTCTGTGTCTGCTTTGTCACCGTCATACCGAGACGCTCCGCAAGCCATGTATTGGAATTCCACATGAATCCCGGAATAAACTCGCCTGCCTCTATCTGAGCGTTTATTTCCTCTTCGCTCAGATTGTACTGAGAAGCCAGCTTCTCATTGAACTCATCCAGCTCCATCCCTGCTCCGAATGAGTTGGCAAAAGCGATGCCGTAGTCATCAACATTGTTCTGGGTCTCGCCTGTGATCTTAACTATCTTATTGAGCGATCCCGCCAGATTGTTTATCATGGAGCCCCACTGCATTTCCTGAGCGCCGGAGCCCGCGATGGTGCAGCCGTTCTTCTTTGCTGTTTCGTTGAGATCATTTGTCAGCTTAACGGCTGAATTGTAAGGCCATATGGCTTCTTCACAGCTTGTGATGGCATTGATTCCGTTTTCGGCGCATATCTTCAGTACAGGGTATACGTCCTTTACAAGGCTCTGAGTAGTCACTACAACGATGTCGGGCTTAAGCTGAGGGAGCTTTTCCTCAAACTCCTTTGAATCGCTTATCTTAACTCCTCTTTCTGCTCCGCCGGCCCTGACGCTTATATCCTTGCCTATGACCTCCGGATTCATATCAAAAGCGCCTATTATATCCGCTCCCTTGTCAAGAGCGTACTTCATGCAGATGCTTCCCATTCTGCCGCATCCAAACTGAACCACTTTTACTTTTCTGTCCATTTTTTCTTTCCTTTCTGATCAAACAAAACTTATTTAAACATTATCCGCCGATAACTACGTTGAAACCGAATCCTTCAAGCTGCCTCTTTATCCTGTCCATTTCTTCATCATCCGGAGCCTTTACGTCCTCCATCAGATATTTCTTTCCCAGAGCATTGTACTTGCTCAAGCCCAGATCGTGATAAGGCAATATATGTACCGTATCGATGCCATCCTTCATGCTGCTTATGAATTCCCCGAAGTCCTTTATATCTTTCTCTGAATCATTTACCCCGGGTATTATCGGTATCCTGACTACTGTCCTCACCCTTTTGTATATCTTTTTTAAGTTCTCCAGGATGAGCTGATTGGATCCGCCTGTATATTCTCTGTGCTTTTCATCATCCATGCACTTGAGGTCAAACATCACCAGATCAAGATACTGTATCACCTTTTCGTAGTTTTCCCATGGTACGTATCCGCACGTCTCAAGGGCAGTGGTAACACCCTGGCTTTTGTAATACTCAGCCAGCTCCCTTACCGTATCGGGAAAGCACATGGCCTCTCCGCCGGAAAAGGTTATCCCGCCTCCCGATGTATTGTAAAAAACCATGTCCTTATCGACTTCCTTTTTTATCTCATCAAGGCTCATGTCGTCTCCCGACACGCGGCGGGCGCCTGCGTAGCATTCCTTTGTACAGGCACAGCATTCCGTGCATTTTTCTCTGTCAAAGAACATTTCCTTCTTATCGTTTACGCCTATGCAGCCGTTGGGACATGCATCTACACAGACTCCGCAGCCGATACACTTGTCAGGATAAAACATGAGATCCTGAGTGTATTTGTGAGATTCAGGGTTAGCGCACCAGCGGCACCTGAGGGGACAGCCTTTGAAAAACACCACTGTCCTTATCCCCGGGCCGTCATGTACGCTGAATTTCTGTATATCGAATATCAATGGCCTTTCGGCTGATACTACCATGATCTGTTTTCCGTCCTTCCTATGATAGCGTCCTGGGTATCCTTGTGAAGGTCTATGAAGAATGCGCTGTAGCCTGCCACCCTTACGAGGAGATTAGTGTATTTTTCAGGATTTTCCTGCGCCGCTCTCAGAGTGTCGTTATTGACAACGTTAAACTGTACATGATATCCTCCGAGGGCATTCTCGGCATCCAGCAGACTTTCGAAGTTCTGTCTGTCGTTTTCGGACTTGAGAAGCTCAGGAGCCAGCTTCACATTGAGGAGCGTACCGCAGCTGCTCATTGTATGATCCGGCTTGCATACGGACTTTATTACCGCCGTCGGACCGTTGACATCGCATCCGTTCGCAGGAGAAGCTCCGTCAGCGAGAGGCTCGCCGGCTTTCCTTCCCGATGGCAGAGCCCACGTGGACTTGCCGTGAGGAACGTTTGCCGTTACCGGAACAGCTCCCGTACAGAAGGAAGCTCCTATATTATTCTTGTGCTTCGATACTTCCTCTGCCGCGAATTCAACGAATTCCTTGAGGATCATATCCACCTCGTCATCATCGTTTCCGTATTTAGGGCCTTCTTTTAAGAGCATCTGCCTGATGTTTTCCCTGCCCTCAAAATTGTTGGAGAGTATATCCACAAGCTCGTTCATGGTGAGCTTTTTCTCATCGTATACGAACTTCTTCACAGCTGCCAACGAATCGGCCAGGTCAGCTATGCCTGTGGTCTCAAGTCCCGGACCGAAGTTATATATTGCTCCTCCGTGCATGGAGTCCCTGCCGCTTTCTATGCAGCCTATGGTCATTATGGACTGGATCATCTTAGGCAGCCTGTCCATATGGATCTTCTCGGTTATGAGTATGAGGCTGGTGATCTTGCTTATAAGGAACCTGAGCTGTTCCTTTACGACGTCTTTGAATTCCTCAAATGTCTTGTACTGCGAAGGATCTCCTGTTCTGAGCCCGAAATACTCGTCATGCATCTTGCTGTATCCGTCAAAGAGAGCCCACTCAACAGCATTGGCGTAGCAGAACCTTCCGCCTTCGTTCCACCTGTGGGTCTTGCCCGGTATGTGCGGTTCAACACAGCCGCCTATGCACCAGTCCTTCGCATCCTCTTCGGAGCACCCCAGTCTTCTCATAATACCGAAAGCCGTATCGTCAAAGTATATGGCAGGCTGCCCTGTTCCCAGTTTTACAAGATCGAGAACCTTTTCCCTGAAGCTTACAGGGCATTTGTCCGTGATCCTTACATTTGTTGTCGGCGAATGCATCTGCAGATCCATAGTAGCCTGTATCATCATATATGACAGCTCGTTCGTAACGTCGTTGCCTTCCTCGTCACATCCTGACAGCGTAAGACCGTGGAATGTCTGATATCCCGCGTAATACCTGGATGAATCGTCTGATATGAAGTATACTATCTGAGCCATCTTTATCCAGAGGCATTCTATATATTCCTGCGCTCTCACATCGTCAAGGATACCTGCTTCCTTATCCCTCTTATAGAATGGATAGAGGTACTGGTCAGGTCTGTCTATGCATATGGCTGTACCGTTTTCCTCTGTCCACAGCAGTACCATGGACAGCCATACGAACTGCACCGCTTCCGCAAATGTCCTCGGAGGTTCGTAAGGCACTCTCTGACACATTACGGCTATATCCTCAAGCTCCTTTTTCCTTGCAGCATCTTTTTCCAGAGAAGCAAGCTCCAGCGCCTTTGCCGCGTATCTGTCGCTCTGCACCTTTGCCGCCTTGCAGGCTATGATGACGGCTTCATAAAATTTCTGCTTTGAATAAGACTGTCCGTCATATCTGTCCAGGTTCCTGAGCTTTTCTTCAGCCTCTTCCTGTATTCCCCTGAACCCCTTCACAAATAGGTAATGTCCGTAATCCGGCACGCATTCACCTACTCCTGTTTCCGAATGCACTGCCGATACTATGGATGTCTGAGTCAGCAGCTTCGTGTCCTTCTCGTCTATATTGGCGTAGAAGCAATCCTGAGCGGATCTTCCCTCCCAGTAAGGAAACACTTCTTCTTTAAGTATTTTCTTGTCTTCCTTTGACATGTAGTAAGGATCCTGAGGCCTCGTCGACATGGTATCCAGCTCGTCTCTTACCCATTTCCAGGAGACGTCCGGATTCACTACCGCAGCCCTCGGCTTTTTGCCGTAAACGCCTGCGAGAAGCTGCCCCGGCTCTATGTCAATGGTCTTTTCGGAAAAATAGTTGTAAAGAGCCTTTGCCCTTCTTACGGAAATATTTTCTCCTTCAGTTTCCTTATATGTCCTGGTGTAGGATACCGCTCTCTCGGTATCTACCTCGGGTCCGTTGGCAAAATACGCATCTCTGAGCCGGTTTATACGCTCTGTCACCCCAAGCTTCCATCCCGCTCTGCTTATCTTGGCTTTAGCGCCACAGTTATTGGTCATATCCTTATTCTCCTTTCCCGAATTTGAAATTTGAATGATTACTTTTTTAAAGTCTTTTCTTAAGTTAAGAATAGCACTGTTTTTCACAGTTGTCAAGGAATTTTGACAACTGTGTTTTCAGTTCCCGCAATGCGCGAGTAGCATCCTGCCTGATTCCTGCTTTCAGCCTGTTTTTCGGCAAATATAATGTAAGTGTTTTTCCGCTTTTTCATTTTTAAGCTGTAAATCGGCAGTTTTAAATTTCTCCTCTTCCAAATTCCCGATATTTCTCGACAATCCGGCAGCTACGCTTAAAAGGCCTGATCCCGGCTGCGTCCACCAACACGATCTTCCTCATTTAACCGCCTCTTTCTGCCGTTTTATCATCATCAGGTCAAGATCCGGCAACACTGTAAAAAATAACTGCCGCTTTTTCATACCGCCGCCAAAATACGGCAGCTGCCTGCAAGAAAACTTCCGGATCCCAAAAAATTCAAAGAAAACGGAACACCGTCCTCATCGCTTGCTTTCCAAAAGGAGGATGTTGCATCAAATGCAGCATCCTCCTTTTGTGGTTCAGTTATGTGAAAACATGTTGTATATTTTAAAAGTTGTGAGCATGCCTGCTGATGATCTCGTTCTGAGTCTCAGTGCAAAGTGAATTCCAAAAAGCACTGTAACCCGCTACTCTTACCATCAGATCCGGATACTCATCGGGATGCTTCTGAGCATCCTTCAGTGTCTCATCGCTTATAACGTTGCACTGGAGGTGCCATCCTCCCATATCGAAGAATGTCTTCAGAAGCGATACCCATCGCTTTATTCCAAGCTCTCCCGCTATAGTGGCCGGGCTGAACTTCATGTTGAGCAGATTGCCGTTCAGGTGCTTCGTATGATCATAGGCTGTTACCGACTTTATTACCTCTGTAGGCGAATGATCGGTTCCCTGTGACGGCGATATGCCGTCCGCGAGAGGAACACCGGCTTTTCTTCCCGAAGGAAGCGCTCCTATGGCCTTTCCAAGCGGCGTGTTGGCCGCTACAGGATACATCGAGCTCTGACACTTGTTTCCGTAAATATCGCAGTGCTGTTCTATATCTTCAACGAGGAAATCAGCTACATGCTTAGCAAGCTCATCCACGTACGGATCATCGTTGCCGTATTTAGGCACCTTGTTCACCAGCATGAGGCGAACGTCTTCCTTACCTTCAAAGTTGGTCCTGCACAGCTCAGCCATTTCTTCCAAGGTCATTTTCTTTTCGTCATATACCATCATCTTGACCGCTGCCAGTGAGTTGGCTATATCCGCAAGGCCTACGCATGAAGGCGAGAAACCTGTGGCGTATTTAGCTCCGCCTGCCGCATACTCGCGCCCCTTCTCAAAAGGTCCTTCATAAAGACAGTTGGTGTAAGGATAACCCTGAACCTCCTCATGGGCTCTCTGAGCGTATCTGTTGGCTATGAGAAGCACGTAGATCAGATGATGAAGCTGCGCGAACACAGCTTTTTCAAAGTCTTCGTACGTCTTAAGATCTTCAAGCGCTCCTGTATCAATACCTCTCTTCTTTCCGGCATTCTGAGCGTATGTGCAGTATCCTCTGTTGAGTACGAGTTCGATTGCCGCAGGCATGTTTACCTGACCTGCATCGCTGTACTTCCACATCTTGCCGTTTATGAGAGATTCCGTACAGCCTTCGACCTCATAGTCACGGGCTTCTTCGAGAGTCGTTCCGCAGAGGAGCATCTGAGCTATTCCCACATCGTCATTGTGAACCTGAGGAAAGCCTGTGCCTTCACGTACCATTTCCGCTACCTTCTCATAGTACTTGTCGGGATTTCTTCTGTTCATACGCGCCACCAGATTAGGATTCTGGAGCCTTATATCATTCTCGGCTTCAAGCATCATGTATGTGAGATCGTTTACAGCGTCCTTTCCTTCAGGTGTAACTCCTCCGATGTTGAGAGCCATGAAATAGGTGTATCCTCCGAAAAATTCGGCAGTACCGTTATCGTTAAGCTGTATGTTCTCCCCTTCCTTTATGAAGAAGCATTCGATTTTTTCCAGTACCGATTCCTTTGTCTCAGCGCCTGAAGCTATGTCCTGCAGATAGAACGGATAGAGATACTGATCAAGTCTTCCTACGCCGCATGCCGCTCCGCTCTGCTCCATAATGGATCCCACCTGACAGAAGAAGATCCCCTGAAGAGCTTCATGGAACGTCCTTGGCTTTTCCCAAGGAACGCGGTCGCATACCTCAGCCATCTTGTAGAGCTCTGCTTTTCTCGCTTCGTCCTTTTCGAGCCCGGCAAGTCTTCTGCACTCAGCAGCATGTCTTTCGCCGAATACCTTCATGGCATCGCAGCAGATGACCGCAGCCTGGAGAAGCTCCATGTGCTTCATATCTCCCGGCTTTTCATAATCTATCTTCTCCATCTGAGCCAGCGCTCTTTCCTTTATTCCCCTGAATCCGTCGCGAACCCATATAGTCCCATATCCGGGGTGGGCATGCCCCCATCCGTACGACTGCTTTATCTCCGCGTCGATAAGGTCTGAGCCTGTTGCCAGTTCTCTTACCCAGTCAGGCATATGTCCCTGACAATGAGCTCTGAGGGATCTTCCATGCCAGTAAGGAAGTATCTCCTCTCTGTATTCCTTTATGACTTCAGGAGTAGTCTTAAGAGGATCTATTTCCCTTGTCTCAAAGGTGTCAAGGTCGTGCTCCCATTCATAGTTCGTTTCAGGGTATCCGTTGACTCCTCTGTTCATAGGTGAATTGTTTCCTATAATAAGCTCATCAGGCTGTATCACGATAGGCTTCGTAGCGCAGTACTCGGCAAAGAACTTTGCTCTCCTCAGTATCCATGGCTGACCCTCGGTCTCCTTGAAAACCTTTGTGATAAGAGCAGCCCTTTCGGATGTGAACGTAGGTATGTTCTTGAAAAACTGAAGCCTCAGCCTCTT